>NZ_JACIFT010000012.1:0-225015 GCF_014197575.1 Rhizobium sp. BK538
GTCATGAAAGGTGGCTCAGCCATGGATTCGATACAAATCGAAAGGAGCACGCTATGAAAAGGTGATTGATCTTGACGGCGAAATCCTCATGTGAGCTTTGACAGTTGGAGCAGCCTGTCATTCCGCCGCATCGAGGTCGGAGAGCGCCTGTTGCCGTCGGGCAATGACGGCGGGGTCGTTCATGAAATCCTTAGCTCGTCCCGGTTTGCGACCCCGCGGCGTGTAGCCATTCTTCTCGCTATTGGTCTTCACCTTCGGCCGTGGCAACTGCTCCTGGCGCTCCTGGATGTAGCTCAGCACATCGGAAAGCCGCTTGTTCTCGGTGATCGCCGCATGTGTCACCCGCTGGTCCTTGTCAAACACCCTGTAGGGCAGGGAATGCCCCTTCCAGCGCACATCCAGCCGACCGTCGGAAAAGGCATAGGTCTCGACATAGCGGCCGACCAGCCCACGCGTGATATCGGTCTCTTCCAGCATGATCCGCTGGCGCTCGAACGAGAACGTCAGCTGCGCCCCGACATACCGCTGCTCACGCTTGCACAGAATGTCCTTGAGCCGGTCCAACGCCAGGTTCACCGGCCGATGCAGATTGTCAGATCGGGCAGGGGCAACTGCAAACCGCGCGTTGTAGCCTTCCATGAACGTCGGCAGAAAGGCATTGCCCGCCTGCATGTCGCAGATCCCTGCCAATCGCATATCCTTGATCAATCGGTCCTGCAATGTCTGGTTCATGCGCTCGACCCGGCCCTTCGCCTGGCTTGAATTTGCGCAAAGAATCTCGATGTTTAGCTCGCAAAGCGCCCGCCCGAACTGGGTCATGCCCTGGCCGCCCTTGGCGTCCTTCTTCGCCACCCGGAACACCGAATGCTTGTCGGAATAAAACGCCACCGGCGCCCCGTGATCCTGCAGATAGAGTTCCAGCGCCGCGAAATAGCTGAAGGCGCTTTCCGAGCGCACAAAGCGCAACTGCATCAGCTTGCCCGTCGCATCGTCGATGAACACCAAAAGCGTACATGGCGGCCCACGATCTTCGAACCAGCGATGCTCGGAGCCGTCGATCTGCACCAGCTCACCATAAGCCTCGCGCCGCAACCGTGGCTGATGGAACGTGCGACGCCGCTGGCGCGATCGCCAGATACCGGCCGCCGTCATCCATTGCCGCAGCGTCTCGCGCGACACCGTCAGCCCATCGAGCTCTGCAAGCTTCTCGGCCGCCAGCGTCGGCCCGAAATCCCAATAGCGCTCGCGAACGATCGACAGCACATAATCACGCACGCCAGAACCGATCCGGTTGTTCGACAGCCGGCCGATCGCCTTGTGCCGGATCGACGCCGCGCCACCCGTTCTGATCCGCTCCAACAGCCGGCGCACCTGGCGCTCGCTCAGCGCCAGAACATGCGCCGCCGACACCAACGTCATTCGACCGTCGATGACTTTCGACAAAACCTCGATCCGCTGCAGGTCACGCTCGCTCATCGCAATCAGTCCCACCGGCAATCTCCCACGTCATCAAACGCGGGGAGAGTGACATTCCAACTTTGCAGAAACAGGACACTTTAACTTTGCGGCTACACCATGAAGTCGGATAAGATAGATTATGGAACATGAGACGTTATCGCGATCCTTAAACGAACTTCATCAAGACGCTCCGATTGGATTTCTCTTTCAACTAGCTATGAACCTATGCCGATGCACAGTGAGAAAGTCACTCACCCTTTGCTGTGGCGAAAACGATGCTCGCATCGCTCACGATGGCGACATGCGAATAAGCCGCTTGACCGGCTGCCGCTGCATCGCCACGCATGATCGCGGTCACGATGACGTCGTGCTCGTCATAGGATTTTGCCAAGCGACCAGGCAGCCGGAACTGCGCGCGACGGAATGGCGCCAATCGTGCGCGTGTCTGCGTCACCAGCTCGAAGATGTGATCATTGTGCGCGCCGCGATAAAGCAGCGAGTGAAACTCGGTATTGTGCGCGGCATATTCGTCCTTGGCGCCGGCATGGACGAGCCTTGCGGAACTGCGGTGCGAAAACTCGAGCGCCCGTCTTTCATCAATGGTCATTCGTTCGGCCGAAAGGCGCGCGCAAATGGCTTCCAATTCCGACATCGCCTCGAACATCGAATGAAGATAGGCTTCCGTGACATTGGCCACGATCGCACTGCGGTTCGGTTCTCGATCGACCAAGCCCATCGCGCCAAGCTCGCGCAACGCTTCGCGAACCGGCGTTCGTGACACATCGAAACGCGCTGCAAGCGAAATCTCATCGAGTTTCTCGCCCGGCGACAACGCTCCCGTGACGATCATATCAGCCATCGCGCGGACCATCTGCTCGACGGTCGTGCCTGCTCTTACCACTTGTCTGCGTTTGACCTGATTCACGTTCGCGCTGACTTCCCTAGATTGTATACAGATTCATCCAGTATTCTGAAAAGTCAAATAGTTTTGTCTTTTTAGTGGGTTATTCGTCCATTCTGACAAACACGAAATGGCTTTAAATCCGAACGCGGCCATTCATGCCCAAACATAATTCTCGGATTATTTTTTAATCACTTAACGACAACAATCTGCATACAGTTTGCACAGCTCCATATCTACACTTATTTTTATGCAATAACAACAATAGTTTATAATCTGGCACGGTCATTGCATACACTTTCTTGCAACGTTTTCGAACCGGCCCTTGCCGCAAGGAGCATTCCGATGACCAGACTCCTTTCCATGAACCGCCGCCATTTCCTGCAGGCTTCCGCAGCCGGCGCACTCGCTTTGACGCCTGGCCTGCTGCCAAGCCGCGCCCTCGCCCAGAGCGCGCTGACGGTGGGTTTCATCTATGTCGGCCCCAAGGACGATTACGGCTACAACCAGGCGCATGCCGAAGGCGCGGCAGCGCTAAAGGCGCTGCCAGGCGTGACCATCGTAGAAGAAGAAAATGTCCCGGAAACGGTCGATGTCCAGAAGACGATGGAATCGATGATCAACCTCGACGGCGCGACGCTGATCTTCCCGACGTCGTTCGGCTATTTCAACCCGCATATGCTGGCGATGGCGGCAAAGTATCCGGACATTCAGTTCCGGCACTGCGGCGGGCTCTGGCAGGAAAGCAAGAACCCGGCGAACACCGGTTCGTATTTCGGCTACATCTTCCAGGGCCAATATCTGAACGGTGTCGTGGCCGGCTATACGTCGAAGAGCAAGAAGATCGGTTTCGTCGCCGCCAAGCCCATTCCGCAGGTGCTGCAGAACATCAATGCCTTCCTGCTCGGCGCGCGCGCGGTCGATCCGTCAATCACCTGCCAGGTCATCTTTACGGGCGAGTGGTCGCTGGCCGTCAAGGAAGCTGAAGCCACCAACGCACTGATAGACCAGGGCGCGGATGTGATTACCTGCCACGTGGACAGCCCGAAGGTTGTCGTCGAAACGGCTGCCGGACGCGGCGCTTTTGTCTGCGGCTACCATGCAAACCAGAGCCCGTTGGCACCTGAAAAATACCTGACCGGCGCGGAATGGGCGTGGGGTAACGTCTATACCGACTTCGTAAAGAAGCTGCAGGCCGGCGAAAAGCTCGGCAACTTCGTGCGCGGAGGCCTCAAAGACGGGTTCGTCAAGATGAGTCCACTGGGGCCTGCCGTGCCCGTGGAAGGACGGACGAAGTTCGACGCCACGCTAGCCGAAATGATGACCGGCAAGTTCTCCGTCTTCAAGGGGCCGATCAAGGACAACAAGGGCAACGTCGTCGTCGCGGCCGGCAAGAGCTATGCCGAAGATGCTATCGAGCTCGAGAGCATGGACTACCTGGTGGAAGGCGTCGTCGGATCCACGGCCTAAGCCAGAGGGAGAAGCGTCATGACAGTCGAGGCGAACACTGCCGCAATTTCCATCGCTTCCGAACGATCTTCCGTACTGAGACCCGTCCTCGAATGGCTGGCACGGCGAGCGGAACCTGTTGTCATTAGTTTCGGCGCGATCCTGATCGGGCTGGCGCTCTTCTCCATCTTCATCCTAGTGATCGGCAAACCGCCGGCCCCCTTGTTCCAACTGATGTACACGGGCGGCTTTGGCAGCTGGTTCTCGATCCAGAACAGCCTTAGCCGGGCCGCCCCGCTTCTTCTGACAGCACTGTGTGTCGCCTTGCCGGCCCGTTTAGGGCTCGTCATCATCGGGGGCGAGGGCGCCGTAGTGTTGGGCGGCGTCGCCGCCGCTGCGATTGCGCTGCCGTTCATCGGGATGCTGCCTGCTCTCCTCGTCCTGCTGCTCATGGCTGCAGCGGCCATGGTCGTCGGAGGCATCTGGATTGGCCTTGCAGGCTTCCTCCGGCACTATCGCGGCGTCAACGAGACGATCTCCTCTCTGCTGCTCGCCTATATCGCCATTGCCCTGATGAACCAGTTCGTCGAAGGGCTGCTGCGCGATCCGGCGAGCCTGAACAAACCCTCGACATCTCCCCTACCCGCAGAGTACATGCTCGGCAAGATGCCCGGAATGGACGTGCATTGGGGGCTCGCCATCGGCGTCGTCGCCTGCATCGCTTCCTGGGTGCTGATCGAGGTGACGAGCTACGGCTTTGCCGCGCGTATCGCCGGCGGCAACGTTCGTGCCGCACAGATCCAGGGATTGCCTGTCGGCCGCCTGATCGTCGGTTTCACGGCGATCGCCGGCAGCTTCGCGGGCCTTGCCGGAATGATCGAAGTCGCTGCCGTCCAGGGTAGCGCCAATGCCTCGCTGGCGGCGGGCTATGGCTATACGGGCATCCTCGTCGCCTTCCTGGCGCGACACAATCCGCTAGCGATCATTCCGGTCGCCATCCTGCTTGGCGGCATCGATGCGTCGGGTGGGCTGATTCAGCGCCGCATGGCATTGCCTGACGCGACTGTACTGGTGCTGCAGGGCACGCTCTTCGTCGTCATCCTCTTCTGCGAGACCTTCTACGGCCGCTTCAAGATCTTCAATCCCGACCTCTGGAAAAGGAGTGCATGATGGACGCGGGCGGCATCGGCATCTGGGGCGTCCCCCTCGCCATCTTCGCAGGCGCGATCCGCGTGTCGACACCTTTCATCTTCGTCAGCCTCGGCGAGACCATCACCGAACGCTCCGGCCGCATCAATCTCGGGCTGGAAGGCACGCTGGTCTTCGGCGCCATGACGGCCTACGCGATCGCCGTGCTCAGCGGCTCGCCCTGGCTTGGTGTACTTGCAGCCATGGGCACCGGTGCGGTCTTTGGCCTGGTGCACGGATGGATCTGCAAGTGGCCGAAGGTCAACGATATCGCGATCGGCATCGCCATGATGCAATTCGGCCTCGGGCTTGCCTTCTTTCTCGGCAAGCCCTTCATCCAGCCGGCAGCGCCACATTTGCCGTCGATCCAGCTAGGTGCCTGGTCCGATCTTCCGCAGGTTCAGGCGGCCTTGAACATCAATGCGCTTTTCATCCTGGGCGGCGTACTTGCGCTCTTTCTGTGGTGGGCGTTCAGAAACACCCGGATCGGCCTTGTGTTGCGCGTCGTCGGCGACAGTACCGACGCGGCACGTGCGATGGGAATCAACCCAGACCGCGTGCGCCTGCTGGCCACGATCGTCGGCGGATCGCTTGCCGCCGTCGGGGGCGCCTATCTCTCGCTCTACTACCCGGGCTCATGGAACGAAGGCATCTCCTCGGGGCAGGGCCTGATGGCGGTAGCACTAGTGATCTTCGCACGCTGGAACCCGATCGGCTGCTTCCTGGCGGCGCTTCTCTTCGGCGGCGCGGGTGCGCTGGGCCCTGCCCTGCAGTCCGTCGGCGTCACCCAGGGCTACTATCTCTTCTACGCGGCTCCCTACGTGCTGACACTGGCTATTCTAATCGCGACTTCGTCGCCCACCCGCTCGCTTGCGGGAGCGCCCGGCGCGTTGTCGCTCGCGAAATAGATGATCTGCAATGGACGGTCCCGGCGGATTCGACGGGCTGGAAAAACATTCAAGCTTGCGGGGGAATAGGAGAAAACGATGGACGCGATGGTCGAAACCAAAGGACACTACATCAATGCCGATCCCTATCCCTGGCCCTACAACGGTGCACTGAGGCCCGACAACACGGCACTCATCATCATCGACATGCAAACCGATTTCTGCGGCAAGGGTGGCTATGTCGATCACATGGGCTATGACCTGTCGCTAGTGCGGGCGCCTATCGAGCCGATCAAGAACGTGCTCGCCGCCATGCGCGCCAAGGGCTACCACATCATTCATACCCGCGAAGGGCATCGCCCCGATCTCGCGGATCTGCCCGCAAACAAGCGCTGGCGCTCACAGCGCATTAACGCCGGCATCGGCGACGCCGGCCCTTGCGGCCGCATCCTCATTCGTGGAGAACCAGGGTGGGACATTATCGACGAGCTGAAGCCGACCGAGGGCGAGACGATCATCGACAAGCCCGGCAAGGGCTCCTTCTGCGCTACGGATTTGGAACTGATCCTCAACCAGAAGCGGATCGAGAACATCATCCTGACCGGCATCACGACCGATGTCTGCGTTCACACGACGATGCGCGAGGCGAACGATCGCGGCTTCGAGTGCCTGCTGCTCGAGGACTGCTGCGGCGCCACCGACTACGGCAATCACCTCGCCGCCATCAAGATGGTGAAGATGCAGGGCGGTGTCTTCGGATCGGTGTCCAATTCGACAACCCTGATCGAGGCGTTTCCTTGATGCCGTCCTTGCGTGCCCTTCGTCGAAAAGGAGATCTGAAGTGAGCATTGTACGCGACACGCCTCTTCCCCAGTCCGGCAAGGCCGTCGGTATTCAGACACTCGACATGACCATGCGGTTCGGCAGCTTCATCGCACTTGACCGTGTTTCAATCGACATTCCGGCCGGTACCTTCCACGCCCTCCTCGGCGAGAACGGTGCAGGCAAGTCGACTCTCGTCAAATGCATCATGGGCTTCTACCATCAGACGTCGGGTTCGCTCTCAGTCGATGGCCGCGAAGTGGTGATCGCCTCCCCCAGGGATGCGGCGACTTATGGGCTCGGCATGGTCTATCAGCACTTCACGCTGGTGCCGTCGCTGACAGGTGCGGAAAACCTCGTCATCAGCCGCGCCGCCGTGCCCGCCGTGATCAATTGGGCCAAGGAGCGCAAGGATCTCGCAGCCTTCATGGAGCGCATGCCGTTCAAGATCCCGCTCGATCGTCCGGTCAAGGAGCTCGCCGCCGGTGAAAAGCAAAAACTCGAAATCGTCAAACAGCTCTATCTCGGCCGCAGCTTTCTCGTGCTCGATGAGCCAACATCCGTACTGACGCCCGCCGAGGCAGACGAGATGCTCGGGCTCATGCGCGGCATGACCGAACGCGGCGAACTGACCGTGCTGATGATTTCGCACAAGTTCCATGAGGTCACCAAGTTCGCCGACGCCGTCTCTATCCTCCGACGCGGAAAGCTGGTCGGCGGCGGCAAGGTGGGCGAGATGTCGACCGCAGAGATGGCCTCCACGATGATCGGCGACGTCAAGCTCGCCGAACTCGACACGCGCGTGCCGGTATCGAAAATGGCGAAGCCTGTTCTCAAGGTGGAAAAGGTCAAGGCTCCTGATCGCTCCGGCCTGAAGACCATCGAGATCGAGAACTTGACGGTTCGCTCCGGCGAAATCGTCGGCATCGCTGGCATATCGGGCAACGGGCAGAAGGAACTGACCGAGATTCTTGCCGGTCAACGACCGACCGAGGCAGGTAGCGTGCTGGTAAACGGTAACGCCTACGGAGCGACCCGGCTGGAAACGCGCAGGAACAGTGTGCGCTTCATTCCGGAGGAACCCCTGCAGAATGCCTGCGCACCACGCATGACGGTGAGCGAGAATCTCGCCTTCCGTACATTCGATCTGAAGCAGGACGGTAAGGACGCAATCTGGCTCAACAAGGCCAAAATGAAGAAGCGGGCGACTGACCTGATCGCCGACTTCAAGGTCAAGACCGCCTCGTCCGCATCACCGATCGCTGCGCTGTCCGGCGGCAATGTGCAACGTGCCGTGCTTGCGCGTGAACTGACGGGCGAGGTCGATCTTCTGATCGTATCCAATCCCTGCTTTGGCCTTGACTTCTCGGCGGTGGCGGAAATCCGCGCGCGCATCATGAGGGCGCGCAACTCCGGTGCGGCGGTGCTGCTGCTGTCTGAAGATCTGGACGAATTGCTGGAGATGTCAGACCGGATCATGGTCATCTCGGGAGGCAAGTTCGTCTACGAAACCCCGGCGCTGGCGGCTGATATCTCGGTCATTGGTGCGCACATGGCAGGACATCACTGATGGCTGACATCAAGGCGCAACCTTTTGCCTTTCCGACGAAGTCCGACCAACTGGCACTGATCGTCATCGACATGCAGCGCGATTTCGCCGAGCCCGGCGGCTTCGGCGCGAGCCTCGGCAACGATGTCAGCCGCATCACCAAGATCGTTCCCGATGTCAAACGGCTGATTCAAGGATTTCGTGATGCCGGCCTGCCTGTCATTCACACCATGGAATGCCACAAGCCGGATCTTTCCGATCTCTCGCCTGCCAAGCGCAACCGCGGCAAGCCAACCCTCAGGATCGGCGATGATGGACCAATGGGTCGGATCTTGATTGCCGGCGAGGCTGGTACGGCGATCCTGCCTGAGCTTGCCCCTATCGACGGCGAGATCGTGATCGAAAAACCGGGCAAGGGTGCCTTCTACGCCACCGAACTCGGGGACGTCTTAAAAGCGAGGGGCATCAGCCAGCTCGTCTTTGCTGGCGTCACCACTGAGGTCTGCGTTCAGACGACCATGCGCGAAGCCAATGATCGCGGATACGAGTGCCTCCTCGCCGAAGAAGCGACCGAGAGCTATTTTCCCGAATTCAAGGAAGCCGCCATCGCCATGATCCGCGCCCAGGGCGCGATCGTCGGCTGGACTGCACATGTGGACGACATATTGGAGGTAGTCGGCCATGCCTGAGACGACACGTGAACTCCTTACCCTAGGCGGCTGGAAAAACCTGACTTTCTCTCCATTTCGTGAAGACGTCACTATCCATTGGATCCGCCCTTTCGAAAACGATCAACCGGGCGTCGCCCTTTTGAAATACGAGGCTGGCGCGTCTGTGCCACGGCATCGCCATGAGGGGCTCGAGACCATCCTGGTGCTGGAAGGCACCCAATCCGATGAGGCCGGCGACTATGGGCGCGGCAGTTACATCGTCAATGCGGCCGGGACAGAACACTCCGTGTGGAGTGACACCGGCTGCGTCGTGCTGATCCAATGGGATCGGCCCGTGAAGATTCTGGACGAGGAAATAGCATGACCGGCGCACCGGCTTTCGATATCGCATCGCTGCACGCATTCTACGCTGGGGGCGGAACTGCCCACACGATCATCGACAGGGTGTTCGCACGGCTGGCCGAGGTCAACGATCCGGGCATCTTTCTTCACCTCGCAGATCGTGAGGCACTGCTTGCCGAGGCGGATGCGCTGGGTGCGTTTGACGCCGAGGCCAAGCCGCTTTGGGGTATTCCCCTCGCCGTCAAGGACAACATCGATGTTGCCGGCATGCCGACGACTGCCGCCTGCCCGGACTATTCTTATCTGCCGACAGTTGATGCAACCGTCGTTCGCTTGTTGAAGGAAGCCGGTGCGCTCGTCATCGGCAAGACCAATCTCGATCAGTTCGCGACGGGACTGGTGGGTGTCCGATCGCCCTATCCGATCCCTCGCAACGCTATCGACGCCAACCTCGTTCCAGGCGGCTCCAGCTCCGGCTCAGCTGTCGCCACCGCGCAGGGCATCGTCAGCTTCGCACTGGGAACGGATACCGCCGGCTCCGGCCGCGTCCCGGCGGGGCTCAACAACATCGTCGGACTCAAGCCGAGTGTCGGCGCCCTTTCCACAATGGGTGTCATACCTGCCTGCCGCACGCTCGACTGCGTGTCCATCTTTGCCCTGACCGTCGATGATGCCTGGCGTGTCTTTGGCACCGTCGCCCGTTACGATGTGGCGGATGCTTATTCGAAGGACATCCCTGCCGCCGGCTATGGCTTGCTTCCGCCGGTCCTGACCATCGGAACTCCCGCAAAGGCCGACCGCCAATTCTTTGGCGACGCCGCCATGGAAGCTTCGTACGAAAACGCGCTCGAGCTGCTGGCAACGCTCGGCCATCGCCTCGTCGAGGTGCCGTTCGAGAATTTCTACAAGGTCGCCAATCTTCTCTACGAAGGTGCCTGGGTGGCTGAACGCTATGTTGCCGTGAAGGCCTTCTTCGATGCCAACGAAACGAGCTTCCATCCGGTCACGCGCAAGATCTATGGCGCCGCTAGAACACTCAGTGCTGCCGATGTCTTCAACGGCCTCTACGCCCTTCAGGCTTTGAAGAAGACCGTGCAACCGATCATCGACTCTGTCGATCTTCTCTGCGTTCCGACAGCGCCAAGCCACTACACGCTGGCCGACCTCGCCGCCGAGCCGATCCGCGAGAACTCACGGCTTGGGACCTACACCAATTTCGTCAATCTACTCGATATGTGCGGGATCGCCGTGCCGACGGGCAAACGTACCGACGGCCTGCCGGCAAGCGTAACGCTGCTGGCGCTGTCGGGCCGGGATAGTTTGACGGCGGCTCTTGCACGAGAGATCCACCAGGCCGCCGGTGTGAGCCTGGGCGCCACAGGCTGGCCCCTGCCCGCCGCGCCGCCGAAACCGACGACAAATGCCCAGAGCGAGATGATCGATCTTGTTGTCGTCGGTGCGCATCTATCCGGCATGCAGCTGAATGTCCAACTGCGTGACCTCGACGCTGTGTTTTCGCGGGCGGCGCAGACATCGGATGCCTACCGGCTCTATGCGCTTACCGGCCAGGTGCCCGCAAAGCCCGGGATGATCCGTGTCGAGCCCGGCAAAGGTGGCCGCATCGATGTGGAAGTCTGGCGTTTGACGCCTGCTGCCTTTGGGCAATTCGTGGCTGCGATACCCTCGCCTCTCGGAATCGGTTCGATCACTTTGTCTGACGGAGTCGTGGTGAAAGGCTTTCTTGTGGAGCCAGCAGCGATCACCGAGGCGACCGATATCACCGACTATGGCGGTTGGCGCAACTATGTGGCTGCGCAGGCCGAGCAGAGGGCGCGAAGCGCGGGCTGATCTGCGCGCAAACCTCAGGCGCCTGATGGCTCGTCAGGCGGTTTCCAGCTCCGCCAACTCGATATCGAAGCTCATTTGATCATAGGCCGGTACGACATGGTCCGGCGTCTCGGCCATAACAGTATCGTAGTCCAGCGGGGTATGCATATGGGTCAGGATAGCCCGCTTCGGCTTCAGACGGTCGATCCAATCCAAAGATTGTTCCAGCGACAGGTGGCTGGGATGATACCGGTATTGCAGCGCGTCGATGATCAGGACATCGAGATCCTGAAGTTTTGTTACGGTTTCCGGAGGGAAGTCACTGATATCGCTGCAATAAGCGACACCACCAATGCGGAATCCGAGGGACATTATATCACCATGCTGCTGTCTATGTGGGTGGAATGAAATCGTGCCTCCGGCGCCGGCAATCCGCAGTGGCACATCAATGCTTTCAATGACCTTGGTTTCGACGATGGGCGGATAATTGCTCCCGGGCGGCGTCTCCATGCAATAGCCGAATCCTTGGCGAATGCGATCCATCGTCTCCTTGGTGGCATGGATAGGGACGCGTTGTTGCGATCCATAGAAATAGCCGCGCAGGTCGTCGAGACCATGAATGTGGTCTGCATGCGGATGCGTATAGAGAACCGCGTCAATGTGCGTGACGCGGGCCGCGATCATCTGCTCGCGAAAGTCCGGTCCGGTGTCGACAACGACCGTCGTAGCGCCACCGTTGTCATCAAATTGCTGCACCATGAAGGCTGCACGCGTACGCCGGTTCCTCGGATTGGTCGGATCGCATGCGCCCCAATCGCCGGTGATGCGTGGAACGCCGGGCGACGACGAACAGCCGAGAATGGTGAAACGCCGTCTGTAGCCCACGCTGTCAGATCCTCGGCATCTTTGAGAAAATGCGAAATGCGTTTTCCGTCGTGATCCGTGCCATCTCGGCATAGCCGAGGCCGAGCGTCTCGGCCAGAACCTCGGCTGTGTTCACGACATAGGACGGCTCATTGCGCTTGCCCCGCCAGCGCTTCGGCGCGAGGTAGGGCGCATCCGTCTCGACAAGCAGGCGATCGTGCGGGACCGTCTTGGCGATGTCGCGAAGCTCCTCCGACTTCGGGAAGGTCAGGATGCCGGAAAAGGAGACGTAGCCGCCGAGTTCAACGCCGACCCTTGCGAGTTCGGCGCCCGACGAGAAGCAATGAAGGATGAAGGGGAACGCCCCCCTGCCCGTTTCCTCGGTCAGGATCGCCGCCATGTCTTCGTCGGCGCTGCGGCTATGGATCACCAGCGGCAGCTGTGTCTCACGCGACGCATCGATATGGCGCCGCAATCCGGTCTGCTGGTCTTCCGGCTTCTGCGTGTCGTAGAAGTAGTCGAGACCGGCCTCGCCGATCGCGACGATCTTCTCGTGGGCATTGGCCAGCCGCACGAGATCGTCCGTCTGGATGTCGAGCTCATCGCTGGCATTGTTCGGATGGGTGCCGACGGAACAGAAGACGGATGGATATTTCTCGGTGATCGCGAGCAGCGCGTCGAGCTTGCGCACGCGCGTCGAGATCGTCACCATCTGCTTGACGCCGGCGTCGTGCGCGCGCTTGACGATCTCGTCGCGCTCCTCCTCGAAGTCGGCAAAATCCAGATGGCAATGCGTATCGATCAGCATGACATCCTCACGCTTCCGGCGCGACGTAACGCGGGAAGACCGGCTTCGGCGCTTCGAGCGGCGTGCCGGAAACCAGACGACCGGCCTCGCCCAGCGCTGCGAAGTCGCGCTTTTCGGCGGGAGCAGCCACGAGATCGAGCAGCTTGCCGGCCGATTCCGGCATAAAGGGCTGCAGCAGGATGGCGATCTGGCGCACGACCTCGGCCGTGACATAAAGCACGGTGCCCATGCGCGCCGGATCGGTCTTCTTCAGCGCCCACGGTTCTTGGCCTGCGAAATAGCGATCGGTCTCGGAAACGACCGCTATGATCGAGGCCACCGCACGATGAATGAGTTGCTTGCCCATGTCGTCACGCGTCGACGCGAGCAGCGCGTCGGCCTGCGCCAGCATGGCTTTGTCCTCATCCGTCAGCGAACCACATTCCGGAATCTTGCCGTCGCAGTTCTTGACAATCATCGACAACGAACGGCTGGCAAGGTTGCCGATCCCGTTGGCTAGGTCGGAATTGATGCGAGTGCCGATCGCCTCTTCGCTGTAGCTGCCGTCCTGGCCGAAGGAAACCTCGCGCAGGAAGAAGTAGCGCACCTGATCAAGGCCGAAATGGTTCACGAGATTGACCGGATCGACGACGTTGCCGAGCGATTTCGACATCTTCTCGCCTTTGTTGAGCAAGAAGCCATGCGCGAAGACGCGCTTCGGCAGCGGCAGCTTCGCGGACATCAGGAATGCCGGCCAATAGACCGCATGGAAGCGAATGATGTCCTTGCCGATGATGTGCACATCCGCCGGCCAGTACTTGGCTCGAGGGCCACTCCGATCTTCGATATAGCCGGTCGCGGTAATGTAGTTCGTCAGCGCGTCGACCCAGACATACATCACATGGGCAGGATCGTTCGGTACCTTGATGCCCCAGTCGAACGTCGTGCGCGAGACCGAGAGATCCTTGAGCCCTGACTTGACGAACGAGATCACCTCGTTACGACGCTCGGCCGGCCCGATGAAATCCGGATTGGCTTCGTAGTGCGCCAGCAGCTTGTCCTGGTATTCAGAGAGCTTGAAGAAGTAGCTCGCCTCTTCCACCCATTCGACAGGCGTGCCTTGCGGACCGTAGCGCACGCCATCGGCGCGCAGCTCGGTCTCGTTTTCCTGATAGTAGCCCTCGTCGCGCACCGAGTACCAGCCGGCATAGGAATCCTTGTAGATGTCGCCATTGTCGGCCATCAGATTCCAGATGTTCTGGGATGTCTGGTGGTGACGCTCCTGCGTCGTGCGAATGAAATCGTCATTCGATGCGTTGAGAAGTTTCGCCATCGACTCGAATTCGCCGGAGTTGCGATCGGCAAGCTCCTGCGCCGAGATGCCTTCGGCGCGCGCCGTCTGCTGCATCTTCTGGCCATGCTCGTCGGTGCCGGTCAGAAAAAAGACATCCTTGCCGTCGAGGCGCTGATAGCGCGCCATGGCATCCGTCGCGATCAGCTCGTAGGCATGGCCGATATGCGGCTTGCCGTTCGGGTAGGAAATCGCGGTAGTAATGTAGAAGGGTGTCTTGTCTGTCATGGCGGCCATTCTTGTCCGGCTTACTCTATAAAATTTGTCAGCCGCTCTTAGCGCATGTCATGGCGAAGCGAAACACCAAGTTTTGAAAGCATCGGCGATTTGGCGATCGCGGGCGTGCTGCACTTGACTCGATTTTAGGCGCATTCTACCCAAAGAAAACTCAAAGGCGGGGCATCAG
Organism: Rhizobium sp. BK538; assembly: GCF_014197575.1. Lineage (NCBI taxonomy): Bacteria > Pseudomonadati > Pseudomonadota > Alphaproteobacteria > Hyphomicrobiales > Rhizobiaceae > Rhizobium > Rhizobium sp. BK538. The sequence continues at coordinate 14,503 of NZ_JACIFT010000012.1, forward strand.
CGACGTGACATCTCCAGCACTCGGCAGCATCATTTCACGCGCAGGCTCGAGGTCGGCTGTTTGACCGTCCTTTCCAGTTTCGATCCCCTCTATTCCCTCTCGGGGCTTCTCGTCGGCGCTCTTGTCGGCATTACAGGCGTCGGCGGCGGATCACTGATGACGCCCTTGCTGGTGCTTGTCTTCGGCATTCATCCAGCCACAGCCGTCGGAACTGATCTGCTCTACGCCGCTGTTACCAAGACGGCCGGAACGGCAGTGCACGGCATGCACGGCAGAGTGAACTGGCGCGTTGTCGGCTGTCTTGCCGCCGGTAGCGTTCCGGCCGCCCTGCTGATGCTCTGGCTCATGGCAGGTGTCGACCGCAAGAGCGTCGACGTCGCCCACACGATCACGACAGCCCTTGGCTGGCTGCTTGTCCTGACCGCATTCATGCTGGTCTTTCGCAAGCAGGTGCTAGCACTTGCGCTTCGCTCCATTGGAGAGCGCTCTCCGCCCAAGCCGATCACGATCGCCATCTGGACGACCGTGCTTGGCCTGGTGCTCGGGGTCCTCGTGACCCTGACGTCGGTGGGTGCAGGAGCGCTCGGCGTGACCGTGCTGCTAGTGCTTTACCCGCGCCTTGATGTTCGCGAGATCGTCGGCTCCGACATCGTCCACGCCGTTCCGCTGACGCTGATCGGTGGTATGGGCTACTGGATGATCGGCGAGATTGACTGGGGAATGCTCTTTGCACTTCTGGTGGGCTCTATCCCCGGGATCATCGCCGGCAGCCTGATCGCACCGAAGCTCCATGAACGGACAATCCGCATCGTGCTGGCGCTAACGCTTGCCGTCGTCGCGTGGAAGCTGCTCGCGACCTGATCAAGAACCAGGTTGTTTGATGTCTCCGAGGATGCTGAGGATCGTTTGCTTGCGATCCAGATTGTAGGCATCCGAAACCGTCAGCCGCTCGCCGATGTCGGAATGTAGGCGGGCCAGCCGCTCGGCGACCGCAACCTGCCCTGCAATCGCTGCGGCCCGTGCCTTGCGCATCAGATCTTCGCCGACATGGCTGGTGAAGAATTCAAAGATCGTGTCACTGTCCTTGCCGGAAAGCGCATCCGCTAGCCGGTGCATCGCGCGCCGGGCTGATGGTCCCTGCGCTTGCAGAACCTCGTTGTAGGCGGCGATGATCTCGCCGCCGCCATAGTTCACCAGCTTCAGCGCCTCTCCGACGCTGCCGTTCGCGGCCGCAAGAAGGTCGCGATCGGCGGCCTCGATACCGAGATGTGCGAGCGCCGCGCCGAGGATGCTGTCTTCAAGCGGCGCAAGCTTCAGCGGCAGGCAGCGCGAGCGAATTGTTGGCAGCAGTTTCCCCGGCGCATGCGAGATCAGCAGGAACAACGCACGCTTCGGCGGCTCCTCGAGAATTTTCAGGATCGCATTCGCGGCATTGCGGTTCATGTCATCGGCAGGATCGATGATGACGATGCGCCAATTGCCGGTGCCCGACGTCTGTGAGAAGAAGCGCCCTGCCCGTCTGACCTCATCGACCGTGATGGCAGATTTGACCTTGCCCGTTTTCTCATCAACGGGCCGTGCCAGGTGAAGCAGGTTATGCGACGCGCCAGAGGCAATCTGGCGACTGACCGACGAGGCCGGATCGGGATCGCCCAGCAGCTCCGGCGCACTGGCAGGATCAGGATGAGTCAACACATGATTTGCAAACCGGAACGCCAGCGTTGCCTTGCCGATGCCCGGTGGCCCCTCGATTAGAATCGCATGGTGGCCTTTGCCCGACTGGTATGACTGCGCGAGGAATGCCTCGGCGTCTTCGTGACCAAATAGCTTCATGTTCTCGGCTGGCCAAATGGCGCCGTCGAGCAATCCCGGCCGTTCATCACTCATGCGCTGCCTCCGCTACCTTCGCCGCAGCCGGATGCGACAGACGCTGCCAGACGATCTCGACAATCTCCGCAGCGATGGCCTCTTCGGTCTGCATCGCATCAATGACGTGGCAACGGCCCGGCTCCCGACCAGCTATGTCTAGAAAGGCTTCCCGGCGCTTCTCGTGGGTTTCCAGCTCTTCCTTCTCGAAGCGATCGGGGCTCACATCGCCGGCCGCACCTCGTCTCCGGGCACGCTCCAGACCAGCCCACGCCGGCAGATCGAGGATCAGCGTGCAATCCGGGACGATGCCGTTGACGGCCACGCGCTGCAGCGCCTCGATGAATTCCGATTCCAGATTTCCGGTCACGCCCTGATAGACGCGGGATGAATCCATGAAACGATCGCAAAGGACCACCTTTCCGCTCATTAGAGCCGGTCGGATGACTTCCTCAACGTGATCATTGCGCGCTGCGGCAAAAAGGATTGCCTCCATTCGTGTTCCGAAGGCTTCGGCAGCACCCGACAGAAGCACATGACGCACGGCTTCCGCGCCTGGCGAGCCACCCGGCTCTCGTGTCAACAGCACGTCGTAGCCGCGACCACGAAGAGCCTCGGCGAGGCGACGGATCTGCGTCGACTTTCCCGCGCCCTCCCCGCCTTCAAACGTTACGAACAATCCAGTACCGGATGGCAATGACTACTTCCTGCATTACGGCGCTCGCCCGCACCACTGCCGTACATCTAGCGGAAGGCAGCGAAAAGTGAAACCGCCCCGACGACAACTCTCACCCTGAACGGCGAATATGGCGATCACATGGGTTCGGGCTTGTTCCACAGCCAGGAGAACAACAACGTTTCGCCGAGCTCCATCAGAGCATCGACGGCGCGGCTGCTCAAAGAGCCGACCGCCACGGTCTCCCTCGTATAGAGCGGCACCTCACGCAACAGCCGGCCAGCCGCAAAGATGCGCAGCGTCCCTATTTCATGACCGGCCGCCACCGGAGCCATCAACGGCCAACGATAGACAATGCGCGCCGACAGCCGCTCGGGATTGCTGATCGGTATGTAGACACTCACAGGCGTCTTTGCGACGAGGTCGACGCTGCGCGAGGTTCCACCATAGACGCTGGCCTGGCCGATCACTTCGGCATCGGCAAAAATCTGGCGGCTTTCGAACGCAGTCAGCCCCCATTCGAGCACTCTTTTGGCCTCTTCAGTGCGCTCCTTATCGGAGGCGATCCCGCCCAGTGCCATGAACAGCCGCCTGCCGTCGCGCTCTGCCGAAGCAACGATCGAATACCCTTCTCCCTCGGCAAACCCGATGGCGAGACCGTCAACGCCCATGCTGAGACCGAGCAGCGGGTTGCGGTTACGCTGGAAGATCCTGTTCCATTCGAAATCGGGCTGAGAAAAATACGAGTAGAGGTTCGGGTAGGACTTTTGCAGTTCTGCGGCCAGCGTCACCATGTCTAACGCGGTCGTCTTGCTCTTGCCGTCCGGAAGCCCGGTCGAGTTCCCGAAGATAGACCGTTCCATTCCGAGCGTTCTGGCGCGCCGCGTCATGGCCTCCGCAAAGGCCGGCTCGCCACCGCTCATCCCTTCCGCAAGAATGATGCAGCTGTCATTGGCGCCCTGAATGGCAACGCCCTTGATTAGATCCTCGACGCGGACACTCGATTTGAGTGCGGCAAACATCGTTGCCGTGCGCGATGGCGCGCCGCCGGTTCGCCAGGCATATTCCGAAACGGAATATTGCGTATCGAGGGTGATCTGGTTCTTTGCGAGCGCATCGAAGACGAGGTCCACCGTCATCAGCTTCGCAAGTGAGGCCGGCGAGAAGGTCTGATTCTCGTTCTTGGCAAGAAGCACCGTGCCGGTCGATCCTTCGATCATGTAGGCTTGCGCCGCCTTGGTCACAAAGGAAGCGTTGGTGTCACTGCTTGCGGCAACGGCGCCCGTTGCAAAAGGCAGAAGACAGACACAGAGGCAAATGAGACGCTTCAACACCGAAAACCCCACAGCTCGGGCGACCTTGAAGATGCTAGCGGCGGACCGAGAACGACGCAATGGCCGCCTTTACTCGGCGCGCGCTGCTCCCGCCTTCTGCCGTTTGAAGGATGCCAGGATGGCGTCCTGCGTGAGCCCATCGTTGCGAACCATCACCGCATCGAAAGCGAGCTCGACCGTGACGGTCTTTACGCCCTCTTCCTGATACCCCATTGCGAGAGAACCCTGCGGCCCTCCAAAGGGACGCTCATAAGGGAAAGGACCAAATTCCGGCAGAACGACCATCTGCCCGGCCGTAGGCTCTGCCAGCGGTGCGCTGCCACCAACGGACGGTGACGGCATTGGCGTCGGAACGGGCGCGGCATTGTAGCTGGCGCTGGGGGTCGAGCCGGCATAGGACGTCGCCGAGACCGGCACCGGGACGTTCTCCGGCTCAGGCGTGAAGCCGCCAAAGCTCTGGAGCTGGTCAGCGGTTATGCGCTTGCTGTTGGAGGCCACCATGACGCCGCTTGCGATCTGGCCGCCACCCGGGTTAATGCCCGGCATGCGACTGCCCTTCGGCACATAGGAGGCCATCAGATAGGGCATGTCGTGACCATCCATGCGGGCACGGCCGACATACTGAACGCGGACTTTTCCGGTGCCGCTATGCTGCAGATCCAGCATATCCGCCGTCTTGTTGGACAAGTCGATGATGCGCCCTTCGTGATAGGGACCGCGATCGTTAACACGCACGATGATGGACGAACCGTTTTCCGTATTCGTCACACGTGCATAGCTCGGCAGAGGAAACGTCGGATGCGCCGCGGAAAGATGCATCTGATCGTAGACTTCGCCGTTTGCCGTCAAGCGACCATGAAAGGCTGAGCCGTACCAGGATGCGATGCCGACCTTGTTGTACGAGAAATCTTCCTTCGGGTAGTACCACTTACCCTTCACCACGTATGCGTCCCCAACCATATAGCGACCGCCGCCCTTCGGGATATTGTTGCCGGACGCAACCCGTGGACTGGCCTTGACGCCGTATTCCTTCTCCGAGAAATATTCCTTGCCGTGGGAGCGCTTCGTCGGCGTCGGCGCGGTGCCACAAGCCGTAACCGTTGCGCAGATGAGCGACAGCCCAACCCATCGCATTCCCGTTGCGAATGACGCCGCCCCGTAGTCTCGTTTCATATGCCCCACGCCGCTCAAGACCGTTATGGTTAAGAAATCTGCCCCGATCTGGGCCAGACACCCCTAATCCCACCAACCTAACGAGACTTTAATCATGTGGCTTTCGTGGCAAATTTGCGAAGCATTTCGCCAAGATGGCGACAATTCTAATTACTATGGTTAACAGATAACTAATTTAAGGCTCTAGGCAACGCGCTCGGCGCCCAGCCCAGCAGGCGGTTTGGCAAGAGAGCTTCCTTGCCGTCGTAGTCCGCTATTCCTGCCTGGCGCGTGCTGAAATCGGGCAACTTTGCGAACTCGCGCGTTCCCCGCCGATATCCTTCAATGGTTTGGAGAAGTGGATCTGAGGTCGTCGACGGCGAAACCCCTACCGACGTCGTCATTCGAGATGCAAACCCGCCTGCCATGGCATACTCGTTGATCGTGTTCATGAAGCCGATCTTGTGGCCTTTGGTGGCGCCATTTGCTTCCATATCGATGGTGATGCATCCCAGAAGGCTTGCATTGCCCGCGGTGTGGTATTCATCGTATCCGGGCTACCCTGGAAACTGCTATTCCAACTACGACATGGCTGCTGATGGCAGTCGCTGCGGCAACCGAAGCGCCATGTCCCGTCCAGGAGCGTATTGAAGTAGGCGCCGAGCCGCAGTCATTGACTCCAGCAACTTGTATGACAGGCTGGTGCAATTCGGACGCCGACTAGGAGCCTGTTGCCATGACGAACGAACGATTTAGCGAATGTCTGCTCCATATCCGATGGACCCCGATCAATATCGCGTCGGCGCTGCAGTGCGAGCTGTCATGGATCGAAGCGCTAGAAGCCGGGAACGAGGAAGTTCCGGCCGAACTTGCTGCGTGGTTGGAGACGCTGGCGAAGGCACACGAAGCTTTGCCAGCGCCAGAGGCTTACCGGGGCAAGAGTTCAAAGCATTAAGCGAAGTTTAGTAGAGGGAAACGAGGGGCTATGTTCTTCTCAAAAGCAGCAAGAGCCACAGCTGGTGGCGACTTTGTCGCGGTGAGCATCCTTCGCAGACCTGCCTTACGGCCTCAGGCATTTGCAAATGACAGTCGAGCCGCGCACTGAACATGAAGGGTCCTTCACAGGTCTCCACTGCGATAGTTCTCTAGAGAAGGTGGATTTCACGAAGTCCTGAATTTCATCCTGAATAGGACTGACGTCGCGTGGGATGCTGAAACAACTCCCCGTTTGACCAGATGTGAAGCCCAGATAGTCAAACGTGGTCCAGCCTCCTGCCTTTTGAAGAAGGGTGTCTCCCTTAAACCCCGGCGAATGGACGGCGGTTTCAATCTTCCTCAACCTGGCAGGATCCTCGTTGCAAAACCAAATTGGATTGTCCTCCTGCCAACCCTCCACCGTGCAATTGGCCCCAGCGTATACGCTCGTAATGGTATTTCCCCACGCATCGGCCTCATTCACATCAATTATTTTAAGAAGATACGGCCAAGTGGCCTCCAAACCAGTATCGAAAACTCGCACCATCTTGAGCGTCCCGTTGCGAAACTCTCCCTTCAGGTCAATTCCATCGGCGGCCAACTCGTCAACGATGGAGAGGAAGTCTGGGTAGGGAAGCCCGTTAACTGAAAGGAGGCTTATGTTCTCTTTCACCCCACGGATATGTTCGAACTTTTTACTCCTTAGCGCCTTTATGATCCGAACCGTAGATTCAGCACCGCGTCTTTTCACTCCCCCGACGGCGACAGCATAAGCACTCGAGGAACGACCGGCGAAATAGTCCCATCCCTCTTGGTCCGCGCCGTTCTCCATCAGCAGGTCAATCAGACGATCATCAGCCTGCGCCAGCAGAGCTTCCTTCACAAAGCTCCGCTTGAATCGCCCATCGGCAAATCCATTTCCGTCGACATTCCCGCGGCGTAAAATAGTGCGAGCGCTAAGAAAATCGTTCTCCCCTATGGCCGCTATCAAGGCGCGACCATCATCGGTAACGGGATCTGCGATTGCCGCCTTTGGCAATCCACAATTAAGGAAGAACGACACTAGTGTCATTGCGATGAAATGCGGCCATCGTCGCGTGATACGTCGAAGAGCGACAATCATGTGCTTACCTTGAACCCGCCTCTATGAGGCGTACTTTCCGCCGTCGCCCGCTCGGCTATAGATTGCTTCTAGGGAAACTGCCACGGGATTGATCGGGGTTCTGGAATGTGCGGACGAATCTACATCAAGGCTACGCTCGAGGAAATGCTACAGAACTTCGCGTTCTCGGCACGGGGCGATGTGGAAGCCCTAAGCAACCAGTTCCCGCGATATAACGGCGCCCCTTCCCTTTACTACCCCATCATCATCCGGGACATGGTGCGGGAACCCGACACCATGGGGCCAGTCTTTGTATCTGCCCGTTGGGGCCTACAGCCATCCTGGATGAAGCCCGGAGGGCGTCCACCGCCAATCAATGCTCGTCGCGAAGGCATCGCGACCAACGGACTGTTCAAGTCCGCGTACCGATCGCGCCGCTGCTTGGTGCCGATCAATGGCTACTTCGAATGGAAGGACATTTACGGGACTGGCAAGAACAAGCAGCCGTATGCGATTGCCATGGCTGATGACAGCCCGTTCGCGCTCGCGGGCATCTGGGATACGTGGCGAGATCCTGCCACCGGCGCCGACATTCGCAATTTCGCGGTGGTGACGTGTCCACCGAACGAGATGATGGCAGACATCCACGACCGCATGCCGGTTGTCCTGCATCGCGACGACTACGAGCGCTGGCTATCGCTAGAGCTCGACCCGGACGACCTGATGAAACCCTACCCGGCCGAACAAATGAAGATGTGGCCCATTGACCGAAAAGTCGGATCGCCGAAAAACGATACGGCGGACGTTATCGAGAGGATCGATCCTGATCCCGAACCGACGATGATATGAAAACGGCCTTCCACGTCACACTCCAAAAGCTCGAGGCGCCTTTTGTATCGGTCGTCCTATACCTCCGTATGATTCCGCCAGAACGGCTGTGAGTTACCATTCACCCATAGTCCCTGCCTTTGGTTGGTGCCGTTTTCATTGGAGAATGCCATGTCCACGTTCAGAAAAGCCGCAGCGATGGGATTGATCGCGTCAGCCCTTGCGGTCGCGTCGATCGTCGCCACCACTCCTGCCATGGCCCACGGCCACGGCGGAGGTCATGGAGGAGGTGGTCACGGCGGCGCCTTGGGTAGCGACAACTTCAGAAAAGACTACGGGAATGTCGCCGAGCACAACGATGGTTTTGCTGAAAGTGCAAATCATACCTTTGGCGGATTTCGCCATCGAGGATTTCGCCGTTTCCACGACAATGGGTGGGATGATTGCTATCCGGGTTGGAGGCACGAGCGCCACGTCGATACCTTCCAGAGGGCATGCGACTGATCGGCCACTATGAAGCGATATCTCGCACGCACAAATGCTTGGTAGGGCTTTTTTATGCTCATGGTTGAGATCGGCATCGGACCTCTTACTGAAGCTCTGATCCTGCTCAATCTCGACGACAATTCCGCGCCGATCGCTATAGGCGTAGTCGGCGGGGTTGGCCTTAAACAGACGTCGGGCGATCGGATTCCAGGCGTTGAATAGAAGGCGCTGACTTGCCGTGTCCGTCGCTACGCCGTTGGCGGTCGTTCGGAAGCTCCCGAGATATGTTGCCTGGCGCGCTGAAATCGAAATCGTGTCTCCCGAGTTCGCGTCGGTTCGCAGCGTGATCGTGTTCTTGTTAACCAGGAGGTCCTTGTAGCTCTCGAGCTCCGAGGTGCCGGCGCCCAGTCCCTCGCGCAACGCCTGACGTCCAGGCAGGGTCCGTGGTGCGGATCAGAACAAGTTCGCGATCGATCGGGAAGATACCCACGAGTGGACCAGACTGCTGGCAAAGACCGACCTGCCCCGCATCCGCTTCCATGACGTCCGGCACTCACACGCGATGCAATTGCTTGCTGCCGGCGTGCATCCGAAGATCGCAAGCGAGCGCCTCGGTCACTCGACGATCGGCATCACCCTCGACCTCTATTCGCATGTTATGGCGGGGATGCAGGCAAATGCTGCTGAGCAAGTTGACGCGGCCATCAAAGCTGTTAAAAAGCCAGCCGTCGAGTGATTGGGTAACAAATCGGTAGCAAAGCCGGTTTTCAGGCAAAAGGCGAAGAGCTAAAAGCTAATCTAATCAATCGGATGGAAGAGTGTCCGAGTGGTTTAAGGAACCGGTCTTGAAAACCGGCGTGCGGGAAACCGTACCGTGGGTTCGAATCCCACCTCTTCCGCCAAAAAACATTGATTTCATTGCATTTTATTGAGTTTTCTGGTCGGAAATATCGGATTGTCATAACGCATTTTTAGGCTCGACTGGAACTTTCCGTTACGCCGTCTGTTTTTACTATGCAGCGCTTCCAACACGCTGTGGGACCATGCATCGCCCAAGTGCAAGTCCGCAATCGGCCCGGCGCCAGCCCCCAGCTCGCCGGGCTTTGCTCGTCTCGTCGCGGAACCTTTCAACGGCACAAAAGTTCACTTAACAGCGGCACCTCTCCCGCCTTTGCCCTTTGCCACAGGATCATGTAGACGCTGCGACGGGGCGCGACTGCCATTAACTTTAGAATGGGGTCGGGTGGCAGATTGACGTCACGCCGCTGTCACGAGATCACGTGACCGCCCCTTGTTTAGCCCCAGCTTGACCGCCCTCACCGCAGAATAGTCCTAACTTGGTCAGTAGGCACACGAGAGCGCGTTAGTCGGTCTGAAGCCATCCGCACAAGCCGGGTTCACGGAAGTCCTTGGCGGATATCGAAAATCAGGCGGATTTGGATTTCGCGGCGCCGTCGTACACACTGAAGTAATCGCGGCGAGACCGATCAGCATTCCGGCTGCTACAAATGCCTGAAATCTGTTCATGTGGTTCTCCCCATTTACTTTGCGTCCTAGACGCGAAAATGCCGCGACGCTATCAAGCAGATGCGAGGGCAATCACGAACACTTGACCGCCCCCGCTCGACTCACCTAGCCTTTAACCGCGGCGACCAATCCGCATGCGTTCCGCCACCACCGGACAGTCACAGCTTTCGGCGATCCTGCCGGCAGCACTTGCTATGTCATTTGTGGTGACGTCTTGTACGATCCCAAAATTCAAAAATCAGCCCAGTACTGTGCGCGGTTCACGAGCCCGCTAGACCCTGACAAGGAGTGGCAGTTCGAAGACATCCAACTGGCCTTCATGGCTGGCATGAAAGAGCAGCCGATCCGTCGGCTCTTATCTGGATTGGATCGCAAAGACCCGTCGCGAAGTCGACGATCTTAGAGTCACTATCGACGCTGTTCCTCGTGAGGTAGATCTTCCGCCAGACTACCAGCGAATGATCGCATGGGCAGAGTGTCGCTTAGCAAACCTGGAAGCGCGGAAGCGCAGACTACTGTTGAACAAATACAGGCTACCCAGGTAGAGCGCGGACTGTATGCCGATCCGGATCCTCTTTATGATCCAGAAGGTGACCCGCCACCCGAGGTGAATTCCTGGGATTACTGACGTTCCATAAGCAGCGCTTGACGCTTCGCCAAGATGAGCTACACTCAACCCATCGTGTTTCTGACGGCTGACCACGGATGTACTGGCAGTTGTTGTTGAGACAGATTAAAAAGGTCGGCGCCGAGGGAGGTGTCGGCCTTTTTCTTTGCCTTGGGTCACTCCAACTGGTTGCGGTAGTGGAAAAGCACGCGCAACTTTGAATTATTCCTTCCAAGCCACGACACGTCATGCATATTTCGTGGTCGGGTTAAGAGTGTTTCTAAGGGGCATTCATGAAAATTCGTTACGTTGTGCTGGCAAGTTTGCTGGCAGCTACTTCCTGCGCCAAACGTCCGGATGCGATCGTACCGGTCGATATTCCCATGGCGGCCTATACCGGCTCGCCGTGCCCGGTGCTCGCTGCCGAACTGGTCAAAGAGCAGGAAAACCTAGCTGCGGTTTCGAAGGCGCAAAATGACGCAGCAACAGGTGATGCTGTGGGCGTCTTCCTAATTGGTGTCCCGACTTCAAGCACTTTTGGCGGCGACAAAGAAGGCCAAGTTGCCGTCGCGAAGGGCAAAGTGCAGGCCATTCAGAACGCGATGCGCAGCAAGAATTGCGCGAGTTCTTGACCAGCGGACAGCACACATTTTTGTTCACTGTCCAAACTCAAAAACTCGCCCGGTAGAGCAAGAGAGGAGCGCGAGACAGGGCTCGACGCGGTCAGGCATTGGATCGAAAGGAAGTCGCGGCTGGGAAGGATCTCGCGGCTTTCGGGCGCGAGAACGGAGCGGCTTATCGTCGGCAAGGAGGGGCTTTGAACGCGGAGATTTTGCCATCCCTCAAGTGAGCCACAGATTTTCGCAATGGCGGCAGTCTTGACGCCGCCACCGACCAAGGCCATTTGTCACACAGCTTCGGGGCGGAAGCGAAAACTCAATCCTTGACATCATGCGGCTGTCGGCAACCTCTTCAAGGAGAGGCGCTATGCGCATGGCCTACTACCCGTCTGACTTCATCGGTCACGACCTTCGCTATTCATGCCAAAGGTGCGGGCGCAGTGGATCACAGTCCGCGGCGGATGCTCTTGCTTGATACGGCAACCCGCCAATGCCGGATCTTCTCAACGGTAAGCGCGTAGGTCACCCCACGTATCATGCTGGCTGCTGATGGGCGATCCAGAAAGATGAACGCCTCGGCAGAAAGAGAAATATTACCATGACCAGTTGATCCTGCCGCGATCGGTCGACCGGCTTTTCAGAGCAAGTGAGGCGATCACAAGCGCCATCCGCCTGCTGGTCTGCGTCACCTGTCAATCGACCTTGACAAGCGCGTCCATGTCGAGACGCTATCGGGCTCGCAACGTAGTAGAAAAACGAGGATAGGATGAGGTTCAGCAGACCGGCAGTCGCAGTCGTGGTTGGCGTCGCAGCCTGTGTGTTTGGCGCGTGCCTTGCGGCATTGCCTGCACTCGCACAGGAAGTCGAGCCGCCCGCTCCATGGGTTAAGCTTACCGGTTCGCATGCCGGAGCGGTCGGAACATGCTCTAACGTTGATGCGACCGACAACGAAGCTTGTTACATGGTCCGGTGCGACGCCAAGAACGGTCTCATTTTCGAGATTGGCGATGCCACTGTTGGCGAGATGGGCGTGCGATCGGCGCGCTTCGAGATTGGGAGGTACAAAGAGACGATCCGCCTCGACGGGAACAGTCCCGATCGGCGAACGATTGTTCTCTTAAAGCATCCGAAGCTGCTTGCCGCCCTTACATCTGGCGCTGATTTCGCAACCATGTACGCCGTCAAGGCCGATGTGGAATACAGCACCGGCTTTGAACTCACGGGGGCGCGAGACCAGATATCTCGACTGGCAAAGGGCTGCCCAACCAAGCCGTGACGACGGGCAAGGGTCCTGACCGACCAAGACGCCCGATTGCCCAAAGCTGCGTTTTGCGGTCGCGCATCCGATGATGCCGCAGGACTGTAACTGGCATTGCGATCGCTTCGAGAAACACGACGCTCTTTGCCCGGACCCTGGCCGTAGAAACCGCATCTGAGATCGGCTGGTCCGGTTCTGCCGCGGTCGTTGCTGCCCAAGCGTCCCGTGTTCGGCGTGATCACTGACTGTCGATTTATGTTGTCGCGCTGCCCAAAGATGCCGCTCTCAACGGCTTAGCAAGGGAGCTTGGTTGCGAACGCGGGCCGGACGCGCAGTGCAACGACAAATGCCGATTGCACTACCACCAGACCGCCGAAGAAACGCTTGGAATAGCTCAGCCGGCGTCGAAGTCCGAGAGTATGCGAACTCTGGGTGAGCTTGCGCAATATGACGCGATGTTCGCCCTATGCCCGCAGTGCAAGCGCCGGAAGCCGATCGATCGGTGGGCGATACAGCGGAAGTTTGGGAAGGGATTGACGCTGAGGCAACTCGCTGGCCTCATGCGATGCAAATGCTGCCACAAGGGCGCACGATTGATGGTGGCAACTTTGTCGCGAGACTGAATTGGTAGTAGCAGACGAGGACTCTGAGATGATAAAATTGCGTTTGAGAAGGATCTTCGTTCTAGGTTTGCTGGCGCTGCCGGTATCAGAAGCAGCTCGGGCGGACACGCTTCCGCTTTCGAAGATTAATCGCAAAATTGAGAGTCACATTCAGACCAGCAACACCAAGAAGAATGTTCAATGTCTCGCTTTCATACTGAAGGACTTTCAGGAGCGAAAAATCCCCAAGTCGAGGATTCTCGTCACCTTCGACGATCCGAACATCGACGGCATTGGCATCGGACTGGACGAGACGGACGAGAATTACACTTGCGAAGCTGGCGAACTCCAATCCTGGGAAGAGAATGAGTACCAGGTTGCGAAGAGATTTTAGCAGGACATTCCGGATGTCCGCCTACCCGTTCGCCCAACCCTGATAGAGCGCTTCGCTGATCCCATAGAAATTCTCGTAGGTGTCAACGAACTCGCGCATGACGACCCTTATCTCCGAGTCGAAACTGAACTTATTCCACGCTTCCGCCAGAGCATCTCGAGAAACATTGCGTTTGGTGATTGAGGTCCGCAGCCCCTTATCAGCGACCTGGGTCATTCGCGATCGAATTCCCCATCGTCGTGTCGCGATAGTCGGCCGCAATAAGCGCCCCGGCGAGATAGCGTAGCAAAATGCGGGTGGGCGCGTGGCTGCGCCCTCTGAGGACCGGAAGTCCGTCATGGATGGCTCCAGATTGTTGGAAGGAGTTGCAGTTCCGCACTCGACTCGCTGCTTGAGCGGTGTTTCAAGTAGCGAAGCCTAAAGTTGGGAGTTGGCGATGTACTACGAATGGGACGAAGCGAAAGCGAGACGACAGTATCTGGTCAAGTTCGCCTCGGTCTGGCTGGCAGCGATTGCGCTGGCATTTCTTCCTGTGTGGTGGCTGGTACAGGAAACCACGTTCTAGTCCGTCAAGGCGCGGGCCGGAATACCACCATTGGCGAACATGCGATCGATGGTCGGTTGTGCTTCTATGAGCGCGGCCCCAAATGCGGCCAACTTGCTGTGACAGTGCCCCGAGGTCCGCGTACACCCCCGCGGGCCTCGCCTATCCCGATCCTCACCGAATGGCTAAGCTCACCTGTTCGAACGAAGGCATCTTGCTTTTTGCCTTGATCGGCTACTCTGAAATGGCTCGCAGTTCCTCTGTGAGCAGGGTCAACACATAAGGCCAGTGGAACCCCTGCCCGGTCTTGTGTGCCTCTGTCTACGGCCAGGCCGCGACACTAGCCGCGGCCTCGGTTTTTCAGAAAGGCTTTGGCATCGAGCTTGGTGCGACTTGGTCGCGGTTGACTCTCACGTAATCTCTCAACGGCCACAGATAAGTGTTCGACCTAAAGTAGACTTCGGACGTTCACCTGGTTAGAGCGCATATGCGCGATTCTGAAAATCAACACGAAAGCGACGAAGTGCCGGCACGCGTACCGCTCCCCGAGAGCCAGAAGTTCTTCGACCCTTGGGAGGAAGAATTTCGCAAAAGCTACACCAAGGACGACAAGACCTTCGAATTTTGATCCGCGAGTGCGCTGCGACCGAGAGCGGCGCGAGCTGGAAGACTTTCCGGAACATGTTTTGAAGCCTTAGAGGTTTGCGGCAGCCGTGAAGAATGCGTTGATCTGCTCTTCGGTGAAGCCCATGGCAGCAACGCCTGCCGCCATCATGGGCTCAGTCCGGACAAAGGTGCCGCTGTATTCGTACGCGATCTGGACCGCCTTCGACTGTGTGTTGATCCAAGCATCGACCTTATCGAGGAGGCCCGCCGCGAGAAGCTGGAGCTTGAACTGCCTGGCTGACACCCGCATAACCGGGGGCGGCAGTGGGTTCAGAAAGGCAATCACTTCCTCGTTGTTGTCCGGAAGCTCTTCCTCTGCGTATACAGGCTGCAGATTGGCATAGGCGCCCAGCACATCGCCAGCGTCCTTGAACAGAACGTTCGCGGTCGCTCGGTCCTGACCGATCGAATACATCTCGGCGCGCTTAACACCGTACCAGCCGCCTATGTATAGGCCGGTAGCAGCCATCCATGGTGATTTCGCGTGCCCTTGCCTGTCTCCACCCAGGCAGAGCGAACGACCGTTGCCTCAGTCACGACCTCATCTTGCAGGCATCGCTCGCAAAGCCGTTGCTGCGCCAATTGCACAGCACGTGCAGTTTTCCACGCCTTGAGTCGATACCATTTGCGGTAGGATTTAGCTTCGCTGGACCTTTGGTCCGAAACAGAATACGCCATGACTTGCCCATGCAATTAGGAGACCACAGTGTCAAACCACAAGCAGAGGCGCGGCAAAGCAGATCGTGGCGGGCTATCAGCGCGGGAACCCTACGAGGTCGCTCTGTTTGCAAAGAAGCACGGTATCGCAACCGCGGACGCAAAGCGGATTATCAATACGCACGGCTCGGATCGGGATTCTTGCGACAAAGCAGCCAACCGGCTCAAATAGCAAGCGCGGCAGGGAGGTTACCGGTTTATCCGTCCGGATCTCGACCTGCCGCACGATCGCCCGTCGCTGGAGGAGGCAGCGCCAGGTGACGGGAACTACAATTTTGGAGTGATTGTTTTATTTCACTACGAGCTAATTTGCGGTAGCGTCCTCGTGGGAGGACAAACTATGCAACACATCGATTCGACCGCAGCCGAACCTATCGCCGCAACGAAGGTTTGGTGCATCGCGGACTTCTGCTCGCTGCACCGTCTGGATCGCAATGAGGAAGCCAAGCTCACCGCACTGTTCGGTCAGTTCGCTACAACCGGCGAACTCGCCAACAACGTGACGCGTCGAACTAGGGCTAGGTAGAGTTACACCCGGCTCATCGCTGCCGAGCGTCCGTCGCAACCAATCTGTGCGTCCGGAAAGGTGGGGGGCATTGGCCCCTTCACCTTTGTAGGTGTATGAACTGCGAGAAACTTCCTCGCCTAATCTTCGGCAGCGTATTTCGCCAATTCCATCGCCTCAATGAAGTTATCGTTTGCTGTCACGGTAGCCACGCGCCTCTCCAAGCTCAGCTAGGCTCCTGGCGCTCTGTGGCCACCCAGCAGTGCCTGCACACCTACGGGACTTAGGCATTGCCTCGATTTGGTGCCGTGCTACCCAATCGAGGTTGGGGTGTCATACCGGCTTGACGGGAACCTCGCCGCTTTCGCCTGGAAGACTGTCCGCGAGCAGCATTACCAAAGCACCGCGTTCCGGCCCAAATGGTCGCCGATCCAAAAAATCAGATACGGCCATTACCGTTTCATGTCCGCCCGACGACGGATTGCCGCGGTGAAGGACGACCTCCGAATTGGACATGTCATCCGTGCCTAAGAACCACCGATCGCCGTTTGTGCTCGAAGCAAATTCTCTAAGATTTTCCAAGTTGACGCTCCTTCTTTGAAGAAGGAACTAGGGTCCTACAGCCGGATTGCGACAAAATACTTCGCGGCATTCTGTTTTTGGGTAGGTTCATTTGGGCCACACCACCCGACCAAGCCCAATCTTGCTGAAGACGCATTTCTTCCATCGTGCGGCTTACCCCTTAGGGGCCGCGGTGGACCGTCGCTCTGCGCACTGTACATCCAGCAAATCAGTGAGCGTATATTACCATACGGTTATGGCTTAGCAAGCGAATCAGCTCAATCTCAACAACTGATCCATCGTTTGCATAACCAAAGCGCGGGATGAAGGCGCCTTAAGGCTGCAGGCGCCAGGCCGCCGGCCAACTCCGAATACTGGGCGTTCCGGATCTTGCGGCTGGCTCTCGACGCAGCCTTTTTGACCTCCACCAACTCCCGATCGACTTCCTCCTGACGCATACGCCAAGCCTTATCCAGCAAGAACTTCTGGTCTTCTTCCCAGACCATGTAGCGGAGTCGATCAATCACCTCTTGCGGAAAGCTGAATGGCTCGGGAGCATCGCCATAGATCCGGCTGTACTTCAGAAGTTTCCCGACACCTTCGACGGCCTCGACCGGGACGAACCGCTGTGTTGGCAGGTTGACGAAAACATACCCGGTGAAGATCGGAAAGCGCCGCTCAATCAGCTTCTTGTTCCGGTGATGCTTAACAACAATACGGTAAGTCGGCATGAAGGATTCGAAGCCGGCATTGGCAAGGTTGCGCTCGATGAGGCTCAGCCTCGGATCTCTGTCGTCACTGGCCAGCGCTGATTGGGAGCGCTGCGATCCTGGCGCGGCCTTGATCGCAAACCATAGCTCGGTCGCCGGGTTCCAGTGCCGCTCTCGCCTTCGCCATGGCCAGCCGCCCGAAACCGCAGTTCCTCGGTGCACGTCTCTCTCGGCAGCTGATCTTCGTTGTACGGATTGAAGGCTCGATTGAGGGTCTGCATGTTCAAATCTTGATATCCTTCAGCCTGTCGACGATTGAATTGAGGTGGCCACTCAGCGACCGGTTCCCCATTTCTTCTCTTTCATTGCGGGCTGCGGATACCCATCTATCTGGAGGCGGAACGCTGCCCGATGCCGTTGAGAACGGAACACCCCGCGATTGGAGCGTAGCCATGTTGGTACACCGATGGAAAAAGCCCCTTGTGCTCGGAGATAGCCGCATCCGGATCGTTGTCGGCTCCCCCGAGGAGGCCCTGACCTGGCTCATCCATGAGCCAAACCAGAGCACGGCCAAATGGCAACGAGCATGGCAAGCTTGCCGAGCGGTCATCGAGGGTCGGATGAGGGCTGAAGACGCCAAGGCCGCCGTTCAGCTCGCGGCAGCGCGCTAAGTCATTCGTACTGGTGCTTTGCATGGTCAAATCCGTACATCCTTCAGTTTGTCCATGATGGAGTTCCGTCGGTTCTTGTCGGCGACGCGGACTTGCTCGCGTTGAGCCTTCGTAGGCTGGAGACCGATCGCCACCTGCTTGACGGTGAAACCCTTTCGGCGAAGGGTTTCACCTCAATGAGGCAGGCCTCCTTGTCCAAGTTTGCGAGGTACTGATCCTTTCGGCCGTTCTCGATGCGATCGATCCGCCAGTTCCTGAAAAGCTGCTTTGGCAGCTGGTAGTACTCGTAGGCGACGATGACAGGTGTGGGCCGGAAGCCTTTGGTCGCCGATTTGATGCGCTCTGCATTCACCTTGCCGAGCAGCTTTTCAATCATTCGCTGCTGAACGTCTTCGGGCAGTTCTTCAACGATCGACATCAACGCGTACTATCCTGCACCTCACGCAGCCCCTTATATGACGCTTGCCGAAGCTTCCGGTCGTGCGTCCACGCTCGATACTCGATCTCGGCAATGATGGTCGGCAGCGCCCACACCAGCTTCTTTCGTCGCCCCTCGTACTTGGCCGGCGGCCTCGCTGGCCTCATGCGGTGCAAATGCGGACATAAGGGTGCGCGATTGATGTTGAGTTGAGGCATCTGTCGCGAGACTAGCTGTAGCTGGCTATGAGCAAGCTAGGTAAACAGCCGGATATCACCCCTTGCACCCGCGCCTCAAATATTAGATTTTAATCACATTGCCGTTGGTCGATTAAGGAGGAAAAAATGCCGACGCCGGATGTCCTTTGGAACACCCCTGTAAATGTTCGACTTCAGAATGGCACTGAAAAGTCTTTCGAGAGTATTCACGACACCCTGGACTTCCTCGAAAACGAATGGCCCAAAGCCCACGGTGCTTATCACGATGCAGCCGTAGTCAGCTGTCGGAACGCCCTTAGGCGACAGACCCCTCCAGCAGTAAGCAAAGAGCTCTTCCTCGCGGCATGCCTAGAGGCGGGCCTTGCGATTCGAGGCGGTAACAGGCGGCCGAACGGCCAACATTTTTCGCCAACCGTTCATCGACATTTCTGAATGTGACGAAGCTGGAACAAAAGACCGGCAATCGCATTTAGCCGCCTGAGGCATTCGCCTCGACCCTTCCTATGTCCCAGCTCTGACCCCGCTGTTCTGGTGGTATCTAGGGATGGCAAGAGAGATGTTCTTCATGGAGGATGTTGTGATGTCTCGCAAACAATTCAGTCGCCACGATGCTCCCCTGGATTCTGACGACCTACGCAAATGCCACGTAGTTCTAGATGCCATTTGCGAAGAGTTCGGAATAGAGCCTGGCTCCGAGGAGGCGGATCGCGTTGCTGCAATCACCATCGAGCTTTATCAGCAGGGCGTGCGCGACGTTGGCCACCTGAAGCATATCGTCGATGCCGCACGCGGCCTCGATCTCAACCGCGATGGAACCAAGGCATAGCGTTCGGCGTTTTAGGCTTCGCTCACGTCCTACGATGTGACACTCAGGAGCCCTTACCTTGCCCCACCGACCAAGCGGGGCTTTCTTTGTGGCGCGAACTCCCACTTTTGCGAGCGGATGATAATACGTCATTAGCGTTGTTTCTGAACATCGGACCTAAGTCCGAGATTGATCGGACTTCGGCTCGGGCGCCTTCAGGACCTTTGTCCGAGGTTCAAGCCGCCCCTGTCCTCCATAATTTGTGCTGTCCCAACCCCATCGGACACCGGAATGCTCCGGGCGCGCCCCTCGCGTGCCACACCCCTCGGAGCCTTCCGGAACCCGGGTTGCGCCGTTCGCCGCGCGCTATGTGGGGGTCTTTTCGCTTGGACCTAAGTCCATTCAATCGTGCGACCTTCGGGTGATGCCAGATCACACAGCGCCCCGTATGCTTCCGGCATCCTCATTCCCAAGGATACGATGCAGCCCGGATATGGCGGACGGACCCTCCGCAGTATCCGGGAACTGCCCGTTGAGGCTCGCACTTTTGCGAGTGGATATCCGTGATCTGGCCTGCTGTCTTGCTGTCATCCCGCAAGTCACAAAGGAGAGACAGTTATGAACGACGCCAAACCCGCTTTCCTCGCTTTCCGGTACTCTGATGGTACTTGGACGGTTATGATTGTCGGCGAGGAAGGAATCTCTGAGGTTCAAGAAATGACAGCCGCCAAGCTGATCGAGATAATCGAGGCTCTGGAGACCATGAACGAAGCGCAAGAGAAGGACTGGTGGGATGTCTTCCACTAAAATGGGCGGCAGGTTGGTGCCGCTTCTACTCAATCCGCTACCGTCCCCAAATAGCCATCACAACTCGCCGGATGACGTCCGCGAACACGACACCGGGTGCCTATTGCCCAGCGCTACTTCGGCGCGCTCCCCGACATGAAAAATATCTTGATCGCCCCAACCGCGCTGGTGGAGGCGATGGCGCCGACCAAGTGAAGCCGCCAAGGCCGGAGCTAGCGACCAAACACCGCAATCAAAATTCGTCGTATGACGTCGGCAAAGGTGACCCCTAATGCCATGCTACCGACACCTATAACGCCAAGCGCACCAAGGCCCATCAGCTTCCAACGCTTCACGTCCTCGGTCACTGGCTTCATTTCTGTGACATCTTCCTGAACACCCGCGTGACGTATTTTTTTGCAACCTTGCGGAACAAATAAGCAAGCTCCGTATTAGTATTCTCGCATAGCTTGCATTTAGAGCTGCATAAGTTTCATTCTAGAACGGTTCTTGGAACATGGAACCCGCACGCTTCGACAGATTTCGCTATGGGTTGGCGGCCCTTCTGATGCGACACCCGCATCTCCGTCCCTATGCCCTTATCGCGCACCGGCGGATCGAAGATGTCGAGAATTACGGCGACGCCATCCGGTTTCGCGAGAAGTTAATTGCTGAGGCTGGCGACAAGACGCTCCTAGAGGAGTGCGAGCGATTCTGCGTCGAGCTTGCGGATGAGCTGCAGTCCTATCTTGTCGCATCACACGCCGATTTGCCATGAGCAGTTCTTTCCACGGGGCGTGAAGAGCGCCTATGCCGAGCGTCTGCTGCGCCTGTCATCGGAGGCCGAAGCCGCACTTCGGCCCGGTGCGCCGCGCGGCACATTGCGCATCGGCACACTGGAAAGCACGGCAGCAGCGCGCCTGCCGCCACTGCTCTCGACCTATCACGAGCGTTACCCCGATGTGCAGATAGAACTCGTCACTGGAGATTCCACCGCGCTGCTGCATCGAGTCAGGAGTTTCGATGTGGAAGCTGCTTTCATCTCGGAGCCTTTCTGCGCAGAAGGGCTGGAGGCACAGGAAGCCTTCACCGAAGAACTGGCGCTGATAGCGCCGAAAACCATGGCCCCCATCAAAGGCGCGCGGGACTTGCGGAATCGCACGGTGATCGCGTTTGCCACCGGTTGTTCTTACCGACGCATCCTGGAAGACTGGTTATCGATGTCGAAAGTGGTGCCCGAGCGGGTGTTGGAACTGGCGTCCTACCACGCGATTGTAGCCTGCGTGGCGGCCGGCTCGGGCGTCGCGATCATGCCCCGCTCGGTGCTTGCGCGCGGTCCACGCGGAAAGTGACGTGCAGGCGCTGCCGTTGCCGCCAAAGGTCGCTCGGGTACGCACCCATCTGATCTGGCGCCCGGAACACCGTTCCCCGGCTCTGGATGCCTTGCGGGAGAAACTGCGGCAGCAAGAGCAGACACACATCGGATGATCCACCAGCCCCGTATGAGCGTTGAATGACTTTGCTGATTATTTCAAAGAAAAATAGGCTTCCCGACTTTTTCCCACTCCCTTTGTCGTTGTGATCCGGTTTCGGTCGTGGCTCACCTCATGCGCGAGGCTGCTGTCCTACTTGGCGCCTCCTCCAGCGCCGAAGCCTGACCGGGAACGAACACTTGGCGAAGTTGCGCCGTATGAAGCGTTGTTCGCCTATGCCCCATTGCAAGCGGCGCAAACCCATCGACCGGTGGGAGATACAATGGAAGTTTCGAAGAGGATTGACGCTAGGCCAGGTCGCAGGTTTCATGCGATGCAAATGCGGCCATAAAGGCGCGCGATTGATGGTAGGAACCTGTCGCGATGAGCATCGAAAACCACTCGAAGGCGCCTGGCGCCAACATTCACGTAAACCACTACTGCAGTGTGGCGGGATGCGGGAAATGGGGAGGCTTCGGCCACGCCTCTTCCAAGGGCGTAGAAACGCGATGGTGGTGTGCCGAGCATTATCCGTATTGGGAAGACATCAAGAAAGCGGATGGGCGAGATCAGTGATGCGCCAGTATCTACTTACCTGCGCTACCGCCCGTCAGTAACTGCACGAGCGGCCGTTGCTAGGTCTGAAGCCATCCGCGCAGGCTCGATTCATTGAATCTCCAGGCTGATAGCCTGATGCCGAGCCCATTGAATTCGGTGGAGTCGAGCAGGCCGATGTGAGCGCTGAAAGGCTAATCATCGTTCCGGCTGCTACTAAAGCACGAAATCTGCTCATCTTTGCTTCTCCTCGCCAGGGCGGCTACGCTGCAGGCAGCAATGTATCGCACGATTAGGTAGATGCGAGGGGCGTTACGCAAGGAAGTGGAAATAAATGACCGCCGACGAACGCTCGCGCGACTTATGCCCTGCAATGCGGGGCCAGGAGTGGTCGCGATGAGCGTCCTCCTATCATTGACTGTCGTGCGCATATCGGGAATATCTTCCCTCAAGCTTCGCGGCTAGCAGCGATTGCTCGGTCCGCAGCGGAACTTAGAGGAGTCGCTCGATGGTGGCCAATTGCTTAGCGAATTCCTGAACTCCTGTATGCTGTCGAGGTTCTCTTTGCTCGTGGTTGTCGCAGCTTGGCTGCCTTTCACGAGCTTTTCGTAGAACGCCGGCTGGGAAAAAACGCCCCAGTTGGACGTGTTTGGCAAGGCACTTCCGGTTGACCCGTCGCCTCGTTTACTAGCCATTGTCTCAAGCTGAGAAATTCGCTCGTTCGCGACTTTCAATGCCTCGTTGACTGTCGTTAAAGCCGCGTTGGCTTGAGCATTGTCTTGCGCAAGCTTCTCTAGTTTGGCGGTCAAGTCGAGCGTCTCTCCCCTGCTGGTATATTTGAGCACTCCGGATGACCATTCGAAGTTCGCCACGGATGGCAATGCCAGCAAGATTGCACCAGCTGCTAGTACGATTGCATGCCCATTTGTTACAGTTCGGCCGACGGCTATGAATATGACCGTGATGATGATGACTGCGGCGCCAATCAACGGGACCGCGTTTTGAGTAACCCACTGCATGACCGCCCCCAATTTGCCTAGGGAAGCATCATCTGGAAATTGGATAATGTAAATGTGTGCACGCCACTCTTGCGCGGGCTATGTCTGGTAGGTTGCAGGCTAATTCCAGTAAGTCAGCGCCATCTCCCCGGGCACCAGTAAATACCAAGCCATCCGATATCTCTTCCGCGACATATCGCGGCTCAGGGACTTGCAAAGAACCTGTTGGTCGGCCGGGAAAGGCCGAGATGCTCACGCAGCGTCGTGCCCTCGTAGTCCTGCCTGAAAATCCCTCGCCGCTGCAGTTCGGGTACGAGCCGATCGACGACATCGTCGAGACCTTGAGGAAGATACGGGAAGACGACATTGAAACCGTCGCTGCCTCGCTCCTCCAGCCATTGCGCCATCTCATCGGCAATCGTCTCCGGCGTGCCGACAAAGGCAAGGCCGGAGTAGCCACCATAGCGCTGCGCGAGCTGCCGAACAGTCAACTGCTCTTTCTGGGCAAGCTTCAGTACCTGCGCGCGACCGGTCTTGCTGGCATTCGTCTCCGCTATATCAGGCAGCGGCCCATCCGGATCGAAGCCCGAAGCATCGTGACCAAGAGCGATCGAGAGCGAGGCGATGGCGCTGTCATAGTGCACGAGGCTATCGAGATGCGCCCGCTTCGTGCGCGCCTCCTCAATGCTGTCGCCGATGACAATGAAGGCGGCCGGCAGAATCTTGAGGCTATCGGGATCCCGACCAATCGCGGACATGCGCTCCTTGATATCGGCATAGAGCGCCTGCGCCGCGCGGAGATCGCGTGGCGAGCAGAACACCACTTCTGCCGTCTCGGCGGCGAGCTGGCGTCCCGGTTCGGACTGCCCCGCCTGCACGATCACCGGCCAACCCTGCGGCGGGCGGGCGATGTTGAGCGGGCCGCGCACGTTAAGCTCCTCGCCCTTGTGATTGAGGACATGCATTCTGGCGGGATCGAAGAACTGGCCACTTTCCACATCGCGCGTAAAAGCGTCGTCGGCGAAACTGTCCCAGAGGCCGGTGACGACGTCATAAAATTCCCGGGCACGGTGGTAGCGCTCGCCATGCTCGACATGCTCCTCGAGGCCAAAATTCAGCGCGGCATCGGGATTGGCGGTCGTCACGATGTTCCAGCCCGCACGCCCGGCGCTGATATGGTCGAGCGAAGCGAAGCGGCGGGCAACGTGATAGGGCTCGTCGAAGGTCGTCGAGGCCGTCGCAACGAGGCCGATCCGGTCAGTGACTGCGGCAAGAGCCGATAGCAGCGTGAACGGCTCGAAGGAGGTTACCGTCTGGCTTCGCTTTAGAGCCTCCACCGGCATGTTAAGCACGGCGAGGTGATCCGCCATGAAGAAGGCGTCGAACTTCGCCGCCTCCAGCTTTCGCGCAAACTCCTTCAAGTGCTTGAAGTTGAAGTTCGCGTCGGGATAGGCGCCGGGGTAGCGCCAGGCTCCAGTATGAAGGCTGACAGGGCGCATGAATGCCCCAAGGTGCAATTGCCGCTCCTGTGCCATCAAGCGCTCCCGTCCGATACCCTACCCCTTGCCCGCGCGTTTACGCCTGCGGCTGCTTGGTCTTGCGCAGGTAAGGAAGCACTGTGTCAAACGAACCGAAGCGGGTTGCTGCGTCCTCGTTCGAGACGGCAGCTGTGATGATGACGTCCTCACCCTGCTGCCAGTTCGCCGGCGTCGCAACCTGATGCTTTGCCGTCAATTGGATGGAATCGATCGCGCGAAGGATCTCGTTGAAGTTTCTCCCAGTCGTCATCGGGTAGGTGAGGACCAACTTGATCTTCTTGTCCGGGCCGATGATGAAGACGGAACGGACGGTCGCATTGTCCGCCGGCGTGCGCCCCTCCGACGTTTCCCCGGCTCCAGCGGGCAGCATGTCGTAAAGCTTGGCGACCTTCAGGTCCTTGTCGCCGATCAGCGGGTATTCGACATCGAAACCGGTCGCCGTCTTGATGTCGTTTTTCCACTTGCCGTGGCTTTCCACCGGATCCACGGAGATGCCGATGATCTTGGCGCCGCGCTTGCGGAATTCGGGCTCCAGTCCTGCCATCGCGCCAAGCTCGGTCGTGCAAACCGGCGTGAAGTTCTTCGGATGCGAGAAGAGCACTGCCCAGCCATCACCGATCCAGTCATGGAATTGGATGGCACCTTGCGTGGTGTCGGCGGTGAAATCAGGCGCAATATCGTTGATGCGGAGGCTCATGAGCGTTGATCCTTGCTGGTGAAATGGCGTTGGTTTTCAATGACGGGTGAATTGTCTAGCCGTTTTCAGCCGCTGTTCAAGCACCTGCGTCAAAACGGTCGCCTGATGAAGGATAGCGGCAAAGCTTGCCTTATCAGCCGCAGCAATATCCACGCTCATTCTGTCGATGATTTGACAGAGCTTCTCGATCTTCGGCGCGTCAGATTGGTCGCCCAGATCATCCGCAAATTCAAGGAGAACCCACACAAGCCGACGAAGTGTTCGCCGGCGAGTTTCACCCGATATCGTCGATGATCGGCTTGGCGACGCCATGAGATCCTCTACCACGCGGACGAAGCCTCTCTGCCGAGAGACGGCTTTTTCTGCGGTATTTTATCGAGATGGCGAGTTCTGGCTTTCAGCGTTTCGAAAACACGGTAGCCGCCTGGCCAACGGCCATAGCCGCTGGCGACATTGACGTGTCCGGCCAAACCGGCGTTGCGCAACTCGCTGCCCCAGAGGCGAGCAAAGAGTGTCAGGCGATCGAGCGACATGTAATGATCGTTGAGGCTACCGACGACGATGCTGGGAAACGGCAACTCAGCCGTCGGCATCGTGCCGAAAGCAATCTGGCCGGGATGAAGCTTCTCGGTCGCCGGCAGATCGCATGGCGCCACGAGCAGCGCTCCCCTCACCCGTGCCGCCGCTGGCCTCGTGGCAAGGCTCGCCGCCAGCAGACATCCTAAGCTATGGGCCACGATGTAGGCCTCGCCGGCCTCTTCGAGCACGGCCTCGAGCGTTGCCCGCCAGAGACTCAAGTGCGGATGATCCCAGTTGTCCTGATGGACGAGGCGACTTTCGGGATGATCCCGCAGCCAGGCGGTTTGCCAATGCGCATCTTCTGATCCGAAGAGCCCGGGAAGAATAAGTACTGGCGTCATCATCAATCCTTATTGCGTCGCGTGACCGAGCTATCTGTTCCTAGGGAACGCCGAGAGTGATCGCGAAGAGGAACCCGAAGGCGAGCACTGTAGCCGCAGAAGAGGCCACATCCGCCAAAACACCTACAAGCCGGTTTCGCGGAGCGATGCGGCGATCATCGAAAACAGCCATGACGATCCTCAGTACCAGGGCCCCGGAGATGGGTTCCAATAGTAGATTTCATAGTCGCGGGCCGCCGGCTCGCCGTCACTGTGCAGCTCGATCCGCGGTGCGCCCGCCGCCAGTTGGGAAGGCCCGAGGCGGACGGCCCACCGGAGCCATAAAAGAAGAGAATGCAGCATCGGTTTCTCCTTGCTTACCTCATCAGATCAACTGGTTGCGCCTCGCATTCGAAAGTAAGTCCGCGGCGCTGGCGACCGGGCCGAACAGCATCAGCAGACGGTTTTGCTCGCGCACCGTCAGCCGATAACGGCGAGCAAAGTCGAAGACGCTCCAAAGCTCGCTTCCCATTGACGTCTTCTCCGCACTGTCCATGTCGCCCCTCCAGAGCTCACTCGGCGGCCTGAAGCGTGGCCTTTGCCGACGGGAGGAAAGAGAACGCGGCCAGCTCATCGACGACAGAGCCGATGCGGCCAGACAGCGACTCCGAGGCGACCTTGTAGTCTACGAAATCGCGGTCCGAGGCATAGACGGCCGTCGGCAGCGTGTGGGCCATGAAGAAACCGAACAGCGGCCGTAGCTGATGCTCGACAATCAGGGCATGGCGATCCCCGCCACCGGTCGCAGAGATGATGATCGGCTTGGAGCGGAGTTCGCTCGGCTCGATAAGATCGATAAGATGCTTGAACAGGCCGGGATAAGATCCCTTGTAGGTCGGCGAGCCTACGACTAGGACATCCGCCTTGACGATATCATCGAGAACCTGGCTGGCCTGTTCATCCAGCTCGCTGCGCCACAGGGCAGTGCCCAATGATGGGCCGACGTCCTTGAGATCGTAGATCTTCGAGGAAAAGCCATAGTTTGCAGCGGCAAGCCCGGCAATATGCTCGACCAGGGCATAGGTCTTGGACGGACGGTTGAAGCTACCGGCAATGCCCACCAATCGCAGCGACATATATCTCTCCTTCGTTGTTGCATCAAATATTGTCTATAAAATTAGTCCACAAAAGAAATGACGTTCCGTTGTGAGGAGGAAGCGTGAAATTCGATGCCCCTCAAGCAAGCCATCGCGGCAGCTTGGCTTCCGCAGCGCTTGCAAGCCTTTTTGGACAAAGCCTGCGAGACAGCGAGTAATAGCCAGACCATGGCCGGCCGGATGTTGAAATACGACCGGGGTACAGGCGCTGGTGCCGGCATCCGCTCAAGCCGCCTGATGCGGCACGAGCTTGGATCGCGAAATAGCCAATATTTGTGGGAACCTTTGCTCGCGATGTCCGTTAAATAACTGCAGCGTTTGAAATCCGCGCTGCCGGACCAGCATCGCCTATGTAGGTCCGCAAAAAGGCCCGGTGGATTCTATCCCGCCGGGCTTTTTCTTTTTGACACTCTCTTCCACAAAATCTTGCATTGGCTTGACGCAATTGTGGTTCGTTTTGAACAACTTGCGGTCTCGCGCATTACCTATCGACTCCAACTAGGAGACAGGAAAATGACGATCATCGCCAAAGTTGCTACTGCCTTGTGCGTGCTCATTGCATTGAGTTCGTGCGCAAACACCATCAAGGGCTTTGGACGCGATGCGGCCAATACCGTCAATGCGACCCAGAACGCCGGCAATCGCGTAGCGAACGCTGCGTCCCGTTAATCTCGTTAACGGCCTCGCGGTCACTTTATTGGGCGGCGCCTTATGCTTCCGGGCGGAAGCCTGCCGGCGTCGTCCTTGGCAGGTCCCCAAACTGTGCTTCCTCACCCGACGTCTCAAATGGCGTCAAATCGTCCGAAATAGTCGGTGGGCCTTGAAATCGCGTTGATGGCGGCAAAGATTCCTCTTGATGCGATGGAGGCCAAGCCATGTCGAACTACAGAGAGGAAAGGCGGTTTCGGTGTCAGGACGACGGAGGGAAAACCTACGTTGTCATTCAGCAGATCAGGATTTCTGGTCAGAACGCGGCTTCGCCCAAGACCGATTATATGACGGAGGACGGCGAGATCGTGAATCGGCTTGATGAGGAACATTTCCTCCTTTTGCTCGATGGCCAGATACTCCATATTCCCCATGTTTCAGATGCTGATCATTGAACCGCGGCGTTTGTCTGCCTCGGCGGACCACCGAGACTTCTATTTTGGCAGCATGTGATCCTGCACGTTGCTGAAATTGCGAGCGGCTTTCTTCGCCTGCATTTAGTCTCGATGCGTTTAACGCCCGGCCGTGTGGCGCAAGCTGCATCGAATCACAACTCTGCGATCATCTCGCACATGACTGGAACATGAACGCCGGTTTCAGTGCGCATTCATTCGCCACATCTAATCTGTCGAACCAACAGCGCTCCAAAGGCGTTACGTCAGCAGATACAGATGGAGACCGATCATGAGAAAGCTTATTGTTGCAGCTGCCGGACTTGCGACGCTGCTTGTGAGCGCACCGGCTTTCGCGGACGGCGTATACTTCGAATTCGGCTCCGGACCGCGTTACTATGACGACCCGCCACCGCCCCGCTATTACAGACACGAGCCACGCTATGTCTACGACGATGATGACGATGATTACTATCGTCCGCGCTACGCGCGACAGGTGTGCTGGGAGCAGCCCTACCAGAAGAAGAGCCATCACCACTACATCACCAAATACAGGACCGTCTGCCGCGATCGCTAATCCGTCGTGTAGTGATGACTTCAATTGCAGGGCAATGGCGCGCACGAACGGCGCGCCATTCCAATTCAATGCAGCATGTGCTGCGGGTACACTCCGACACCTACCTATTCTCCCAAAGCGCGAAAAGGTGATTGGCCCCGATGCCTGGGCTGCGATAGGACTTCGCCCATGATTGCCTGCCGCCGGAGTCCCTAAGTGTCGATTGCCGATATTTCTTTATTGAGCGCCCTATTTGCGGGCGCGCTGTCGTTCCTGTCTCCTTGCGTGCTGCCTCTCGTTCCGCCCTATCTCTGCTATATGGCCGGCATTTCCGTCGAGCAGTTCCGCGGCGGCAGCGCGGTCGCTGTCGCTCCGGATACGCGGCGGGGCGTCCTGTTCTCAGCGCTTTTCTTCACACTCGGCTTCGCGACCGTTTTCGTGGCGCTCGGGGCTGGTGCATCCAGCATCGGCATGGCGCTTCGCCAGCATCTCGATCTCCTGGCAAAGATCGGCGGCCTCATTATCATAGTCATGGGTTTGAATTTCCTCGGGGTCTTCCGGATTGGAATTCTGGCCCGCGAGGCACGCTTTCAAGGCAGCGGCAAGCCGGCGACGCTGACGGGTGCCTATGTTATGGGGCTGGCCTTCGCCTTCGGCTGGACACCTTGCATCGGCCCGGTGCTCGGTGCAATCCTCGGCGTCGCGGCCTCGCGGGAGACAGTCGGTTCAGGCGCCGGGCTCCTCGCCGTCTATTCCCTCGGCCTTGCCATCCCGTTCTGGATTGCCGCGGGCTTTTCCGGTGCCTTCATGGGCTTTCTGACGCGCTTCCGCCGACATCTCGGAACGGTCGAGAAAGTCATGGGCTCGTTCCTGATTCTGACAGGCCTCGCTTTCATGTTCGGTTTCGTCAGTGACGTCGCAATCTGGTTCCAGCAGACCTTTCCAATCCTGATGAAAATCGGCTAAGCCGGGATCACTCCCAAGAATTTGCATTGGAATAGCCGTTGTCCGATATCGTCAGTCTGCTTCTGCCGTTCTTCGGCCTGATCCTCATTGGCTATATCGCAGGGAAAGTGACGAAGCAGCCGGCCGCCGCGCTCGGCTGGATGAACACCTTCATCATCTATGCCGCGCTGCCCGCGCTTTTCTTCAAACTCGTCTCACGTACACCCTTCGAGGATCTGACACGCATCGATTTCATCGCCACCGATCTCGCTGCGACGTATTCGATCTTCATTGTCCTGTTTGCGATCGCTCGCGGGATCCGGGGCAACTCACTCGCTGACTGCACCGTTCAGTCGTTTGCCGGCGCGTACGGCAATATCGGATACATGGGGCCAGGTCTCGCCTTGCTGGCGCTGGGCGAAGGTGCGGCCGTGCCGGTCGCGCTGATCGTTTGCCTGGAGAACGCGCTGCATTTCATCGTCGCACCGGCGCTCATGGCGGCAGCCGGCGATGATCGGCGATCCGCCGGGCGGCTAGCGATCGATATTGCTCGGAAAGTGGCCCTTCACCCCTTCATCCTGTCGACGGCGCTGGGCTTTGTTGTCGCCGGCTTCCATATCGACCAGCCGCTGCCCTTCAAGCGCTTCGTCGACTACCTTGCGCAGGCTGCTGCGCCCTGCGCGCTGTTTGCGATGGGAGTCACGCTGGCCCTTCGGCCGCTGAAGCGTATACCTGCCGAGATCGGCTATATCGTGCCGGCCAAGCTCATCGTGCACCCGCTTGTCGTCTATTTCGCGCTGACGGCCGTCGGCGGCTTCGATCCGGTTTGGATCTATGCCGCGGTACTGCTCGCCGCCCTGCCGACGGCGACCAATGTCTTTGTCATCGGGCAACAATACGGCGTCTGGCAGGAGCGTGCTTCGGCGACGATCCTGATCACGACGGCGCTTTCCGTCGTGACCGTCTCGCTCATCCTGATTGCGATAAAATCAGGCTTTCTTCCGGCTTAGCTTTTCCTTGATGGCATCGGGAATGTCCCGGAAGCCGCGACCGGGCTCGATGCCCTCGCGCATGACAATGCTGCGCAGCGGCGGCAGTGCCGACAGGATATGCAGGCCAGCAGCACGCATCATTTGAACAGGCAGGAAATCGGACAGCAGCGAGCGGTTGAGAAGATCGACGCTTGCCGTGCGGGTCATGATATCGGCGCGGCGCTTGCGATCGAACCGATCGCCGGCATCGGCAGCGATCGGCAGTTCGGACCGCGTGCAAAGAATCTCCGAAAGCGCCATGACATCGCGCAGGCTGAGATTGAGCCCTTGTGCACCGATCGGCGGGAAGACATGAGAGGCTTCGCCGATGAGGGCGATCCGCCCCTTGCCGGAGCGATGGGCCACCATGCCGGAAAGCGGCCAAAGCTGCACACCTTCCTCAACAGTCACCTTGCCGAGCAACGACTGCATTCGCTCCTCGACCACATTGCTCAACTCAACCAGCGAGAGCTCGTTGCGCGCAACCGCATCCGAGGGGTTCTGCACCCAGACGAGGCTGGAGCGATTGCCCGTCAGCGGAACCTGGGTAAACGGCCCACTTTCCGTATGGAACTCCGTCGAAATATTCTCATGCGGCAGCGAATGTTCGAAATTCAACACCATGGCCGATTGCGGATAGGACCACGTGCGCACATCGATGCCGGCTGTTTCACGGAGCTTCGACTTGCGTCCGTCAGCGCCAACCGCGAACGTCGCCGAAAGGACTTCGCCGTCGGCGAGCGTGACGGTCACCGATTCCGCGCCGATATCGATCGCATCGGCAAACGAAGTGAAACACGTGACGTTGCCCTCAGCCGCAATCGCAGCGTGCAGCACCTCCATCAATGCCTTGTTCGGGAAATTGTAGCCGAACGCCTCAAGATCGAGTTCGATGGAACGGAAGGTGGTGATCGGCGCACGCAGCAGACGATTCGTACCGTCGATGATGCGCATGGTGGAAAGCGCAGCGGCAGCCGGGCGCAGCCTTTCCCAAAGCGTCAGCCTGTCGAGGAAACGGATCGATTGATCCATAAGCGCAGTCGTGCGCCGGTCCTGACTGGGAGAAGGCGGCGCGACGAGAGCCACGTTGCGTCCGCCGCGAGCCAAGGCGATGGCGGCGATCATGCCGGCAAGCCCGCCACCGATCACCGCTATTTCAAAAGTCTTCATTGCACCGTTCCGTCAATTTTGACGGCGATCCGGTGCTTATGCAGCCGGCTTCGCCTGACGGCGCCAACTATAGCCCTTGCCGGCGTCCGCGTCACGCACAGCCGGTTGATAATGATGCGGAATTCCCGGCAGGCGGTGCTCCGTGAGACGCTTTATCGCAGTCTCGTTGGTGACTGCAAAGCTGTCGATACCGACACGCTGCATCAACGGAATCTGATCGATCAACACGTCGCCGACGGCGCGCAGTTCGTTGGTGTATCCGAGGCGGTCGCGCAGCAGGGAAGCGTGACTGAACGCACGGCCGTCATTGAACGCCGGAAAGGCGACAGCGACGATCTCAAGCCGATAAAGGTAGGGCTCGAGCTTGCGAACATCGTCCGCCGGCTTGATCAGCACGCCAAACCCGACTTCATTGCTCTCGTCTGCTTTGGCAATCAGCTCATCCACGCCAAGTAGGGGCTTTTCCCCCTCAGCTGCCTTCACCTCTTCCGTCTCGATCACCCAGGGATCGTTCTCGACGAAGCCGGTTTCTCTCCAGATCTTGGTCATCCTCGTCTCCTTACGCCGCTTCGGCCGCCGAACCATACAGCGCATCCTTGAACGGCTGCGGACCAACGCGACGATAGGTGTCGAGGAAGATTTCGGAGGGCTCCTTGCGGATTGCCAGATAGGTGTTGACGATCGTTTCGATCGCGTCAGTCACCTTGTCGGGCTCGAAGCCACGGCCGATGATCTCGCCGATCGAGGTGTGCTCGTCGCCCGAACCGCCGAGCGTGATCTGATAGAGCTCGGCGCCCTTCTTTTCCACGCCCAGCAGGCCGATATGGCCGACATGGTGATGGCCGCAGGCGTTGATGCAGCCTGAGATCTTGATCTTCAGCTCACCGATTTCAGCCTGACGAACCGGATCGCCGAAGCGCCTGGAGATTTCCTGCGCAACGGGAATGGAGCGCGCGTTTGCGAGCGCGCAGTAGTCCAGCCCGGGACAGGCAATGATATCGGTGATGAGACCGGCATTGGCTTCGGCAAGACCGATGGCAACCAGACCGCGATAAACGGCTTCGAGATCGGCAAGCGCCACATGCGGCAGGATCAGGTTCTGCTCATGGCTGACGCGGATTTCGTCAAAGGCATACTCCTCGGCGATATCAGCAACAGCATCCATCTGGCTGTCCGAAGCATCGCCCGGAATACCACCGATCGGCTTCAGCGAGATCGTCACCATGCCGTAGTCGGGATGCTTGTGCGGCTGCACGTTCTGCTGAACCCAGCGGGAGAAAGCCGGATCGGCCTTCTTCCAACGAGCGAGGTTCTCCCATCCTTCCGCGCGATCGGGCAGAGCCGGCGGCGCGAAATAGGCGGCGATGGCTTCGACGTCCTTCTCCGGCAGCCTCAGTTCGGAGTCCTTGAGTTCAGCGAACTCGGCCTCGACCTGACGTGCCAGCTCTTCCGCACCCGTTTCATGCACGAGAATCTTGATACGAGCCTTGTACTTGTTGTCACGACGGCCATGCAGATTATACACGCGCATGACTGCGGTCGTGTAGGACAGCAGATCCTCTTCCGGCAGGAAGTCACGGATCAGCTTGGCAATCATCGGCGTGCGGCCCTGGCCGCCACCGACATAGACGGCAAAGCCGATCTCGCCCTTCTCATTCTTCTTCAGATGCAGGCCGATGTCGTGGACCTGGATCGCAGCGCGATCGCGTTCGGCGCCGGTAACGGCAATCTTGAACTTGCGCGGCAGGAACGAGAATTCCGGATGCACGGACGACCACTGGCGCAGGATTTCAGCATAGGGACGCGGATCGGCGACTTCATCCGCGGCAGCGCCGGCGAAGTGATCGGCCGTGACATTGCGGATGCAATTGCCCGAGGTCTGCATCGCATGCATCTCGACCGTCGCAAGCTCAGCCAGCACATCCGGCATGTCGGAGAGCTTCGGCCAGTTGAACTGCAGGTTCTGGCGCGTGGTGAAGTGGCCATAACCGCGATCATAAGTGCGCGCGACATGAGCGAGCATACGCATCTGGCGCGAGCTCAGCGTGCCATAAGGAACGGCAATACGCAGCATGTAGGCGTGAAGCTGCAGATAGACGCCGTTCATCAGGCGCAACGGCTTGAAAGCGTCTTCGGCGAGTTCGCCGGAAAGGCGGCGCTGCACCTGGTCGCGAAACTGCTCGACGCGCTCGGCGACAAAAGCATGGTCAAATTCGTCGTAACGATACATCTGCTTCCTCAGACTGCGATGAATGCGGGGTCGGCGGGCTTGTAGCCCGGCGCGTATTCCATGGTCGGCCCCTGGGCACGAATGCGCTCGCGAAGACGCAGCGGCCAGAGTACGCCGTTTGTCTCCTGAACCTCGACGACGGCAACGTCCACGACCTGGTTGTCGGCATAGGACTTCTTGCCAATCGCCTCCAGCGCCGCGACGGCTTCTGCATGGCGAGCAACGAGAGATTCCTGCAGCGAGGTAACCCATTCGCCATTGGCGTTCAGCCAAACCGCGACACCATCCGTCAATCGGTTGGCGGTCAGAACCTTGTCTACCATGTTCAGCTCCTTGCAAATTCCTCGGACCGGGCGCGTTCGCGCACAAGCGGCTCCGACAGTTCGAAATTGGCGCCTGCGACCGCATCGCCGATAATGACCATGACCGGGCCGGTCAACTCGTAACGGTGCTGCAGGTCGGGAAGATCCCGCAAAATCCCATGTAACAGGCGGCGATCGGAGCGGCTGGCGTTCTCAACTACGGCAACAGTCGTTTCCGCGGCAAGGCCTGCCTGCATCAGGCGTTCAGCTACGGACGCGGCAACGGTGCGGCCCATATAGACGGCGATCGTCGCGCCGGATACAGCAAGGCTTGCCCAATCCGGCAGAACATCGCCCGTCAGATCGTGGCCGGTCGTGAAGACCAGCGAGGAGGCCACGCCACGCAGCGTCAGCGGCAGCTCGAAATCGGCGGCAGCGGCGAAAGCCGAGGTGATGCCCGGAACCACTTCATAGGAAATGCCCGCAGCGCGCATTGCCGCCATCTCCTCGCCTGCTCGACCGTACACAAGCGGATCTCCGGACTTCAGGCGAACCACGCGCTTGCCTTCGCGACCGAGGTACACGAGCAGATCGTTGATCTCCTCCTGGGACTTCGAATGGCATCCCTTGCGCTTGCCGACCGACAGACGCTCGGCGTCACGGCGACCCATGTCGACAATCTCCTGCGGCACGAGGGCATCATAGACAATGACATCGGCTTCCATCATCACGCGCTGGGCGCGCAGAGTAAGGAGATCCGCGGCACCCGGACCGGCACCGACGAGCCAGACATGGCCCTCGACCTGCTCAGCAAACTGTAGCAGGCCATTGGCAGCACGACGCGCCTGCGGTAGGTTCTCGTTGGCGACAGCATCGGCAACCGCGCCGGAGAAGAAGCGACGCCAGAAAAGACGGCGTGCAGCGCCCTTGGGGACGACATGCTCAACTGTCTTGCGGTAGCTGATCGCGAGATCCGCCAACCGGCCGAGCGACGGTGCGAGAAGCTGGTCGACCTGAGCGCGGATCATCTGGGCCAACACCGGCCCGGCGCCTTCGGTGCCGATCGCGACGGCTACCGGCGCACGGTTGACAAGAGCCGGCGTGAAGAAATCGCAGTACTCCGGCTGATCGACGGCATTGGCGGGCACCTTTTCGGCACGGGCTGCCTCGACGATGGCGCGATCCTGTGCCGCGTCTCCGGTCGCCGCAAAGACGAGCGTTGCACCACGGACCTGCTCGGCCGCAAGGCCGGCGCGCACCGTCTCGATCCGATTGGCGATCAGGTAGGCGTGGTAATCGGCCTCAGGGCGGTTGGTATAGGCGACAACCCGCGCCTGCGTGTTCGAGAGCAGACGAACCTTCGCAAAGGCCTCGTCGCCATTGCCGAAGACAGCCGCAATCTTGCCTTCAACGCGAAAGAAAGCAGGAAATACCGACAGTTGTTCAGTCTTGGGAGGCATCATCAATCCATTTCGAAGTTGCCGGAATATGCACCGTCGAGCCAAGGAATTGAAGAAACAGAAATTCGAAAGCCTCTGCGGGCGCGTATTCTTTTACTCGGTGTTCCGGTGATTTGAGTAAAAGTCACCGGTGCGGCGCAGCGGACACAGCCTGATCCGCCGCACCGCAACAGAAGGCTGTGACAAATCCGGTCGCGCTGCCTGATCGGCATTTGCGTTGACTGCCGCTGGCGGTAAAGTGCGGCCTCCAAGGAGAAAGCCATGCCCGACAAGACCCTCGCCGCCCGCCTGCTCAACGTCATGGAACAAGACATCTTGCCGATGACCGAGCGCGGCGTCGCGGCCGGCAACAAGGTGTTCGGCGCCGCGATCCTGTGCAAATCCGATCTTTCGCTCGTCATTGCGGAAACCAACAACGAGCTTGAAAACCCGCTGTGGCATGGCGAGGTGCACACGCTGAAGCGCTTCTACGAGCTTAGCGGGAACCCCGCCACGAAGGATCTGATCTTTCTGTCGACCCACGAACCCTGCACCATGTGCATGTCGGCGATCACCTGGGCCGGTTTCGACAATTTCTATTATTTTTTCAGCCACGAAGATTCGCGCGACGCCTTCGCCATTCCCCACGACTTGAGGATCCTGAAGGAAGTCTTCGGTCTGGAGCCGGGCGGCTACCGGCGCAGCAACGCGTTCTGGAACAGCTTTGCTATCGCCGATCTCGTCGAGACAGAGGACGAGCATTTGAAGGCTGAGTTGAAGGCGCAGACGGCGCGCATCAAGGCGCGTTACGACACGCTCTCGGACAGCTATCAGGCATCCAAGAGCGACAACGACATTCCACTGAACTGAGTGACCATGGAAGCCTCTAAAGACATTTCGCGCCTGATCGAGATCATGGCCGCGCTGCGCAATCCGCAAACCGGCTGCCCCTGGGACATCGTCCAGACCTTCGAAACGATCAAGCCCTACACGATCGAGGAGGCCTACGAGGTTTCCGACGCGATCGAGCGCCACGACATGGACGACCTCTGCGATGAGTTGGGCGACCTGCTGCTGCAGGTCGTGTTCCACGCACGAATGGCGGAGGAAGCCGGTGAATTCTCCTTTGGCGATGTCGTCGAGGCGATTACCCGCAAGATGATCCGCCGCCATCCGCACGTTTTTGCGCGTTCAGACGCCGATACGCCCGACGCGGTGAAGAAGCAGTGGGACGACATCAAGCACGCCGAAACGCGTGAGCGCGCCGAACGGCGAGCCAAGCGCGGTGTCAGCGAGGATTTCAAGGCCGGTTTCCTGGGATCGGTTCAGCGGAGCTTCCCCGCCCTGACGGAAGCATTGAAGCTGCAGGAGCGTGCTGCAAAGGTGGGCTTCGACTGGTCAGCACCCGAGCCGATCCTCGACAAGATCGAGGAAGAGATCGGTGAACTGCGCGTTGCGTTGGCCGAAGGCGATCAGGCGAAGGTCAGCGATGAGCTCGGCGACCTTATCTTCGCCGTCGTCAACATCGGCAGGCATGTGAAGGCCGATCCAGAAGATTCTCTGCGCGGAACGAATACGAAGTTTCGTAGACGCTTCAATCATATCGAAGCTGTTCTTGATGCGGAAGGCGAAACGCTGGAAGCGGCGAGCCTGGAGCGGATGGAGGAAATCTGGCAGGCGGCAAAGGCGATCGAGCGGCAACTGGGTTGAGCCGATAGCTGAACCTCACCTTGCTGGAAGCGCAATGGCGCGCGTCAGACAAAACGCCGTTACAGAAGAGCGCCCTTAGCGCTCCCAGTCCTCTTTGCCTGATTTCGGTCCGTTGCCGAGACGGCGCTCCAGTTCAACCGCTTCGGTTTCAGAGAGGCGCACGTCGAGCGTGATCGAGCCGTCTTCGTTGTCTTCGCGGTTGTCGACAATCGCGTGGTCATAGAGCCAAGGCAGCAGCGCCAACTTGTCGACAGGCAGGCGCACGGTCGCTTCGGTCAGCACGCCAGAAAGCCTGCGGCTGATCTCTCCCATCAGCGTATCGATACCCTCGCCGCTGATTGCAGATAGCGCGACCACGTTCTCGGCACCGCTTGCCTTCTGCACGATGGCATCGTGTGCTTCCCGCTCAAGGCGATCGATCTTGTTCCAGACCTCGATGATCCGCTTGTCGCCCTCTTCCTCGTCAATGCCGAGGTCCTTCAAGATACGGAGCACATCTACGCTTTGCGCCTGGTTGTCGACGTCGGACATATCGCGGACATGGAGGATCAGGTCGGCCTCCAAAACTTCTTCCAACGTGGCGCGAAAAGCCGCCACGAGATGGGTCGGAAGGTCCGAAATGAACCCAACGGTATCGGAAAGGATCACGGTGCGGCCATGCGGTAGCTTCATCCGGCGAAGCGTCGGATCGAGCGTCGCAAAGAGCATGTCTTCCGCGAGCACGCCGGCGCCGGTGATACGGTTGAACAGCGTCGACTTGCCGGCATTGGTATAGCCGACCAGCGCCACGATCGGGTGCGGTACTTTCTTGCGCTTGGCGCGATGGAGTTGGCGGGTTCGCACGACCTGCTCCAGCTCGCGCTCGAGCTTGATGATGCGGTCCTGCAGCATGCGACGGTCGGCTTCGATCTGGGTCTCACCCGGACCGCCCATGAAACCGCCGCCACCGCGCTGACGCTCCAAGTGCGTCCAGCTGCGGACCAGACGGCCCTTCTGGTAATTGAGATGCGCGAGATCGACCTGCAGCGTACCTTCCTTGGTGGAAGCGCGGCGGCCAAAGATCTCGAGTATGAGGCCCGTGCGGTCAATGACCTTGGCGTTCCATTCCTTCTCGAGATTGCGCTGTTGCACCGGCGTCAGCGGATGGTCGACGATGACGAGACCGGAGTCGTTCGCATCCAGCGTCGCCTTGATCTCGTCGATTTTGCCGGTGCCCATCAGCGTCGCGGGCCGCGGAGCGTTGACGGTAACGACGGTGCCGTTCACCACGTCGAGGTCGATTGCCTGCGCGAGACCGGTTGCCTCTTCCAGACGACTCTCGGGCGTGCGGGTAACCAGCGGCGCAGCATCACCCGCTCCGCGTGCGGCACGTGCCTGCTTGAGCACAGGCACGACGACGGTCGCACGCATATCATCCCGGTGCTTTGCTGCTTCCGGGATGATCGAATCGTTCTTGGTATCGCGTGTCGAAATAATTGCAGGTCCTGTTAGGAAGCGGCTTCTTCGCTTTCGAACATCTGCATCGGCTGGCCGGGCATGATGGTCGAGATTGCGTGTTTATACACGAGTTGCGAATGGCCGTCACGGCGAAGCAAAACACAGAAGTTGTCGAAGGACGTCACTACGCCCGTCAGCTTAACGCCGTTAATCAGAAAAATTGTCAGTGAAATCTTTTGCTTGCGAACAGTATTGAGAAATAAGTCCTGCAGATTCTGAGAACGTTCCGCCATCGCGCCGCTTCTTTCTTTATTGCCGGCTTTGTTTTGCCGGTGGAATACTAATGACCTCGCCTGCAGGCAGCTGACAACCCTCATCCCCTCTGCCCAGAAAGCCTTGGTATCAAATCGCAATCTTTTCCGCAACGTCGAAAAAGGCTTCCCGAATTTTCTGGGAGACGCTGCCCGGATGGCCGTTAGCGATCGTCTGACCATCGATCGACACAACCGGAAAGCAGATACTCGTGGCGGCCGTGATGAAGACTTCGCGTGCAGCAAGCATCTCTGCGACCGAGAACTTTCGCTCTTCGATCTTCAGCCCCAGCTTGGCTCCGACATCGATCAGCGTCGTGCGGGTAATGCCGCGGAGAATGCCATGTTCGGCCGGGCGCGTGATAAGCGTGCCGTTGCGATCAACGATCCAGACATTGGTGGCGGCCCCCTCCTTCACCATGCCTTCGGCGTCCACGTAGATCGCTTCCTGGGCGCCAGCTTCTTTTGCCTGCTGGCGCGCCATAGCGTTGGGCAGGAGACCAACGGACTTGATATCGACGCGATCCCAGCGATTATCGGGAACGGTGATCGCCTTGATGCCTGTCGCGTTCTTCTTGGCGATGATCGAAGGATCGGTGCTCTTGGCGGTGACGACTAGGGAGGGCGGCGTTCCCTGTGCCGGAAATACATGATCGCGACGCGCAACGCCGCGCGTGATCTGCAGGTAGAAGAGACCGTTGCGGACTCGATTGCGTCGCAACGTTTCGCGAATGACGCGGGCCAGCGCATTGCGGCTCATCGGCCAGGCGATGCGCAACTCGCCAAGCGAGCGGTCCAGCCTGTTCAGGTGACGCGTAAGATCGACGATATAGCCATGGCGGACTTCACAAACCTCGTAGACGCCATCCGCGAACTGATAGCCTCGATCCTCGATGTGGACCATCGCGTTCGAGTGCGTGATATAGCGGCCGTTCACATAGGCTATTCTGGGCATGGAGAACCTGTGCGTGGGGAATTGCGGGATGATGGACGGCGCACCGCACCGCCCCTTGTATCAGACGCCGAGCGACTTCAGCTTGCGGTGCAGCGCTGAACGCTCCATGCCGACGAACTCCGCTGTGCGCGAGATATTGCCGCCAAAGCGATTGATCTGCGCAATCAGATAGTCCTTCTCGAACATTTCGCGCGCCTCCCGGAGCGGCAGCGTCATGATGTGGTAATCGTTCTTCGCGGAAACCTTCGGCAGCATGTCGCCGAGATCAGTCGGCAGCATTTCGGCCGTGATCGGCGCGTCCGGGCCATCGGAGCGAGCAAGGATCATTAGCCGTTCGATATTGTTGCGCAACTGGCGGATGTTGCCCGGCCAATCATGCGCCTGGAGCACTGCCATCGCATCGTCGCCGATGCGGCGTGGCCGGATGCCGGCCTGCTCGGAGATCTGCCGCATCAGTTGATCGACCAGAAACGGGATGTCTTCGCGGCGTTCCGCAAGCGCCGGCACGCGCACCGGTACCACGGCTAGACGATGGTAGAGATCTTCGCGGAACCAACCCTCGGCGATGCGATTCTCG
The DNA here is from genome assembly GCF_014197575.1 of Rhizobium sp. BK538. Classification (NCBI taxonomy): domain Bacteria; kingdom Pseudomonadati; phylum Pseudomonadota; class Alphaproteobacteria; order Hyphomicrobiales; family Rhizobiaceae; genus Rhizobium; species Rhizobium sp. BK538. The sequence continues at coordinate 55,610 of NZ_JACIFT010000012.1, forward strand.
AGATTGTAGGCCGTCGACGAGATAATGCGGACGTCGACCTTCACCCGCTTGGAGCCGCCAACGCGCTCGAACTGCTGATCGACAAGAACACGCAGGATCTTGTTCTGCGTCTCGCGCGGCATTTCCCCGACTTCGTCGAGATAGAGGATGCCTCGGTGCGCCTCTTCCAGCGCGCCAATCTTGCGCGCCTGGCCGGGCGAACCTTCTGTACCGAATAGCGCGATCTCCATACGGTCTGGCGTGATATTGGCGGCATTCAGCGCCACGAAGGGGCCGTTCGCCCGCGCCGACTTTTTGTGGATCATCCGGGCGACGAGCTCCTTGCCGGAACCCGACGAGCCGAAGATCATGATACGGCTGTTGGTGGGCGAAACCTTTTCAATCGTCTGGCGCAGTTGCGAGACCGCGACCGACGTGCCGATGAGTTCGACCGGATCGCCAGCCTTGCGCTTGAGTTCCGATACTTCGCGCTTCAGCTTCGAATTCTCGAGCGCGCGTTCGGCGATGAGGATCAGCCGGTCGGCCTTGAACGGCTTCTCGATGAAATCGAATGCACCGCGTTTGATGGCGGACACAGCCGTCTCGATGTTGCCGTGACCGGAAATCATGACAACGGGGATATCCGGGTGGCGCGTCTTGACCTCGTCGAGCAGCGATAGGCCGTCGAGCTTGCTCCCCTGCATCCAGATGTCGAGGAAGATCAACCGCGGCGCACGATCGGAGATCGCAGCCAAAGCGCTGTCGCTGTCGTGTGCCGTGCGGGTCTCATGTCCCTCATCAGACAGGATACCGGAGACGATCTCGCGGATGTCGTGCTCGTCATCGACGACCAGAATATCAGAGGCCATAAACACTTTCCTTGTCACTTGCGGCCGGGGCAGAAGGTACGGTTTCCAGACGTGGCAGGTGCACGCGGATCATGGCCCCTCTTCCCTGGTCGAAATCAGCGGGCGCGTCATGCAATTCGAGCTGCCCGCCATGTTCCTCAATAATTTTCTTGACGATCGCCAGACCAAGTCCAGTGCCCTTCTCCCGCATCGTCGTATACGGTTCGAGAATGCTATGGCGGTTTTCGACCGGCAGGCCGCGACCGTTGTCGATCACATCGACAGTAAAGCGGTCGCGTACCGGATCGAGCGAAGCACGAACCAGGATCTTGCGTTGGTCGCGCTCACCGCTCGGCACGGCTTCGATCGCTTCCACCGCGTTCTTGATCAGATTGCCGAATGCCTGACCGAGCATGCGACTATCAAATTGTCCTTCCAGCGGCTGATCGCCCAGTTCCTGCTGGAAGTTAACGTGGCTGTTGCCCATCTCGCGCAGGAACACCGCGTCGTGCAGGATCTTCCGGAGATCGCTCGGCTCCTTGATCGGCTTTGGCATCCGAGCGAATGACGAGAACTCGTCGACCATGCGGCCGATATCGCCCACCTGTCGGATGATGGTCTCCGTGCACTGGTCGAAAACACCCCGGTCGTTCTGGTCGATCTGTTTCCCATAGCGGCGCTGGATGCGCTCCGCCGACAGCTGGATCGGCGTCAGCGGATTTTTGATTTCGTGAGCGATACGACGAGCGACGTCGCCCCATGCCGTCGAGCGCTGTGCAATCACGAGATCGGTGATGTCGTCGAGCGTGATGACATAGGATTCGCTCATGTCGCGAACCTCCTCACGCGTCACCTGGACGCTGAGGGTCCGTACGGTCCCTGCGCGCATAAGCGCAATCTGCTTGCGGAAATCGCCGCGATAGCGGGAGGCAGCTTCGGTCAAAACCTGATCCACCTCGGGCGCAATCGCGGAGAGTTGTTTGCCGACCATGTCCGACGCTTGCAATGCCATCAGTACTTCCGCCGAACTGTTGACGATGGTGATCCTGCGGTCGTGCTCGACACCGATGACCGCGGCAGTCACGCCGGAAAGAACGGCTTCGATGAAACGACGACGGTCGTCCACCTCGTCCTTTGCTTCCAGGATCTCGTCACGTTGCGTGCGGATTTCCGAGATCATCTTGTTGAAGGTGCGCGACAGGTTTGCAACGTCGCCGTCAACCGCATGGACGGGCACGACAATATCCATATTGCCCGAAGCCACACTATCCGCCGCCGTAATCAGCAGGCGGATTGGGCGCACGATACGGTCGGCAACGGCGATCGCCGTCCAGATGGCAGCCAGCAGAACGATCAGGGCAAAGCCGATGTAAAGAACCGCGAAGGCAATCTGCAACGAGAAGCGCCCAGCCTCCATGGATTTGTATTCGGTCGCATTCTCCTCCATGAGGCGCATCGCGCCCATGACCTTAGGATCCACCGCGCGGACCGTGTAGAGGAACGCTCCGTCGATCGCATCGAGCTTGATGATGGCACCGACCAAATTCGTTACACCCGGCGGGATCAAGGTGGGCTGCCCGGCAGCGGCCTTGTCCAAGGCGTCCTGAGGAATTGCCGGCAACGGCTTCTCGGTCTTGATATCAGCCTGGGTAATCACCGAGCCGTCAGGCTGGACGAGAAAGGCGCCCAGCAGCCCGCGGCCTCGCGCCTGTCGTGTCATCAAATCGGAAAAACCCGTGCGATCGAGATTGAACAGCGCTCTGTTGCGTTCGAGGTCATTCGCCATCGATACGGTCTGGCCCTGCAGATAGCTCGCATTCTCCATCATGTAGGCCTGCCCGATGTTGCGGGAGGAACTGATGATCGACTGCGTACGAAGGGCAAACCATCGGTCGAGGCCGGCGTTCAGCGTGATACTGGCGAAAATGGCGACTAGGATCGCCGGCGTGATAGCGACGATCGAGAAAAGCACAACGATACGGATATGAAGCCGCGCCGCCGCGCGCCCGCGTTTGCGAGCCTTTAGCAGGCGAGAGACCTCACGTGCGATGAGGGCCATCAAACCGAGCACGAAGAACGAGTTCACGACAACCGAGGTGACAACGACGTGGTAGGTCGGTGCGATCGGGGTCAGCCCAAGTAGCACAAAAAGCGTCAATGTGGCGCAGAGAAGCGCACCACCAGCAAGGATCAGCCCCGGCAGCGCAAACAGGGCGCGGCGATCGGTCACGGCCGTGACAGCTTCGCCTTCCGCCGCAGGCGGCATCGCATCCTGTTCCATTCGCTTAATTCTCCTGGCGGCAGACCATCGCCTCCGCCGCTCCCCGCCGACAGGGCCGGAAACCGCCAGCCCGCCTGCACGATGCGACAACAAGTGCCACTACGCTCTTAGACAGCTGCGAAAACCCGGCCCCCCATGCGTGACTTCTAAGCAACGCATTGTGGCGAAAATGCAACGTCGCCAGTCACATTGTCAAGCAGTGCGGGAGCTTCTGTACACCGATACGCCAAGCTCTCTGATCTTCTTACGCAGCGTATTGCGGTTCAGACCCAAAAGATCAGCTGCTTTTATCTGATTACCACGCGTGGCCGTAAGGGCGGCAAGAATCAGCGGATACTCCATTTCCGTCAGCACACGATCGTACAGCCCCGGCGGCGGCAGGCCTTCGCCGAAACCAGCGAAGTATGCGCGCATGTTTTCCTCGACAGCCTGGGCAATCGTCATGTTGCCCGTGCGGATCGGCCCTTTGTCGATCGGGCTGTCCGGAACATCCGACCGAAGCTCGGCTTCGATGATTTCGCGGGTGATCACATCCTGTGGATAAAGTGCCATCAGCCGGCGAATGAGGTTCTCTAGCTCGCGCACATTCCCCGGCCAGGCGTAGGCCTTCATCAGATCGAGTGCTTCCTGATCGAAGCGCTTGGAGCCGAGCCCTTCCTTTTCCGCCTGCTGGACGAAGTGGCGCACCAGATCAGGAATATCCTCGGCGCGATCGCGCAGAGGAGGCAGCCGCAGCGGAACGACATTCAGACGATAGTAAAGGTCCTCGCGGAAGAGACCCTGGTTGATTGCCTGCTTCAAATCCTTGTTGGTCGCGGCGACGATGCGAACATCGGTGCGGATCGGCGTGCGACCGCCGACTGTGGTGTATTCGCCCTGCTGCAGTACGCGCAGAAGGCGCGTCTGAGCGTCCATCGGCATGTCGCCGATTTCATCAAGAAACAGCGTGCCGCCTTCGGCCTGCTCGAAACGTCCAGTGGAGCGAGTCTGGGCGCCCGTGAACGCGCCCTTCTCGTGGCCAAAAAGCTCGGATTCGATCAGGTCACGCGGTATTGCCGCCATGTTAATGGCAACGAACGGCCCGTTGCGGCGCTTGCCGTAGTCATGCAGCGCTCGCGCCACGAGTTCCTTGCCTGTTCCCGACTCGCCGGTGATCATGAGCGTCAGATCGGTCTGCATCAGGCGCGCAAGGACGCGATAGATTTCCTGCATCGCTGCTGAACGGCCCACAAGCGGCATTCCGTCCTGCATGTCCTCGTCGAGCTTGGCGGGCCTGCGCTTCGGCTCGGCGAGCGCACGACCGATGATGCCGATTAGTTCCGTCAGGTCGAACGGCTTCGGCAGATAATCGTAGGCGCCCTTCTCGGAAGCCTTGATCGCCGTCATGAACGTGTTCTGGGCGCTCATGACAAGCACGGGCAGATCCGGGCGCGCTTTCTTAATGCGCGGTAGCAGGTCAAACGCGTTTTCATCCGGCATCACGACATCGGTTACGACAAGATCGCCCTCGCCTGCCGACACCCAACGCCAGAGCGTGGCCGCGTTGGAGGTAATTCGCACGTCATAGCCGGCGCGGCTCAGAGCCTGATTAAGCACGGTACGAATTGCCGCATCATCATCCGCGACGAGGATCGTTGCTGTCATCGAGTGGGTCCTGTGGGAGTTATGGCCGTTGCGTCTTCCATGGATGCGTCCTTGGAGGCCGGCATCAAGACGCGGAATGTCGTGCGGTTGTTCTGGCTGTCGCATTCAATAATGCCGCCGTGGTCACCGATGATCTTGGCGACGAGCGCGAGCCCGAGGCCGCTACCGTTCGTCTTCGTCGTAATGAACGGATCAAACAGGTGCGGTAGCAGGTCGACCGGCACACCTGGGCCGTTGTCCTGAACACAAAACTCCAGCGGCAGCGAAATCTTTTCGCGCGTACCGGCGACCGACAAACGAATGCCCGAGCGATAAGCCGTCGTCAAAACGATCTCGCCATCCGGGCGATCGCCTACCGCTTCGGCGGCATTCTTCACGAGATTGAGGAACACCTGAACAAGCTGATCGCGGTTTGCGTGGACCGACGGCAATGACGGGTCGTAGTTCTCGGTGATGCGGAGGTGCCGCGCAAAGCCCGCCTTTGCCACAGCCTTCACGTGGTCGAGAACGGAGTGGATGTTGACGGGCATCCGATCAACCGGCCGCTCGTCCGAGAAGACCTCCATGCGATCCACGAGCGAGACTATGCGGTCGGTTTCATCGCAAATCAGCCGTGTCAAAGCGCGGTCGTCGTCGACGACCGATTGCTCCAGCAGCTGTGCTGCACCGCGAATCCCGGAAAGCGGATTCTTGATCTCATGCGCCAGCATGGAAGCAAGCCCGGTGACCGAGCGGGCGGCCGCACGATGCGTCAACTGGCGATCAATCTTGTCCGCCATCGACCGCTCCTGGAAGACGATCACGACCGAACCCGGATCGCTGACCACAGGCGCAACGTATAAGTCGACGAGCTTGTCCTGTCCGAGGCGAGGCGAGCTCAAGTCGACTCGATACTCGTTGATCGGCGCCCGCCTTTCGCGAACCTGATCGATCAAGGCCAGTAGCGGACTGCCGAACGGGATAAAGGTCGAGATCTTGTACCGAGCAAGGTGGGCGGCGCTGGCACCAAAGAAGGCCTCCGCCTCCCAATTGGCGAAAGCGACGAGCCCGGCCTCGTTGACCATAACAACGGGATTCTGGATCGCGTTGAGCACAGCGATCGCAACTGCGCTACCGCCGTTGTCGATCGACGATGGCACATCATTCGTCATGCAGCCTCCCGGGTCAGCGTGTCCGATGCCGCAGCCATCAATGCACCATAAAACCTTGCAGCAACGTCGTCGGGCTCCCGCGCGGTCATGATCGCAGCCTTCTCCTGCGGCGCGATATCAGGCGCAAAGCGATCGAGATACCAACCAAGGTGCTTCCTTGCATGGCGAACCGCGACTGCCTCGCCGTAAAATTCGAGCATCATTCTATAGTGCTCGGTGGCAATGTCGGGGATCTCCCACATTTCCGGCGCCGTGCGGCCAGCCAATACACCGGCTTGCCACGGCCTGCCCTGACAGCCCCTGCCGATCATGACGGCATCGGCTCCCGAGCGACGCAGAATCTCATAAGCGTCTTCGACGGTTTCGACGTCGCCGTTCGCAACCAGAGGAACGGTGATCGCATCGCGCACCGCGCGGATTGCATCCCAGTCGGCCCGGCCTTCGTAAAACTGCATGCGCGTGCGGCCGTGGATCGAAATCAGCTGGACGCCTGCGTCCTCCGCGCGACACGCAATCTCCGGCGCGTTGATCGAGTTCTCATCCCAACCGAGCCGCATCTTCAGGGTCACGGGAATGGACACCGCCTTGACTGTCGCCTCAATGAGGCTGAGGGCGTGATCGGGATCGCGCATCAAGGCGGAGCCGGAATAACCGCCGATCACCTTCTTGGCCGGACATCCCATGTTGATGTCGATAATATCAGCGCCATGGTCGGCCGCGATCTTCGCAGCCTCAGCCATCCAGTGCGCTTCGCGGCCAGCGAGTTGCACCATGTGCGGCTCAAAACCTGCACTCTCAAGGCGCACCCATGATTCGGCAGTACTGTTGACGAGTTCACGGCTCGCAACCATTTCGGTCACCACAAGCCCGGCGCCATGGCGCCACGCCAGTTGACGGAACGGCATATCCGTCACGCCGGACATGGGCGCCAGGACGACACGGTTCCTGACTTCCACAGGTCCGATCCGCAAAGGTGATGCGAGGTCAAAGTCCAACAATTGATTATCTTTCAGGCACGCATAATGCGTGCACTATTTTTAGACAGGTTTAAATGGCTTGCCAAGAGGGCAGTGCGCGAATTGACATTTTTCGGGCAAATGCTGGAATTCGATGCGCCAAGCCGCTAAGCACCGGTGCAATATCGCGTTTTGAGGATTTATGCCGCAAATGCATCAAAAGCAACCAGCAATAGGTATTGTCGTCGTGGCGGCCGGGCGTGGCGAACGCGCAGGCGCATCTGAGGAAGGTCCCAAGCAATATCGGGCGATTGGCGGCAAGCCGGTGATCACTCATACATTGCAGAAGTTCGCCAGTTGGGAGCTTGCTCGCCACATCGTCGTGGTCATTCACCCCGACGACGAGGCCCTGTTTGCCAATGCCAGCAGTCAGGTCCAGTCGGGCACGCCGATCGATGCGGTCCACGGCGGCTCGACGCGCCAGCAATCCGTTCTAGCGGGGCTGCGCCATTTGCGCGGCAAGAACCTCTCGCATGTTCTGATCCACGACGCCGTACGCCCCTTCTTCGACCACACCCTTCTCGATCGAATCGCTGCCGTCCTCTCGGAAGGCGTGCCAGCAATTGTCCCGGCTATGCCTGTAGCCGATACGCTGAAGCGAGCCGACCTCGACGGAACGGTTCTCGATACAGTTTCCCGCGCACAGCTTTATGCAGCGCAAACGCCGCAAGCGTTTGCCTTCGAACCGATCTTGACTGCCCACCAGAAAGCAGCCGCCGCAAACCTGACGGACTTTACCGATGACGCGGCCATTGCCGAATGGGCCGGTCTACGGGTACGGATCGTTGAGGGGCAGGCGGACAATGTGAAACTGACGGTCAAACAGGACATTGCAATGGCAAACAGCAGACTTTCAGGACAAACGCTCCCCGATGTGCGTACGGGTAACGGTTACGATGTTCACCAGCTCGAGCCCGGCGACGGCGTAACGCTCTGCGGCGTCTTTATTCCCCATGACCAGAAGCTCAAGGGCCACTCTGATGCAGACGTCGCGCTGCACGCCCTGACGGATGCATTGCTTGCGACCTGTGGCGCCGGCGACATCGGCGACCATTTTCCGCCATCGGATCCGCAATGGAAGGGTGCGCCTTCACGCATCTTCATCGAACATGCGGCAAAGATCGTGCGCGAGCGCGGCGGCACGATCATGAACGCCGACGTGTCGCTGATCGCCGAAGCGCCGAAAGTCGGGCCGCATCGCGAGGAGATGCGCGCCAAGCTGTCCGAATTTCTCGGCATCACCATTGACCGCTGCTCGGTGAAGGCGACGACGAACGAAAAGATCGGCTTTGTTGGTCGTCGCGAGGGCATCGCCGCGATAGCTACAGCAACGGTCGTCTACAGGGAAAGATGAGATGAGCATCTTCCCGACTGACATCGTTGCGCAAGCCGAATCCATCATTCGAGACTTCACTGCCGCGGGGCTGATGGTCTCGACGGCAGAATCTTGCACCGGCGGGTTGATTGCCGGCGCACTGACGGAGATCTCAGGGTCTTCTTCAGTCGTGGACAGAGGCTTCGTCACCTATACAAATGCCGCCAAGATAGAGATGCTTGGCGTGCAGGAGGAAACGCTGACCCGCTTCGGCGCAGTCTCGGAGGAGACCGCACGGCAGATGGTGCATGGCGCCCTCTTCCGCTCCCGCGCTGCTGTCGCTGTTGCCGTGACGGGCATCGCCGGCCCCGGCGGCGGGTCAGCGGAGAAACCGGTCGGCCTCGTCCACCTGGCCGCCAAATCACGCAAAGGCGGGCTTATTCATCGGAAGATGCTCTATGGCGATATCGGCCGCGACCAGGTGCGCATCGAGACGGTCAGGACCGCGCTCGGCATGATCCTGGAATTGGCTCAGCCGTAAATCTTTGTCGCCCGCGTTTCGAAGGCTTCCGAGAACATGCGGAAGGCGCGATCGAACATCGAACCCATGACTGCCCCCAGGATGCGGCTCTTGAACTCATAGTCGATGAAGAAGTGGATGTTGCTGCCCGTCGCCGTTTCTTCGAAGCGCCAGCGATTGTCGAGATAGCGAAACGGCCCATCGATATACTTGACCTCGATGAGGCGTTCGGCCCGGTTCAACAGCACCTGTGTCGTGAAGGTTTCGCGGATCGCCTTGTAACCGACCGTCATATCAGCGATCAGCAAAACCTTGCCATCACGCTCCTTGCGGCTGCGAATGCTGAGGGCCTCGCAGAGCGGCAGGAATTGTGGGTAGTGCTCGACATCAGCGACGAGGTCGAACATCTGATCGGCGGAATGCGGGACGGAGTGGTGCGTTTCGAACTGAGGCATGATCGGCAGTTAAGTAGGAGCGCCAAGAAGATCAAGAAGGTGGTTCACCTCCCGCCGGCTTTTCAGCTGGAAAACCGGGACATTCGGGCCATGCTTGTCGAGTGCAGCAATCACCAGCGGCGTGAACCGCTTCTCGAACGTCCAGATGTAAGTCAGGAATTCCCGGTCCGGCACTCGCTCCAGGCATCCGGGTGCCATGTCGGGCCGTGTCCGGCCGAAATGAAAGAACGCGCGTTTGCAGATGCCCCACAGGCAAAGCCAGCGCGGCATGCGTACCCAGATGACCAGTTGCGTGCGCGGGACGCGAATATCGAAGGTCGATGGGCCAGTTCCGTCCATGAGCCAACGTTCGCTGCCGACAACGTTGGTGATCAAACGGCGCTCTTCGTCCTTGGAGCGCTTGACCCAGCCCGGCAACCAGAAGAACTCTCTATCCATCGAGAAATAAGGAAGATTGAGCCTGCCGCTGAGTTTTCGCGACAAGGTGCTCTTGCCGCCGCCAGAGCAGCCGATGACCATAATGCGCTCGGACTGCCGCAGCAGTCCGAGCGCATTGCGCATATCGTCGAAATAAGCCGGCATTTTCATTGCCTCGCTTGACTGCAAACAGAAAGCCGCGGGAAGATCGCCGCGGCTTTAAAAAAATGCAAGCGCTCGTTGATTATTCCGCTGCGATCAGCAGCTTCTTCTCGCGTGCGGCCTTCAGGCGGGCAAAATCGTCGCCGGCATGGTGTGACGAGCGCGTCAGCGGGCTCGAAGCCACCATCAGGAAGCCCTTGGTGTAGGCGACCGTCTCATAGGACTTGAATTCGTCCGGGGTGACGAAGCTCATGACCGCATGGTGCTTGCGGGTTGGCTGCAGGTACTGGCCGATCGTCAGGAAGTCGACGTCTGCGGTCCGCAGGTCGTCCATCAGCTGCAGCACTTCGTTTCGTTCTTCGCCGAGGCCGACCATGATGCCCGATTTCGTGAACATGGTGGGGTCGAGTTCCTTCACGCGCTGCAGCAGACGGATGGAGTGGAAGTAGCGAGCACCAGGACGAACGGTCAGGTAATTGCCGGCGACCGTTTCCATGTTGTGGTTGAATACGTCGGGCTTGGCAGCGACGACGCGTTCTAGGGCACCCGGCTTCTTCAGGAAGTCAGGCGTCAGGATCTCGATGGTCGTCGTCGGCGACGCCGCACGGATCGCCCAGATCACCTTCTCGAAGTGCTCAGCGCCACCATCCTCCAGATCATCGCGGTCGACGGAGGTGATGACGACGTGGGAAAGCCCCATCTCCTTCACCGCCTTGGCGACATTCTCCGGCTCAGCCATGTCGAGCGCATTCGGCTTGCCTGTCGCGACGTTGCAGAAGGCGCAGGCGCGGGTACAGATCTCGCCCATGATCATGAACGTCGCGTGCTTCTTGTCCCAGCACTCGCCGATATTGGGGCAGCCGGCTTCTTCGCAGACAGTGACGAGCTTGTGCTCCTTCACGATCGAGCGTGTCTCCGCGTAGCCCTTCGAGGTCGGCGCCTTGACGCGGATCCAATCTGGCTTGCGCATGACTTCCTGATCGGGCCGATGCGCCTTTTCCGGATGCCGCAAGCGCTTGGCGGCAGGATTGATCGTGTCGAGAATGGTTACCATGGCAGTTCAAATCTCCGCCGCTCTATGCGGCAAAAGCCCTATTTATCGGCGGACGAGCCGCGCCACGAATATCAGCAAGCAGGCACCAAGAAAACCCGTGACGAAATAGCCGAGCCTGCCGCCGGCCACCTCCATATGAAATTGCGCCAGAATCGCGGTAGTGACGACTGAGCCGACGATGCCGAGCACGATGTTGAGCAATATCCCGTAGCGCGCCTCCATCAGCTTGCCTGCGAGCCAACCCGCAAAACCGCCGATGATGATCGCCGCGATCCAGCCTACGCCTTCCATCCTGCCCTCGCCCGTTATAGTCCCATGTTCAACCGCATCTTATCCGAAAACCGCTTCGCGTTCTTCGGGACGCGCTATGCTATTGCCCTTGCAATCAGAACCACAATGATGGCTCCAACCGTTGCGTGAATGATCTGCACCACCAACGCATTGTCGATACCGAGCGATATTCCAAGCGCGTTGAAGAGAAAGCCTCCGACGAACGCACCGATGATGCCGCTCAGCAGGCACCGTATCAATCCGCCTCCACCGACGACTAGGCTTGCGAGGAACCCCGCCACTAGGCCGATCAAGAGAAAGATGAGTAGTGCCTGCGTACCCATAGACATGATGATTTCCTTTCGTTTTTTCCACCCTGGGATGGCTCTAACCCACGCGGGGATGGAGTGCAGCGAGGGAAATTATCAAGCGTTCAGCACCCGACCGTAGGCATCAAGAACCGCTTCCTTCATGGTTTCGGAAACAGTTGGATGCGGGAAGATCGTATGCATCAGTTCTTCCTCGGTTGTCTCGAGGTTCATCGCGACGACGAAGCCCTGGATTAGCTCGGTGACTTCAGCGCCAACCATGTGTGCGCCAAGCAGTTCGCCGGTCTTCTTATCAAAAATCACCTTGCAGAGGCCTTGGTCTTCGCCAAGCGCGATCGCCTTGCCGTTCGCCGCAAAGGAGAAGCGGCCGACGCGGATGTCGCGGCCCAGCTCCTTGGCCTTCGCCTCGGTCAGGCCGACGGAGGCGACCTGCGGGTTGCAGTAGGTGCAGCCCGGGACCTTGCCCTTGTCCGTCGGATGCACGTTCGGAAGACCGGCAATCTTCTCGACGCAGACGACGCCTTCGTGCTCGGCCTTGTGAGCGAGCATCGGCGGGCCGGCGACGTCACCAATCGCGTAAATGCCTGATACGTTGGTCTTGCCGTAGCCGTCGATGACGATGCAACCGCGGTCCGTCTTGACGCCCACAGCCTCCAGCCCAAGGTTTTCGATGTTGCCTTGCACGCCGACAGCCGAGATCATCCGATCAGCGGTGATCTGCTGGATCTTACCATCCGATGTCTCGACATGAGCCGTGATGCTGTTGGCGGACTTTTCGACCTTGGCGACCTTGGCGCTCGTGAAGATTTTCAGCCCGCGCTTTTCCAATTGCTTGCGAGCGATCGCAGTAACTTCCGCATCCTCGACCGGCATGATGGTCGGCATGACTTCGACAACAGTGACGTCGACGCCCATGGAGCGGTAGAAGCTTGCGAATTCGATGCCGATGGCGCCCGAGCCCATAACGATCAGCGATTTCGGCAGCACATCCGGCTTCAGCGCTTCGAAATAGGTCCAGATCAGCTTGCCATCAGGCTCGATACCCGGCAGAGCGCGCGGACGGGCGCCGGTCGCAACGATGATGTGCTTGGCGGTGTAGGTGCCCTCGCCCTTGACGCCCTTCGGCACCGGGTGCTGCGGCTCGACCACCGGCTTGGACGACTTGCCGACGACGACTTCGCCCGGCTGAGCTCCAGTCGAAGCCTTGGTAATCTTGGCTTCGCCCCAGATCACATCGACCTTGTTCTTCTTCATCAGGAAGCCGACACCGCCGTTCAGGCGCGCGGAGACGCCGCGCGAGCGGGCAACGACCGCCTTCACGTCGGCGCTGACCTTGCCTTCCAGCACGAGACCATAGTCCTTCAGGTGGTTGGAGTGGTCGAGAATTTCAGCCGAGCGAAGCAGAGCCTTGGTGGGGATGCAGCCCCAGTTCAGGCAGATGCCGCCCAGATGCTCGCGTTCCACGATCGCGGTCTTGAGGCCCAACTGGCTGGCCCGCACAGCGGCGACATAGCCCCCGGGTCCGGAGCCGATAATGATGACGTCGTAATTCTCAGCCATGTTTTCCTGCCTTTACTATCGGGCGTCGCGGGTGAGAAGCACCCACTCGTGTTTCCTGCCGTTTTCGAAGAAGGCCACGGCATCCGCGCGCGCCGCCTCCGAAAATCCATTCCTTTTGTAAAGCGACAGGGCCGCTTCGTTGTAACCTGCGGTAATCAGGCTGACAGGCGCGTTTTGCGCCCGTTCAATCTGATCCTTCAGAAGCCGTCGACCGATCCCGATGCCACGCAGATGGCTGTAGACACCGAGCGTTCCGATAAACCAGCTTCCCACGACCATTTTCTGCAGATCGATGACCGGCCTCAGCGCCGGGCGATCCGCCTGGATATTCCGTATGCCTTCACCCAGACCATAGCCGATCGCAGCTCCCGCGATCTCGCCGTAGGCTTCGGCAATAACGGCATCGCTCCAGTTGCCGTGCCCCTGGTCGCCGCGCAGCTTCTGCCGTCCACGCTCCATCGGCGTATCACCGCCGCCGTTTCCAAGCTCCGCCAGCCAGAGCCAGGAGGCGAAACCATGCGAGGCGATATCCGTGAGTAAAGCCAACTCCGTCGCATCCTCCCGCGTGGCGGAACGAAGCGAAACGAAGGATCCCATGCTCAAAGCCCCAGCATCATCCGCACAGTCGATTCCATGCCGCGCCCGAGAGCGCGGGTATTCTCCGCATCGAGGTGAATGCCATCGACCGGGGTCGTCTTCGCTACAGAATTGCCGTCGAAGAAGCCGCAGCCGAGCTCGTCCGCGAGATCGCGATAGAGGGTGGGAAGCTTCGCCGACTCCTCGATGCCGCCAACGAACGACGCCGCAAACGGCACGTTCGCTGTCTCACGGACCTTCGGCGGCGCGACGATCAGAATGTCAGGTCCATCGAATTCGAAGGGCCACGCATGATTGCGGATCAACCGCACCAGCCGGGCGATGCCCTGGCAGGCGGCAAAGGCCGACCCTGCCACGACAGGCTTCATGTCGTTGGTGCCGAGCAGCAAAATGACGAGATCAAGCGGCGCATGGCTCTGCAGGATCGTCGGCAGGATGCGTGCGCCATTCCGGTCGCAGTCAGCGAGATGATCGTCGAAGGCGGTGGTCCGCCCGTTCAATCCTTCAGCGATGACCCGGACCTCGTTGCCGAGTGCCGCCTGAAGCGTGCTTGGCCAACGATCCTTGTAGGCATGACGTCCGATGGTATCGGCGTCATAGCCCCAGGTCAGCGAGTCACCATAGCAAAGAACGGTCTTCGTCATTTCCGCCTCCGCTCCGGTCTCAAACGAGCATGCCCATCGGATTCTCGATGTAGCCCTTGAACGCCTGCAGCAGCTCCGCACCGAGCGCGCCGTCGACACAGCGATGGTCGGTCGAGAGCGTGACGCTCATCACGGTCGCTATGACCATTTCGCCCTTACGTACGATCACACGCTGCTCGCCTGCGCCGACCGCTAGGATCGTTGCATGCGGCGGGTTGATAACGGCCGCGAAATTCTTCACGCCCATCATGCCCATGTTCGAGACCGACGTCGTACCGCCCTGATATTCTTCAGGCTTCAGCTTGCGATCCTTGGCGCGCTTGCCGAGGTCACGCATCTCGTTGGAGATGACCGAAAGGGTCTTTTCCTCGGCCTTGCGGATGATCGGGGTGATCAGGCCGCCCGGGATCGAGACAGCAACGCCGACATCGGCGTGCTTGTGCTTGACCATGTTGGCTTCGGTCCAGGAGACGTTGGCATCCGGAACATCGCGCAGCGCCAGTGCCATGGCCTTGATGACCATGTCGTTGACGGAGAGCTTGTAGGCAGCGCCGCCATCCTTGCGGGGAGCCGCGTCGTTGAGCTGGGCGCGCAGCGCCAGCAGCGCATCGAGTTCGCAATCGACAGTGACGTAGAAATGCGGCACGGTCTGCTTGGATTCGACGAGGCGCTTGGCGATGACCTTGCGCATGCCGTCATGCGGCACGAGCTCGTAGGAGCCCGGCTCGAAGAGCTTGAGAACGGTTTCGTCGGACGCGCCCTTCGGTGCGGCGGCCGGCGCCGGTGCGGCAGCCTGCGGTGCGGCTGCGGCAGCCGGAGCCGCCTTGGCGCCACCACCTGTGACAAAAGCTTCGACGTCGCTCTTGACGACACGACCGTGCGGGCCGGAGCCGGAAATGGCGGACAGATCGATACCGACTTCCTTCGCCAGACGACGCGCGAGCGGCGAGGAGAAGGTCCGGTTCCCGCTTGCCGGAGCGGCTGCGGGTGCAGCAGCCGGCGCTTGTGCGGCGGGAGCATTTGCGGCTTCAGCCTTCGGGGCTTCGGCAGCGGTTTCAGCCTTGGGAGCCGGAGCAGCAGAGCCTGCATCGCTGGCAGCAGCAGCAACGTCTTCGCCTTCGCCGGCAAGAACCGCGATCAACGCATTGACCTTGACGCCTTCGGTACCGGCCGGGACGACGATCTTGGCAACAGTGCCTTCGTCAACGGCTTCGACTTCCATTGTCGCCTTGTCGGTCTCGATCTCGGCAATGACATCGCCAGACTTGACGGTGTCACCTTCCTTGACGAGCCACTTGGCCAAATTGCCTTCTTCCATGGTTGGAGAGAGGGCGGGCATAGTGATGTTGATAGGCATCGAGTACCCTCCCCTTGTTATTTGTAGCAAACAGCCTTCACGGCATCGACGACTTCACCGACGTTCGGAAGCGCAAGCTTCTCGAGGTTGGCAGCGTAAGGCATCGGGACGTCCTTACCGGCAATCGTCAGGATTGGCGCATCGAGGTAATCGAAGGCCTGCTGCATGACGCGGGTGGCGATTTCCGTGCCGACGCAGTTCTGCGGATAGCCTTCCTCAACGGTGACCAAGCGGCCTGTTTTCTTGACCGATTCGATGACCGTCGGAAGGTCCATCGGGCGCAGCGTGCGCAGATCGATCAGTTCTGCGTCGATGCCGATCTTTTCGAGTTCCGCGACAGCCTTGACCGCATAGGTCATGCCGATACCGAAGGAGACGATCGTCACGTCCTTGCCGGGACGATGGATGCGGGCCTTGCCGATCGGCAGAACGAAATTGTCCATCTTCGGCACATCGAAGTGCTGACCGTAGAGAATTTCGTTTTCGAGGAAGACGACCGGGTTCGGATCGCGGATCGCAGCCTTCAGCAGGCCCTTGGCGTCGGATGCCGTATAGGGCATGACGACCTTGAGGCCCGGGATCTGGCTGTACCAGGACGCGTAATCCTGACTGTGCTGGGCGCCGACGCGGGCAGCTGCACCGTTCGGGCCGCGGAAGACGATCGGAGCGCCCATCTGGCCGCCCGACATATAGAGTGTCTTGGCAGCGGAGTTGATGATCTGGTCGATCGCCTGCATAGCGAAGTTGAAGGTCATGAACTCGACGATCGGCTTCAGGCCGGCCATCGCAGCACCAACGCCGACGCCGGCAAAGCCGTGCTCGGTGATCGGCGTATCGATAACGCGCCGCGCGCCGAATTCCTGCAGAAGACCCTGGGTGACCTTGTAGGCGCCCTGGTATTCGGCAACCTCTTCGCCCATGACGAAGACGCTGTCGTCAGCGCGCATTTCTTCGGCCATGGCATCGCGAAGCGCTTCGCGGACGGTCATGGAGACCATTTCGGTGCCTGCCGGAATTTCGGGATCATTCGGCACGGCAGCCTTCGGCTCTGCTGGAACCGGAGCAGCGGGCGCCGGCTTTTCTTCCGCCTGCAGGGCGGCGGCAGCCGGGGCGGGCTGCGCGGCGGGTGCGGCGGAGATGTCGGAGGCCAATTCGCCGTCCTGCAGCAGGACCGCGATCTTGGCGTTAACCTTCACATTTTCGGTACCGGCCGGCACCAGCAGCTTACCTATGACGCCTTCATCAACGGCTTCGACTTCCATCGTCGCCTTGTCGGTTTCGATCTCGGCAATGACGTCACCTGATTTGACGGTGTCGCCTTCCTGCTTGAGCCACTTGGAAAGCGTGCCTTCTTCCATCGTCGGAGAGAGGGCGGGCATGAGAATATCGATTGGCATGGGTCGTCCCTCCCCGATTAGAGCAGAATGTCAGTGTAGAGCTCGGATGCATCCGGCTCCGGATCGGACTGGGCGAAGTCGGCGCTATCAGCAACGACATCGCGCACGTCCTTGTCGATCGCCTTCAGATCGTCTTCCGAGGCCCAGCCCTTTTCGAGCAGACGCGCACGCACCTGTTCGATCGGATCCTGCTCGGAGCGCATCTTCTGCACTTCTTCCTTGGTGCGGTACTTCGCCGGGTCCGACATAGAGTGGCCGCGATAGCGGTAGGTCAACATTTCGAGGATGATCGGGCCTTTGCCGGAGCGGCAATGCTCGAGGGCTTCGTCAGCTGCAGCCTTGACCGCGCGGACATCCATGCCATCGACCTGGATGCCGGGAATGCCGAAACCGGAGCCACGGAGGGAGTAGTTCGACTGCGCGGTAGCACGCGCGGTCGAGGTTCCCATGGCATAGCGGTTGTTCTCGACGATGTAGATGATCGGCAGCTTCCACAGAGCGGCCATATTGAAGCTCTCGTAGACCTGGCCCTGATTGGCGGCACCATCACCGAAGTAGGCGACGGAGACACTGTCATTGCCGCGATAGCGGTTGGCGAAGGCAAGGCCCGTTCCGAGCGAAACCTGGGCACCGACGATGCCATGCCCCCCGTAGAAATGCTTCTCCTTGGAGAACATGTGCATCGAGCCGCCCTTGCCGCGCGAATAACCGCTACGGCGCCCGGTCAGCTCGGCCATGACGCCACGCGCGCTCATGCCGGTTGCCAGCATATGGCCGTGATCGCGATAGGCGGTGATAACCTGATCGCCTTCCTTCTGCGCCATCTGCATGCCGACGACCACAGCTTCCTGGCCAATGTAAAGGTGACAGAAACCACCAATGAAGCCCATGCCGTAAAGCTGTCCGGCCTTCTCCTCGAAGCGGCGGATCAACAGCATCTCGCGATAGGCCTTGAGCTCCTCATCGCGCGTAAAATCAGCAACAGGACCACCATTGGATGCCTTGTTTGCCGGCTTTACGCTAGTTTTACGGCTGGAAACGGTCGCGGTTTTTCGCGGCGCCATTCACCCCTCCCTACGGGTTTGTCGGTTCTTTGGTGGCGCGTACCATAGGGAAGAAATTTCGCCGCAGCAATGCCATAAATGCATGGCTCGTATTCATGAGTAAACTACTGATAAACAAGACTTTATTTCAGTTAACTGAATTTCGGTTAATTGGAATAGTGATTGAATATGACGATCTCGTCGGCACGAGAAACATTCAGCTGAAGACGCGCTTTCTCGTCCAGCATATCCTTGTCCATCGAACCGTCGCTCAGCAGCGCGACCTGCTTTTCGAGATGCTCGCGCTTGCCCTTCAGAACCGCCAACTCCCTTTCACGCGCTATCCGCTGGCGCTCGAACCCCTCGGTTGCCCGCAGACCGTAATCACCGTGGATGCAATGATAGCCGAAGTAGGAGAGAAACGCGACCGTCATCGCCGGAACGACGAAACGACCGATCTTTTTCTTTTTGTGATGCTTTGTCCACATAAACGCACGCTCGAACGCATTACCTCGATGCGTCCAAGACTACCGGGCAGAGATTAACTGTCCGTTGACTATGAAAAATTAAGCAAGAAAAGACCCGCGCCTTTGGGACGCGGGTTCGAAGTCGTTGAAATCAGATGCGATTAGCCGCGGATGATCGAACGGCCGGCGTAGCGGGCCTGCGGGCCGAGGCCTTCTTCGATGCGGATCAGCTGGTTGTACTTGGCAAGACGATCCGAACGCGATAGCGAACCGGTCTTGATCTGACCGCAGTTGGTGGCAACGGCCAGATCGGCAATCGTCGAATCTTCGGTTTCGCCCGAGCGGTGCGACATGACCGCAGTGTAGGCAGCCTTGTGGGCAGTGTTGACGGCGTCGAGGGTTTCCGTCAGCGAGCCGATCTGGTTGACCTTGACGAGGATCGAGTTGGCAACACCCATGCGGATACCGTCGCGAAGACGAGCCGAGTTGGTGACGAAGAGATCGTCGCCGACCAGCTGAACCTTCTTTCCGGCCAGATCCGTCAGAGCCTTCCAGCCGTCCCAATCATCTTCGGCCATGCCGTCTTCGATCGAGATGATAGGGTACTGGGCCGCGAGCTGTGCAAGATATTCGGCCATGGCACCCGATTCCAGCGTGCGACCTTCGCCTTCGAGGACGTACTTGCCGTCCTTGAAAAATTCCGTCGAGGCGCAGTCGAGGCCGAGGCTGATGTCGTCGCCCGGCTTGTAGCCGGCTTTCTCGATGGACCTCATGATGAAGTCGAGGGCTTCAGGCGCGCTCTTCAAGCCCGGCGCGAAGCCACCTTCGTCGCCGACGTTGGTGTTGTGACCCTGAGCCGACAATTCCTTCTTAAGGACGTGGAAGACTTCCGAGCCCATGCGGACGGCCTCGCGGATGGAATCGGCGCCGATCGGAAGGATCATGAATTCCTGGAAGTCGATCGGATTGTCGGCATGCGCACCACCGTTGATGATGTTCATCATCGGAACCGGCAGAAGATGGGCGCTCGCACCGCCGACATAGCGGTAAAGCGGCAGGCCGGAAGCCTGAGCAGCCGCCTTGGCAACGGCGAGCGACACGCCGAGGATGGCGTTGGCACCGAGACGCGACTTGTTCGGTGTGCCGTCCAGCTCGATCATGATGTTGTCAATCTGGATCTGGTTTTCGGCGTCGATGCCACCGATCGCGTCGAAGATTTCCGTATTGGCGGCTTCGACGGCCTTTTCAACACCCTTGCCGAGATAGCGCTTGCCGCCATCACGCACTTCGACGGCTTCGTGAGCACCGGTCGAAGCGCCCGACGGCACCGCCGCGCGGCCCAAGCTGCCATCTTCGAGATAGACATCGACTTCGACGGTCGGGTTGCCACGGCTGTCGAGAATCTCGCGGGCGATAATGTCGGTAATTGCGGTCATCGGCTCTTCCTGCTCGAGGGTGGATAAATCGTTCGAAGCCTGTTTAATCGAAGGCACGCAAATTACAATGCCACACCGACGACACACGGCACGTCACGGACCTATCGCGCGAATATGTCAGGCTTTTGAAGAGGCGCGTCACGGCATCCTTCCGCTGCCCCTGCTCCAGTGTTTCGAAACTTCAGGTTTTGAAAACAAGTCACCACATTCAATGTGGTTGCAAATTTATCGATCAGTAACCAATTAATATTACAATTAATCCTCGATGAGGAAATACTGCCTGTCCTCCGGTAAGTAGTATTGCATGATGCACTTCCTTATGCGGTTCAATTCCGCCTGTTTATAGAGATTCTAAACTCCCTCCAAACTCCAAGCCATTTCAATAAACAACACCTGTTCGCTGTTAGAATTTACGGGGCGCCGGATGAAACTCAATATTGCTCGCAGCCTTGCCATCTTCGCGGCCGTCGTCACCGCAGGATTGATCACGTCGATCGGCATTCAGAATTACGCCTTCAACAAGCTGCGGGTGAACGGCGAGATGTATCAGCAGATCGTCTACGGAAAGGATCTCGTTGCCGATATCCTGCCGCCACCTCTCTATATTGTTGAATCCTACATGCTCGCACTTGAGGCGGTGCAGCGTCCTGAAGTCGCGCGGAAGAATATCGAGCGCATCCAGACTGTCCTGAAGCCCGCCTATAAGGATCGCCGCAAATATTGGTCGGAAACAGCGCTCAGCGCCGACCTCAAGGAAAAACTCCTGAACGATGTCCTCGTCAAAGGCGACGTGTTCTGGAAGGTGATGGCAGAAGAACTCGCCCCAGCCATTCTCAAGAACGACGCCGCCGTCATCCCGGCGGCTTTCGAGAAGCTTTCAACGAATTTCCATATTCATGAAGAGGCCGTCAACAAGCTCGTGGATATGGCGAACGCCTTCCTGGCTGCTGCCGAAAAGGATGCCGCCGAACAGACCCGCATCCTCTCCACCATCACGCTCGCGGCAGCAGCTGTCTCGTTTTTCCTGTTGCTCGGCGGCCTTTACGTCTTCCGTCGACGCGCTGTCGTGCCGCTCTCAGCAATGCGCGACTATATGGCGATCCTTGCCGCCGGCGATTATTCGAAGGAAGTGCCCTTCAGCCGCCGCGCCGACGAAATCGGCGAGATGGCGCGCGCCGTCTCCGTGTTCCGCGAAGCCGCCGAGGAACGGAACAATATCCGTGAGCGCCAGGATGCCGAACGCCAGGTCCAGACACAGCGCGATGCGGCGCTCGCCGCCACCAAGGCAGACGAGGAAGCTGCCCGCGAGCGCGTCATCACCAGTCTGAGCCGCGGTCTGGAGCGCCTTTCGGGCGGCGACCTCTCTGTCCAACTCAGCGAGCCCTTCGAAGCGACCTATGAAAAGCTGCGCGAGGAGTTCAACTCGAGCATCCGTACGCTTTCCGGCGCAATGAAAGAAATCTCAGCCGTCACGAATACGGTAGGGACCGGCTCGAGCGAAATCGCGTCGAGCACGGATGATCTGGCCCGGCGAACGGAACATCAGGCCGCCTCACTGGAGCAAGCAGCCTCGGCGCTCGACCAGATCACGGTCACCGTCAAGAATTCATCGGAACGGGCCAACGAAGCGAACGCGATGATGACGGCGACCAAGGAAAGCGCAAGCTACTCGGCGACCGTCGTGCACGAGGCGGTGGCCGCGATGGAGAAGATCGAGACATCATCCGCACAGATCGGCCAGATCATCAACGTCATCGACGAAATCGCCTTCCAGACCAACCTCCTCGCACTGAATGCCGGAGTGGAGGCCGCCCGCGCAGGTGATGCCGGAAAGGGCTTTGCCGTCGTTGCACAGGAAGTGCGCGACCTTGCCGGTCGCTCCGCCAATCTGGCGAAAGAAATCAAACAGTTGATCGAGACCTCTTCCAGCCAGGTTTCAGCAGGCGTCGGCCTTGTCAACCGCACAGGCGAAGCGCTCAGCAATATCGATCAGCAGATTCTCAAGGTCACGGCGCTGATCGAGGGGATCGTGCGTTCTTCCTCCGAACAAACCACCGCGCTCCTGGAAGTCAATGCCGCCATCAACACGATGGACAGTGTCACGCAACAGAACGCGGCGATGGTCGAGCAAACCAGCGCCGCCTGCCGAGAGCTGGGCGACGAGGCGGTGCGCCTCAATCACCTGCTGTCCCGTTTCTGTCTCGACGAAACGGGACAGTCCGCGACCATGGGATATGCCTCCCACAAAAGGATGGCGCTCGCCGGTTGACGGCCGACACCCGTCTGCCGGTTTCAGGCGGCCTTTGCAATCACGTCGAAGGCCAGCAGCTTTTCGAGCAGCCGCGGCATATCCTTCAAATAGACCATGTTCGGCCCGTCGGATGGCGCATTGTCAGGATCTTCGTGCGTTTCTACGAAGACACCGGCGACGCCAACCGCAACGGCTGCCCGTGCCAGCGTCTCCACGAATTCGCGCTGGCCGCCGCTCGAACCGCCCTGCCCGCCCGGCTGCTGCACCGAATGCGTCGCATCGAAAACGACTGGAGCACCCATCGCCGCCATGATTGGCAGCGAACGCATGTCGGAAACCAGTGTGTTGTAGCCGAACGAGGCGCCGCGTTCGCAAAGCAGAATATTCGGGTTTCCGGTCGAGTTCAGCTTGTTGAGAACGTTCTTCATGTCCCAAGGCGCCAGGAACTGTCCCTTCTTGACGTTAACGGCTCGGCCGGTCTTCGCGGCTGCCACTAACAGATCGGTTTGACGGCTCAGGAAGGCCGGGATCTGCAGGACGTCGACGACCGTCGCCACCTCGGCGCACTGCTCCTCGGTATGGATGTCGGTCAGAACCGGAAAGCCGTATTCCTTCTTGAGGTCCGAAAAGACCTCCAGCGCCTGTTCAAGACCTATGCCGCGCTGCGCCGACAGCGAGGTGCGGTTCGCCTTGTCGAACGAGGACTTATAGACGAGGCCGAGACCAAGCTTGTCGCAGAGTTCCTTCAATACACCGGCGACCATGAAGGCATGGTCGCGGCTCTCCATCTGGCAAGGCCCGGCAATCAGGGACAGCTTGCCGGCATTCGAAAAGGTGACGCGGCCGGCGCCTTCGCCGATCACGACTTCGGAATTTGTCTGGCTCATCGTTTCTCCTCGAAGGCGAAGAGCGCGCCCTGTCCGGGCGCCGCCTTCACCAGAATTCGATTGTTCTTGCGCGTATAAGTCATCCCGTTAGCAGCCAAATGCGCTTCTGTCACGGCGAGATCACTGACCTTGAAGACAATGGCGACGCCACGCAGGCCGCGATCATTTGGTGCCGGAATATCGAAGTAGGCATCCAATCCATCTGGGGAGAGAACGCTCACTCTGGCGTTCGGAGTTGTCACACTCGCGCCAAAGGCCTCGTTGGTCACCGGGAGGCCGTGCGCCGCAGCACGCACAAATGGCGCAAATGCTTTTGGGTCCGGCGCGCCAAGAACGATCTCTGCGATCCCACTCACGCCATTTGCGTGCTTTTGCAGCGCTCTACGGTCGGCCGGCAGCGGATTGACGCGTTGGCACGTGAAAAAGAAAAAATCCGGAGCCCGCAGATCGACCGCGAACGCGAGCTTGAACGCAGCGGTGGCCTGAGAGCCGTCAGGCATCTTCATCGGCCGCTCGAACTGCAGCATCTCGCCGCCATTGATCTTTTCGGCAAGGAACCGGGCATGGTCGCGATCAGCATCGGTGGTCGCAAAGACCACCGCCGAGAAACCATCATCCCCGCATCGAAATCGGAAAGCCCGGTCACGCGCAGTGAAGACATTGCCTTTCTTCGCCGACGCCTCGTGCAGCTCCGCGTTGGCGACGCCTAAGGGTTCCAGGTATGTTTCGTCGGCGAAGAATATGCAGGCATTCTCGGTTCCAAAAGGATGCCGGGCATCGGGTGCGACGGTGAATCCCAGCTTTCCCAAGCGCTCGCGCGCAAGTCCGATATTGGAGACCGGCAGCACGATGTGGTCCAGCGGATGTGCTTCGCTCATGGCAAACTCTCCGGAATTTGCGAAGATGTGCGCCGGGCAAGGCAACAATGCAACCCCCTTCTACGCTTTCACTCAAAAGCGACGCAAAAACTGAGCAAGTTGCAGGCAAGTTTTATGAAAATTTAGGCACTTGCGGAACACATATGGAACATATAGTGTCTGTTCTGGCTTTGTTTCACGACTCTGGGGTTCAACTTCGATGCTGACGCGCAAGCAACAGGAGCTTCTTCTCTTCATTCACGAGCGGATGAAGGAATCCGGTGTCCCTCCGTCTTTCGACGAAATGAAGGACGCCTTGGATCTCGCGTCCAAGTCAGGCATCCACCGGCTGATTACTGCGCTCGAAGAACGGGGCTTCATTCGCCGACTGCCTAATCGGGCCCGCGCATTGGAGGTCATCAAGCTGCCGGAGGCATATAATCCGAGCCTCCAGCCCCGCCGCGGCTTTTCGCCGAGCGTTATCGAAGGCAGCCTCGGCAAGCCGCAGCCGGTTGCGCCGCCGAAGCCGGCTGCGCATGCCGACAACGACAGCTCGGCCTCCGTACCGGTTATGGGGCGGATTGCTGCCGGCGTGCCGATTTCGGCAATCCAGAACAATACCCACGACATTACAGTTCCGGCCGACATGCTTGGCCCGGGCGAGCACTATGCGCTTGAGGTGAAGGGCGACTCGATGATCGAAGCCGGCATCTTCGACGGCGACACAGTGATCATCCGCAACGCCAGCACGGCAAATGCCGGCGACATCGTCGTCGCACTCGTCGATGACGAGGAAGCGACCCTCAAGCGTTTCCGCCGCAAGGGCGCCTCCATTGCGCTTGAGGCCGCGAACCCGGCTTATGAAACGCGCATTTTCGGACCCGACCGCGTCAAGGTTCAGGGCAAGCTGGTCGGCCTCATTCGCCGTTATCACTAACGACAGGCAGCTCGTCGTCAAACGTACCGCTTCGACAGTTGTATGCCCGATGCCGCATCCAGGGGCGATCATGCGTGGTATACGAGGTCGTCACGATGGGTGCCCTGGTCGTCTATCCGTATCTCAGCGGTGCCCGAGCGGCGCAAGGTTTCGCCGGTGAATAGCAGTGCGCCCGACCGGCATTCCGTCAGACGAGACGATATCGGCGGTGTCGCACGCAGCGCCGAAGTACACAGGGTTTTCGACGATTGTCAGGACGTAGCCGCTATCATGCGTGGCGGTGCACCAGGCGCCTTTCAGGCATACGAAGCGATTCGTAGCGCCCATCGCAGCCTGACGCAACGCATTGCGAGCATTACGCAGTTCCGCTGCCGAGAAGAGACGTTGAGCTTCACCTTTATTATCCCGCAGCCGAACAGGGCCGACGCCGTCCAATGATCGCGGTGGAGCACCCTTCGCCATTGATCGAAGATGAAGTCAGTCGGATGGAGTCGATTTTTGGTGCAAGGACTTGCCCTTTGACAATCGCGACAAGGCTGCCGTCCTCGGCAATGACAATGTCCCGGGCGACTGCGTCTGCGAGAGCGAGAGCGAGATGATGTAGCGCGCCAGCGGCCACGGCCATCGCCTTCCCGACGCTCGACGCGGCCCGTAATCGTCGTAGCTACAGGTGAATCCAATATGACGGTCGCCCTGCTCTGCGTTTCGAACTGGGCGAAAAGCATTCCCAGAACACCCAATACCCCTGCCTGCGCAAGATTTCGGGCGGCCTTGGCCTGCCGCCAGCGCAATCAGGGCCGACGCGACAATCCATGCTCCCAGGCGGATTGCTGGCGGATCACTTGCGAACTCAAACCAGAGGACGGCGCCAGTCCCGAGGAAGACCGGAGAAAACAGGACAAAGCGCCCATGTTCCATCTCCGTTGCCACAGCGCGTTGAAACCACGATGAGCAGCCGAGAGTCGCGGTCGTACCCCGCGTTGGCCAGGAAACGAGTGACGGCGTGCGGAAGGCGCGGAGGCTTGGGAGTAGATTGAGGCCGGAGAAAATAAGGCTCTGCCGCACGGGCAGGCGCACCCGCGCCCGGAGCGGCCTTTCTCACCTCAAATGGCTTCAACCGCGGCATGCATCTGCGCCCAAAAACAGCCGCCCTTGCAACCACAATGCAAGCTCTCGAGGCTTGAAGCAACAATAATCGATTGAAATCTGAAGGAAAATCGGAAATCAGAAAAGCCAAGGATTATCATTAGCTTCTGCTATGCGCAGGGTACATCGCAGCAGTGCCCAAAAGTTGATACTGCGATGCACAAAATGGCACCACGGTAACTTGGCATTAGGCGCGCGATCATATAGCTATCGTCGACGACGCTTAACCCTATGGCGCTTTTATGGCGCCAACCGCCAGTTTGGAGGATCAGAATGACGGAACAAAGCGCAACACTGAAAATCGGTGATAAATCAGTCGATCTCGCCATCAAGAGCGGCACGATTGGCCCTGATGTCATCGATATCGGCGCCCTGTACAAGAACACGGCTTCCTTCACGTACGATCCTGGTTTCACCTCGACCGCATCCTGTGAATCGAAAATCACGTATATCGATGGTGATGCCGGCGTATTGCTTCATCGCGGTTATCCGATCGAGCAACTTGCCGAGCACGGTGACTTCCTCGAGGTCTGCTACCTGCTTCTCTACGGAGAACTGCCGACCGCTGCCCAGAAGAAGGATTTCGACTATCGCGTCACGCATCACACGATGGTGCATGAGCAGATGAGCCGGTTCTTCACGGGCTTCCGCCGCGACGCGCATCCGATGGCCGTCATGTGCGGCTGCGTCGGCGCGTTGTCGGCCTTCTACCATGATTCCACCGACATCACCGATCCGCATCAGCGCATGGTCGCAAGCCTGCGGATGATCGCCAAGATGCCGACGCTCGCTGCCATGGCCTACAAGTATCACATCGGCCAGCCCTTCGTTTACCCGAAGAACGATCTCGACTACGCCTCGAACTTCCTGCGCATGTGCTTCGCAGTTCCCTGCGAGGAATATGTGGTCAATCCGGTTCTGGCCCGCGCCATGGACCGCATCTTCATCCTGCACGCCGATCATGAGCAGAACGCGTCGACCTCGACCGTTCGCCTCGCCGGCTCGTCGGGCGCAAACCCGTTTGCCTGCATCGCGGCCGGCATAGCATGCCTGTGGGGCCCGGCTCACGGCGGCGCCAATGAAGCAGCGCTGAACATGCTGACCGAGATCGGCACCGTTGACCGTATTCCGGAATACATTGCCCGTGCCAAGGACAAGAACGATCCGTTCCGTCTAATGGGCTTCGGTCACCGCGTCTACAAGAACTACGATCCGCGCGCCAAGATCATGCAGAAGACGACGCATGAGGTTCTCGGCGAACTCGG
Organism: Rhizobium sp. BK538; assembly: GCF_014197575.1. Taxonomy (NCBI): domain Bacteria; kingdom Pseudomonadati; phylum Pseudomonadota; class Alphaproteobacteria; order Hyphomicrobiales; family Rhizobiaceae; genus Rhizobium; species Rhizobium sp. BK538. The sequence continues at coordinate 82,895 of NZ_JACIFT010000012.1, forward strand.
CGTCAAGGACGATCCGTTGCTCGAAGTCGCGATGGAACTCGAGCGTATCGCACTGACCGATGAATACTTCATCGAGAAGAAGCTCTATCCGAACATCGACTTCTACTCCGGCATCACGCTGAAGGCTCTGGGCTTCCCCACGACTATGTTCACCGTGCTGTTTGCTCTCGCTCGCACGGTCGGCTGGATTGCCCAGTGGAACGAGATGATCGAAGATCCAGAACAGCGTATCGGTCGCCCGCGCCAGCTCTACATCGGCGAGCCGCAGCGTGATTACCTGCCGGTCTCCAAGCGCTAAACCGCGATAGCAGTCTGCAAAAAGCCCGGTCAGAAATGGCCGGGCTTTTTCTTTTGAAGGACGTCGAGAACGATCTCTGCTGCGTGTTCTCCGGGCGGCTTTTCGGTCTGCATCCTCTGCCAGAGAACGTCGAACCCCTCCATCATCGCCCGTCGCGGCAAGGTGTCTGCCGCAAGCTTCTCCATCCAGCGTGCAAAGCTGCCGCCTCTGACCACGTCATTGATATATTCGGGTACAATAGCGTAGTCGGCGATCAGGTTCGGAAGAGCCGCGCTCCACGTTTTGATCTTGCTGGTCATGAGCTTGATGATCCAGTCCGTCTTGTAGGCCGAAATGCAGGGAACACCGGTCAGTGCCAGCTCGAGCACGACAGTCCCGGACGCGGCCATGGCCGCATCCGCTTCAGCGAATGCCTGCCACTTCGCCTCCGCGCCCGTCACGATCTCGGGCTTGGTCGTCCAATCCTTGACGAGATCACGGATCATGGATTCGCGTCGCGGCATGGTCGGCAAAACGAAGCGCACATCTCCGTTGCGGGCCACCAGCTCGCTCACGGCATCGCCAAAATGCGGCAGCAGCTTCATGATCTCGGACGAGCGCGAACCCGGCAGCAACATCACCGTCTTGCGGTCGGTTTCGTTTCGAGGTTTCGTCTGCTCGCGCTGGCGTCGCGCGCCCAGCAGGTTCGGATCGGCTGTCAAACGGTGACCGACGTACGTCGTTGGCGGACCGCCCAACTTGCGCATCACTTCCGGCTCAAAGGGCAAGACCGCCAGCACCTGGTCGACATAGGCGAGCATGCGCTGCGCGCGGTATTCTTTCCACGCCCATACGCTTGGACAAACATAATTGACAACCGGCAGGTCGGGCAGCGCCGTTCGCACGCGCTTTGCGACCCTGTGCGTGAAGTCGGGACTATCGACTATAATAAGCACATCAGGCTTTGCGGCGATGATCGTCGTCGCAGTCTCACCAATACGCCGAACCAGCCGTGGCAGTTTCGATAGAACCTGCGTGATGCCCATGACCTGCAGTTCGGAGAAATCGAAAAGCGAGCGCAGGCCCTGCGCCTCCAGCCCCTCGCCACCGACGCCGATCAGTTCCACACTGCCAGGAAACTGTCGTTTCAAGGCGGCGATCAGGTCCGCGCCCAGGAGGTCGCCAGAAACCTCTCCAACAATAATGGCAACTTTCAGTGAAGCCTCGCTCACACTAGCCCCCAGGATGGCAATCCCCTATCCAGTCCGCACACGAAGATACCGGCCTCATCCGCAGCCTTTATGACAGCGTCACGCTCCAGGATCAGCGAGCGACCCGCCTCAATCGCCACGCCGGCCAATCCCGCCTGGCGCAGGTTCTCGATCGTCGAAATACCGATCGACGGCAGGTCCGCGCGGATATCCTGCTGAGGCTTGCAGAGTTTCACGAGCACTCCGCGCCGGCGCGCGGAAATCCGTCCGGCCGACCGCAGGTTCGCGACACGCTCTAGCATGCTGTCTGTGCCTTCCACTCCCTCGAGCGCAACGATACGGCCACCGACTGAAACCGACCCCTGGCCAACGTCCAGCCTACCGAGAGCATCCGCCGCTTCTGCTGCTCGTACTATGTCCTTGGTGTCGTCGGCGCTTGGCTGCACTGCGCTCAATGGACCGACGCAGGCAAGCAGATCCGGTGCGATCTCGTGCGCGCCGACAACCCGGCGCCCATTCTCTTCGATCAGGGCGATGACCATGCGCAGCACCGTATCGTCGCCGCCAGCGAGCAGCGTGCGGATTGTCGACGGCAATTTCGCGAGGGTCTTCAGTGTCGGCCGAACTTCGCGCCACTCCGGGCGCCGGCGTACACCACCAGACATGACAACGCGATCTATGCGGTTGCTTTCAAAGATCCGGTTGAGAGCGGCGAAATCGCCGACGCCAATGACGGCGTGGTCAAAGCCTTCCCAAGAACGGTCGGCCTCGTCCTTCAGAGCGATGATGAAGGGGTTCTCGCCTGCTCGCCGCGCCGCAGTGGCGACATGAGACGGTAGAAGGCCGCTGCCTGCGATGATTGCCAAGCGGCCTTTTGCCATGTCACCAGCGAGAGCCAAGCATCACCCTTTCTGTCCCCTGGTCGGAGAGGAAAGAGCGCGATCGCTTTCCGCGGCGATAAAGTCGAGAATCTGAATGACCTGTTCGCAATCGGCGTACTCATCCCGGATCGCGGCGGCGTTGTCACGGATCGAACCGTCGCCTTCAAAGATCGCCTTGTAGGCGCGCCGCACGGCATGAATCGTCGCCCGGTCAACACCAGCGCGGGTCATGCCAACGACGTTCAGGCCGCTCAGAAGACCGGGATTGCCATTGAGCATGCCATAGGGAATGACATCATAACTGACAGCCGAGAGCCCACCGACAAAGGCCTGCCGGCCAACGCGCGTGAACTGATGCACGGCACAGCCGCCACCCAGAATGACACGATCCTCGATCGTGACGTGGCCCGCGAGCATCACATTGTTGGACATGATGACATTGTTTCCGACCCGGCAATCATGGGCGATATGGGAGTTCGCCAGGAAGAGATTGTTATTGCCGACAATCGTCTGGCCACCGAAATCGGCAGTTCCCGTGTTTACCGTCACTCCTTCGCGGAACGTGCAGTTGTCGCCGATCGTCAAGGTCGTCTCTTCGCCGCCATGATGAACGCTCTGAGGATCTCCACCGATAACGGCCATCGGGAAAATGCGGCAGCCCTTACCGATCGTCGTCTTGCCGGATACCACCGCATGCGCCAGCAGTTCCACATTATCGCCCAGCGCGACCTTCGACCCGACGTGGCAAAAAGGGCCGATCTTGACGTTCTCGCCGACGACGGCGCCGTCTTCGACGACCGCCATGGCGTGAATGCTGGCGCTGGCTGCTATGGTGCTCATGCTTGATCCTTGCGAACGATCATCGCCCCGATGTCAGCTTCGGCGACGAGCGCTCCATCAACCTTAGCATCGCAATGGAACTTCCAGATATTACCGCGCTGCTTCTGTTTCTTCACGTGATATTCGACACGATCGCCGGGAACGACCGGCTTGCGGAAACGCGCATTGTCGATCGTCATGAAGTAGACCAGATTCCCGGTTTCGTCTTGCTTCTTGGCGCAGATCGCTCCAGCCGTCTGCGCCATGCCTTCGATGAGCAGTACACCCGGCATGATTGGCGATTCGGGAAAGTGACCGGTGAAATGCGGTTCGTTTGCGGTCACGTTCTTGATGCCTACCGCGGATTCGTCGCCGTCAATATTGATGATCCGGTCCACTAGCAGGAACGGATAACGATGTGGCAGCAGCTTCATGATCTCAATGATATCTGCCGAAGAGAGCGAAGTCTTGGCTTCCTCAGTCATTCTTTTCTCCCGTTTTCTTACTGCCCGCTGATCGCGCCAAAATCGCTGCCGTCTCTCGCAGAAAATCGTGGATCGGACGCGCGGGCACACCACCGTAACGTTCCCCGGCAGGTATATCTCCGATCACGCCGCTTTTCGCGGCGATCTGCACTCCGTCACCGATTTTGATATGTCCATTCAGTCCGGCCTGACCGCCGATCTGCACGCCATCGCCAAGCACCGTGCTGCCGGCAATACCGACCTGGGAAACGATGGCGCAATGGCGTCCAATGCGGACGTTGTGGCCGATCTGTACCTGGTTGTCGATCTTCGTGCCTTCGCCGACGACCGTATCATCCATCGTCCCGCGATCGATCGACGTGTTGGCGCCGATCTCGACATGATCCTGAATGATGACCCGACCGATCTGCACGATCTTGATCATCCCGCGCGGACCTGGAGCATAACCGAAGCCATCCTGGCCAATCCGCGCACCGTTGTGAATGATAACACCGTTACCGACGAGTGCGCACAGCACGCTTGCGCCAGCCGCGATCGTACAATTACGGCCGATCTTGACGTTCGGTCCGATGACGGCGCCCGCTCCGATGTGTGTGCCCTCGCCGATTTCGGCATGCGCGCCGATGACCGCGAATGGCTCGACCGAAACCTTGCCCTCGAGCCGGGCCGTCGGATCAACGATCGCACGATCGGAGATACCGGAGGCTTCCGACAACAGTGCTCCAGGCCGCAGCGCGTTCGGATAGAGATAGCCCCCCGCCATGGCAAAAGCAGCATGAGCATTCTTCGAAATCAGAACAGGCAGATGATCGGGCACCAGTGATCTCAGACCGGTGCTGCAAAGCACGGCAGACGCCGCACACGTCGCGAGCTCGCCCTTGCTCTTCTTCGACATGATGTAACAGAGATCCCCCGCCTTCGCCCGGCTAACAGGCGAAACGGAACGGATCAGCACATCTGCAGTTTTGAGATCAGCAAGCTCTGCCCCAAGATATTGCGCCAACTCCGAGAGTTTCACGCCATCATGGGGCAGAAAAAAATCATTATGCTCCATCGGCAAATCTCCAGAACGGAATTCGGTTTTACGGTTCCGGACTGCCGATATCAGAATTGGTTGTTTATGCCAAACTTGAAGTGTTGAGTCTTGTCGAAGTCTTCCTTGAGAACCGGAATAGCGTAGTCGACGCGCAGCGTACCGAATGGCGACGCCCACATAAGACCGACACCGACAGAAGCCCGGAGCGATGCATCAACGCCGTTCACACTATCACCACGCGGATCGACATCATTGCCAAACAGCGTACCTGCATCGGCGAACACGGCGCCGCGCAAGCCGAAGTCACGCGGGAACGCAGGGAGTGGGAAGGTCGCTTCAGCCGACACCGTAAAATAGGTCGTCCCACCGAGCGGGTCGTCGTTTGCGCCGGCAATGCGTGGGCCGATGCCCTTGTTCTCGAAGCCGCGAATATCGCCGTTGGTCAGCGTGAACTGGTCAAAGACGTTCAAGTTGTCGCCAAAACCGACGACATAACCCGCCGAACCCGTAACCGAACCGATGATATCGGCATCATCCGCAAGCAGGTGGTAATACCGTGCCTTACCGTAGATCTTATAGAACTCCGAGTCACCGCCCAAGCCAGCAATTTCCTGCGTGGCGCTTGCATATATGCCTTCGCGAGGCAGCGTCATGTCGTCAAGTGTGTTGTAGGTCAGCGTCTGCGAAACGGACGACTTCACCCACGGACTGTCCTCGACGAGATGCTGGTATGGCGCCGACAGATTGCTCAGCGAGCCCGAAGGATCGTACTTCATCTGCTTGTAGTTATAGCGGAACGTTGTTGCCAGATCTTCCGTGATCGGCGCCGTTGCACGCAGTACACCGCTGTTTTCCTCGTAGTCGTAGTTGTCGTTGCTCGACGTCTCACTATGGTTAAGATCGAAACCGACAGCCAAACGATAGCCCAGGAAGTAGGGCTCCGTGAAGTTCAAGCCATAGGTCTGGGAGCCTTCTTGACCGCCACCGGCGCTAACCTTGATGTACTGACCGCGACCCAGGAAGTTCTTTTCCTCGACAGATGCTTCGAGCAGCAGACCGTCGCCGCCGGCAGCATAGCCTGCGCCGATACCGAACGAGCCAGTCGCCTGATCCTGCACGTCAACGACAACAACAACGCGATCCGGCGAGCTGCCAGGCTGCGTGGAGATATTGACCGACGAGAAATAACCGAGAGCTTCGAGGCGGCGCTTGGCCCTCGTAATCATCTGCTGATTGAAGGCGTCGCCTTCGCTCATGTCAAACTCACGACGGATGACAAAGTCACGCGTACGGCTGTTACCACGGATTTCGATGCGCTCGACATAGGCGCGCTCACCCTGGTCAACCAGGTATTCGACGCCAATCGTGTTGTTGCCCAGATCGCGGTTGCCGCGCGGCGTGACGCGCGCAAAAGGATAGCCGGCGGACGCGACCTGATCGGAGATCGCTTCCATGGACTTCTGAACTTCCTTGGCGCTGTAGACCTGCCCTTCGTGCGTGCGGACGAGCCCCTGAAGCTGCGTCGAATCAATACCGGGAACAGTCGACTGCACGGTCACGGCACCAAAATCATAGCGCGGGCCTTCTTCGATGTTGAAGGTCAGCGTGTACTTGTTCGTTGTCTCGTCGAACGCCGCATCCGATGAGATGATGCGGAAGTCGGCATAGCCGCGATTGTAGTAGAACTGCCGCAGCGCCTCTTCGTCTGCACGGAGCTTGTCTTCGCTATAAACGTCCTTGCGGGTCAGGAACGACAGGAAGTTCGAGCGCTTCGTGTTGATGACCGAGGAGAGACGGCCGGAGCTGTAGGCATTGTTGCCAACGAAATTAATAGCGGCAATCTTGGTGCGATCACCTTCGTCGATGACGAAAGCCAGATTTACGCGTCCCTCACCGAGGGGCACGACTTGCGTGGTCACCTGAACCTCACTGCGCCCGGTTGCAGCGTACGCATCCTTGATCGCCTGAATGTCCGACTGGATCTGCGCGTCGTTAAAAGGTCCGGCCGCGCGCGTCTTCACGACAGCAGCAAGCTTGTCGTCCTTGATCTTGCGGTTGCCGTTGAAGACGACCTGGTTGACGAGCTGCGCCTCCTGGACGGAAACAACCAGCGTGCTGCCCGAGACGGAAATCTTGACGTCCGAGAAATAGCCGGTGTCGTAGAGTTGCTTCACCGAGTCATCGATATCGGTGTTGGAGAAGCTCTGGCCAGGCTGAATTGTCAGGTTGGAGCGCACTGCTTCGGCGCCGACACGGCTTGCGCCGCGCACATCAATGCGCTGAATGACTGCAGCTTCTGCCGTCGTTGCCGAGACGAAAAACGTTGCACCTGCCCCCGAAGCAACAATACCTGCAGACAGCGCAACCGCCGATACTGCGTTCAAAAATCTTGAACCAGCCTTCATTTCACCCATTACCTTTTTTCTCGTCCCCGGCTCCAGGCGTCCCCCGATTCCGGCCACGTGTGTCGTTTTACCCGCTTTTGACATACAAGCAAGGGAGCAAGTTAATTTCTGTTTACTTCATTTCTAAGCGTGACGCATTCGCCACTACAGCTTTGAAACATCGTAAATAAACGGTAATTTTCCCTCGTCCAGCAATCAGCCAATCAAAGCACTTATATCGTTCCAGGTGGCAAAAACCATCAAGCTCAAAACCATCGCCAAGCCAATGCGGAACGCAATGTCCTGAGCAGACGAACCCAACGGCTTTCCCCTCACCGCTTCAATCGCATAGAACATCAAATGGCCACCATCAAGTACCGGAACCGGCATCAGGTTCAGTAATCCGATGGAAACCGACAAGACAGCAGCGAGTTGCAGCAAAGCTGCAACGCCCAACGTCGCCATCTGGCCGGAAGCCTGCGCGACGCGGATCGGTCCGCCGAGCTGATCTGGCTTCATATAACCGGAGACCAGATTACCGATATACTTGAAGGTGCCGGTTACGATGTGCCAGGTCTGGATCGTGCCTTCCTTGACCGCCTCCAGCGGCGAATAGGTCTGCACCCTGAAGTGACCGACGTCCTGGTTCGTAACGATGCCGATAAGGCCGATCTCGATCTTGTTGCCGAACTGATCGGTCATATCCGTCCGGGCCGGCACCATCGGCACATCCAGTTTCTCGCCGTTGCGCTCAATCGTCACGACGATCCGCTGCTCTGGTCGAATACTGACGTAGCGCCGGACGTCATCGAAAGTCTCGACCTTCGTGCCATCGATGGCGATCAGCAGATCGCCTGGGACCACGCCTGCTTCGGCTGCAACGCTGCCGGGCTTGAGTTCTGCAACAACAGGATCGGCGACCGATCGACCGTAGATCGAGAAAAGAACCGCAAAAATCGCAATCGCGAGGATGAAATTGGCGATCGGGCCGGCGGCAACGGTCGCGGCGCGCTTCCACAGCTTCGCGCCGGCGAATGAACGCGCACGATCTTCTTCCGACATCGCCGCGAGCTTGTCATCATCGGGCTTGCTCGATACATCCTCGTCGCCGAAAAAGCGGACATAGCCGCCAAGCGGTATCAGCGAAAGCTTCCAGCGTGTTCCATGCTTGTCGGTGAAGCCGAGCAATTCCGGACCGAAGCCGATCGAGAACGCCAATACGCGAATGCTACTCCAGCGCCCAACCAGATAGTGCCCCATCTCGTGCACGAAAACGAGCAACGACAAGACGAGGATGAAGGGCACCATATAGCCCGTCAGGAACGCCAATATACCGGTCAAGCCAAGCATCTGATCTTTCCGCCAGCCTTTGCAGACATTATACGCCGAACAGGGCTGCACCGAGCGACGTTATTTCGCCGCCCTTTATCAGCGAAAAAAGCCCAGCTAGCAAGAACGCCGCAAAGCAGGCAAAAATGAGCCCGTCGACACGGTCCATGACGCCGCCATGGCCGGGGATCAGATGGCTCGAGTCCTTGACGCCGAAGCGGCGCTTGATGAAGGATTCGAAGAGATCGCCGGCCTGGCTGCAGACCGACAGGATGAACGCGATCGGCGCCACCAGCACGACGCTTTGCGGAAATGCAAAATAGGCAACGAGGCTGCCGGCAATCACCGCGGAGACGGCGCCGCCAATGGCGCCGGACCATGTCTTTCCCGGAGAAATCTTCGGCGCCAGTTTCGGGCCGCCGATTGCGCGACCGACAAAATAGGCAAGAATGTCGGTCGACCACACGACGGCAAATACGAAGAGCATCGCAACGAGCCCGACGCTGTCGGCACCGCGAATGCTCGAAAGCGCAATTCCGGTAAGACCGGCGTACACGATCCCCGTGGGAAACCAGCGCGACACGCCTGACGTAAACACGAAGCCGACAGCAATCAGGAAGAAAAGCGCCAAGAGTAGCAGGGAATAGCCCAAGGTACCGACAACGACGGCCACCGCGATCGCCGCCTGGCCTACCCAACCGATTACATTGGCGACCGGCCGTTCCGTGGCAAGCTTCGTAATGGTCGACCATTCATAGTAGATCAACAGCCCGATCAATGCCGACAGCAGCCTCAAGGCCACTCCGCCGTACCATGTGGCGAGCAGAACAATGGCGGCGAGAATTGCTCCGGAGACAATGCGTAGCTTCAGCTCCTGCTGCATCAGGTGCCCACTGCCGCAGCCGACTTTGCCACCAATCCACCGAAGCGGCGGTCGCGCGACGCAAAAGTCTCCAACGCCGAGTAGAAAATCTCCCGGCTGAAATCCGGCCAATACTCAGGAACGAAAATGAACTCCGAGTAAGCGGCCTGCCAGAGTAGGAAGTTGGAGAGGCGCTCCTCTCCGCTAGTCCGGATGATCAGATCGGGATCTGGGATACCTGCAGTGTCAAGCCGCGCGTTGATAAGTGCGGGAGAAATGTCCTGCGCCCTGAGTCGTCCTGCCTCGACATCACGTGCCAGACTTGCCATTGCACGGGCGATCTCGTCACGCGAACCATAATTGAAGGCGATAACGAGGGTCAGCGCGGTGTTCGACTTCGTCGTCTCTTCCGCGTCCACAAGAAGATCGAGGATATCGCTCTTGAGGCTGTGTCGGTCGCCAATCACTTTCACGCGCACGTTCTGGCGATGGAGTTCCGCCAAGTCGCGTCGAATGAAAGCCTTCAACAATCCGAGGAGATCGGAGACCTCCGTTTCCGGGCGGCGCCAGTTTTCCGAAGAAAAGGCGAAGAGAGTGAGGTATTTGATCCCCACATCGCCCGCGGCGCGCACTGCCTCGCGCACGGCGTCAACGCCCTTTCGATGCCCCATCGTCCGCGGAAGTCCGCGCTGCTTTGCCCATCGGCCGTTGCCATCCATGATGATGGCAACGTGTTCTGGCACAGTCAAAAATGTTCGCTCCGACATTTCCCGTCCGGTTCTTGCAGCCAAGGCGTAGCCGCAGCACGCCTCAAACCTGCATGATTTCCTTTTCCTTGTCGCCAAGCAAGCGGTCGACCTCAGAAATCGTCTCGTCGGTCATCTTCTGCACACGATCTGATTGCGCCCGGCTTTCGTCCTGGCCAATCACACCATCCTTTTCGGCTTTCTTAAGGCCGTCCATGCCGTCGCGGCGCACATGGCGAATCGCAACCTTGCTCTTCTCGGCATAGTCGTGAGCGACCTTCACCAGCGATTTGCGACGTTCCTCATTGAGCTCCGGCAGTGGAATGCGCAAGTTCTGGCCGTCGATGATCGGATTGAGGCCGAGGTTAGATTCGCGGATGGCGCGGTCCGTCGCGTTGACCATCGATTTGTCCCAGACCGAAACCGACAGCATACGCGGCTCCGGCACGGTAATGTTGGCAACCTGGTTCAGCGGCACACGCGAACCATAGGCCTCGACCATGACCGGGTCGAGAATGTTGGCCGAGGCGCGGCCGGTCCGCAGCGACGCGATATCGTGCTTGAACGCGGAAATCGCGCCATCCATGCGGCGCTTGAGTTCCTTGATGTCGATGCCTTCACTCATTTCATTGCTCCCGTCTTGGTAGAAGCTGCGGCAAACCTGCCGCCCACTCAATCAGTTATCAGAGACGACGGTCTTGAGGCCACCGCCCTTGAGGATTTCAGCAAAACCACCCTTCTCGTGGATCGAGAAGACGATGATCGGAATGGAATTCTCCCGCGCGAGGGCCACTGCCGCGACGTCCATGACGGCCAGTCCCTTGTCGAGGACTTCCTTGTGCGTCAGATGGTCGAAGCGGATCGCTTCGGGATCCTTTTTCGGATCAGCCGAATAAATACCATCGACCTGCGTTCCCTTAAAGATCGCCTCCGCTCCCATTTCCGCGGCGCGCAGTGCGGCTGCCGAGTCCGTCGTGAAGAACGGGTTGCCTGTACCGCCTGCGAAGATCACGACACGGCCAAGCGACAGGTGGTAGAGCGTTGCGCGCTGCGAAAAGCTCTCGCAGATCTCCGGCATGGCGATGGCGGAGAGTACGACCGTATCGATGTTCAACTTGCGCAGCGACGTTGCCAGCGCCAGCGCGTTGATCACAGTCGCGAGCATGCCCATGTGGTCGCCAGTGACCCGATCGCCGCCCTTAGAAGCCACCGCAACACCGCGGAAGATGTTGCCGCCGCCGACGACGACGCCGACTTCCACACCCATCTGCCGCGCTTCGGCTATGTCAGCCGCAATGCGGTCTGCGACCGCTACATCAATTCCAAATCCCTGGCTGCCCATGAGGGCTTCGCCGGAAGCCTTGAGTAGAACGCGTTTGTAGACAGGCTCTGACGACATCGTGGCTCCTCGTATATTACCGCTGTGTGCCGGATACACGAAGGGCATCGCGTTGTCACGCGATGCCCTTCGGTTTTCACATGTATAGGTCGATCAGCCCTTGGCGACCGCAGCAACTTCAGCGGCGAAGTCACTTTCTTCCTTCTCGACGCCCTCGCCGAGGAGAAGACGTGCCATGCCAACGACTTCGATCTTAGCGCCGGCTTCCTTTTCAGCTTCCTTGACCGCAGCGCCAACCGTCAGGTCGGGGTTGATCACGAAGGCCTGCGAGAGCAGAGCGACTTCTTCGAAGAACTTGCGCATGCGGCCTTCGACCATCTTTTCGATGATGGCTTCCGGCTTGCCGGACTCGCGAGCCTGCTCGATGAAGACGTTGCGTTCGCGCTCGGCAACGGCAGCGTCAACTTCTTCCGCGCGGATGGCGAGCGGGTTGGTCGCAGCAATGTGCATGGCGACCTGGCGGCCGATCGAGGTCAGGACGGCCTTGTCGCCTTCCGACTTCAGGGCAACGAGAACGCCGAGCTTGCCGATGCCGTCGCCGGCAGCATTGTGGATGTAGGTCGCCACGACGCCGTGCTCGACTTCGAGCTTGGCAGCGCGACGGAGCGTCATGTTTTCGCCGATGGTTGCGATCGCGTCCTTGATGGTGTCGGCGACCGGCTTGCCGGATGCCGGGTAGGTCGCAGCCGCGACAGCTTCAACCGCACCGTCTGTGGACAGAGCAACGTTGGCAATGCCGCGGACGAGATCCTGGAAGGCGTCGTTACGGGCAACGAAGTCGGTTTCCGAGTTGAGCTCGACGACAACTGCCTTGTGGCCGGCGCCGGCAATGGCGATCAGGCCTTCAGCGGCGGCGCGGCCAGCCTTCTTGTCAGCCTTGGAGATGCCTTTGGCGCGCAGCCAGTCGATCGACGCTTCGATGTCGCCGTTGTTTTCAAGCAGCGCCTTCTTGCAGTCCATCATGCCTGCGCCGGACTTTTCACGAAGTTCCTTCACCAGTGCAGCCGTAATCTCGGTCATAAGCTTCCTCTTGTCGGTTCAAACGGTGGCCCGCGAAAGGCGGTGCGGCACCGGATTGAGGCACGAAATGTACCTGTATGTATGACAGCATGATGAATAACGCGTCATAACGAAACTCAAATGGCGAAAGGCAGATCGCCCTCGCCTGAAACGGTCAAGGCCGCCGAACTTCCGAGAGTCGCGAGCGGCCTTTCCCAATCTCTGGAAAGCACGGCGGACCCATTCAGTCCGCCTGCTTCTTCTATCAGGCTTCGGCTTCGCCTTCGAGTGCCGGCTCAACCGGAGCTTCGATCGATGCACCGAGGTCGCGGCCCGACGAGCTCTGCTGGCGAGCGATACCGTCGATGGCAGCGCGCGCGATCAGGTCGCAGTAGAGAGCGATGGCGCGCGAAGCGTCGTCGTTGCCCGGGATCGGATAGTCGATCAGGTCCGGGTCGCAGTTCGAGTCGATGATTGCGACAACCGGGATGCCGAGGCGCTTGGCTTCGTCGATCGCGATCTTTTCCTTGTTGGTGTCGATGATGAACATCAGGTCCGGCGTGCCGCCCATGTCCTTGATCCCACCGAGAGCCTTGTCGAGCTTTTCGCGCTCGCGCTCGAGGGTCAGGCGTTCCTTCTTGGAGTAGCCGGACTGCTCGGAGCTAAGGATTTCGTCGAGCTTGCGCAGGCGCTGGATCGAGTTGGAGATCGTCTTCCAGTTGGTCATCATGCCGCCGAGCCAACGCGAGTTGACGTAGTACTGAGCGGAACGCTTGGCCGAGTCAGCGATGAGCTCAGAAGCCTGGCGCTTGGTGCCGACGAAGAGAACGCGGCCACCACGAGCAACGGTGTCGGAGACAACCTGCAGGGCGCGCGACAGCATCGGAACGGTCTGAGCGAGGTCGATGATGTGGATGTTGTTGCGATCGCCGAAAATGTACGGCTTCATCTTCGGGTTCCAGCGGTGCGTCTGGTGGCCGAAGTGGACGCCTGCCTCGAGGAGCTGGCGCATAGAGAAATCGGGCAATGCCATGCCTTGTTATCCTTTTCCGGTTGAACCTCCGCAAGGCTAACAGCATCCTCTTTGAGAATGCCACCGGGCGGAACCATCCGGATTTCTCCCGGACAATCCCATGCCTTACGTGTGGAATGCGGGTGCCCTTACCCCCCCTTCCGCGGAAAATCAAGGCTTCCTACGAAAAAAGCGATAAAGGACGTCGCGGGGGATCGTTCGTATGGGCGTGTCGTCACGACGCTCCGTCAATCGGAGGCACATGGCCAGCTTGTCGGCGCGGAAAGGCCGGTCGGCAGTTTCGTCTTCGCATCGCCGCAAGCGAGATCGACCTGCGCTTGTTCAAGGCCGGTTGCGGCGGACAGATCAAGCCCTTCGATTCGCGTCAAAAACATGAAGGCACGATCGAAGGCGATCGGCCCGTCAAAAGTGGCGCCGCTGAGGTCCGCACGCGAAAGATTGGCGAGCGAAAACCTAGCGCCAGTCAGCACCGCCTTGCTGAAACTCGCACGACCGAGCTCGGCTTTCTCGAAATTCGCGCCGCTGAGCTTTGCGCCGTTGAAATTGGCGCGCTGCAGTTCCGCGCCGGCGAACGACGCCCCCTCCGCGAAAACATTCTCGAAGCCGGACCGATAGGCCTCGATCTTCGCGAAGTTCGCGTTGCCTGCCTGCGCCCCCGTGAACCAGGCGCGCACCAGCGTCGCCTTTTCTAGATTCGCGGAGGTCAGGTTCGTGCCGCTGAGATTGGTCAGACTGAAATCGGCGTCAGCCAGGTTGGCACCCTGAAAGTCGCTCCCCTGCAGCATCACATTCTTCTTGCTGCACCCGCTCCAATCGATGCCTGCCACCGGCGTGCTGCTGCAATTCGACGCCAATGCGGGAGCGCTCGCGAGCAACGTCAGCGCGATCAGTCCGGTTGAGATGCCGGAGAGTCCACCACTCAGTACATCATGCCGTATCGCCAAGATCCTCACTCCAATCCGACTCTTACGCCCAAATCAGCGCCCTTTCGGATTCCTAGCATAGAGAGGGTTTACTTAGACATACCGACAATCGTCGCGGCGAGCGTCCACGACGATTATTTGCACGCAGCCGATTTGCTATCGAGCAGTTCGAGCTTCGCAAGCCTGCCGCTTAGAACAAAATCGCCATAGTCCATCGTTAAATCACGCGTAATACCGTTTTCGTAGAGCTTGAATGACATCCGGTAGACGGGCAAAGCGTCCGTCTTTGTGTTCTCATTGAAATACGAGATCGTGACCGGCCAGAAGGCAGCCTTCGCAAAGGCACCGGCATTGCCTGCGTCGGCCTCATCGGCCGCAGGCGCAACCTGTTTGCCGACGACAGTCGTCGTGACCAGCGCCTTATCCCCATCATCCGAGCCGTCGAAGACACGCGCCTCGAACAGGCGCTTGCCAGCCTTGGCGTTCCGGATCACGTCTAACATATGTTCCGTCGGGAACCGGCTTGCCGCAAGCTGCAACTCCTTGCTGGTCGGCTGGGTCAAGGCAACCTTTACGCCTTCAGCCTGGTCCTGCGCGGCACCGTTGACCTCTTTATCAAGCTGGTCGTCGGTGAAGGATTTGGTGTCGAAGGTGAACCTGCGGTCCTTGACGTTCTCGAAGGTCTTCGTCTGCTGGTCGCTGACGCGGACGGCATCGCCCGTATCGATCTGCGTCACGAAGCGGAAGTTGGTGGTGAAGCCCGTGCAGTAGTTGCCGTCGAACTCGTAAACCATGCGGCCCGACATGCCTGAAATGCCGGAGCGTTCGGAGGCATCCTTCAATTCCAGATCATAGACCGCCCGATGAGCGACAAGACCGGTCGCAATCGCGGCACTCGTTGCTGGCGCGGCCGCATAGACGGTCGTCGAAGCGCTCGCCAGAAGAAGTGCGGCAAGACTGGATCGGAACATTGACAATCTCCTGTTGGACTCGCCTGCAATGTTATAAGAACGCTTTCGGCCAAATCGAGGCTCGAAAATGTCACAATCTAGATTCCAAGCCTTGATGCATAATTTTAGAACTATTGACAATAAAAGCGGAGAGGAAAATGTCCGATCAAATCGCTGCGCGCCTGAAAGAAATGGGGATATCCCTGCCTGAGGCTGCGGCACCGGCCGCAAACTACGTTCCCTACGTTATCAGCGGAAACCTCCTCTACATATCCGGCCAGCTGCCGCTCGAAAGCGGCAAGATCGCCGTCTCCGGACATCTCGGCAAGAATGTCGACGTTGCGACTGGCCAACGTGCCGCGGAACTCTGTGCCATCAACATCCTTTCCCAAGCGCGCGCTGCTCTCGGCGGCGATCTCGGTCGCATCAAGCGCGTCGTCAAGCTCAACGGTTTCGTCGCCTCCACGCCTGACTTCGTCGAACAGCACCTCGTGATCAATGGCGCCTCCAACCTGATTGCAGGCATCCTCGGTGAGGCCGGCAAGCATGCCCGCGCCGCCGTCGGCATGGCCGCCCTGCCGATGAACGCCGCTGTCGAAATCGATGCGATCGTGGAAATTGCCCAATGATCTCAGCTGCATGGCTCAAGCAACAGCCGGTCGCCCATCGCGGCTATCACGACCTCAACAAGGCCGTGTGGGAAAATACGCTCTCTGCCTTTTCGCGCGCGATCGAAGCAGGCTTCGCGATCGAGTGCGATCTGCACTATGCCTCCGACGGTGTCCCGATCGTCTTCCACGACGAGGATCTGGAGCGCCTTTGCAAGCTCAAGGGAGATGTGCGCGAGCGTACGTCCAGGGAACTCGGCCTCATCTCCGTCGGCGGGACAGCCGACAAGATCCCGACGCTGCGGCAGCTGCTCGATCTCGTAAAGGGCCAGGTACCTCTGGTCATCGAACTGAAAGGCCGTGAGGCCGATGACGAAGGATTTGCGGAAGCGGTGCTGGAGGTGCTGGAAGGCTACGAGGGCAAGGTCGCCCTGATGAGCTTTGACCACTGGCTGCTTCGGGATCTGAAGGCCCTCAATGCGCCCTATCCGCTTGGCCTGACAGCAGGAGGTAGCAAACCGGAAGAGTTCGAAGTGCATGAAAAGGCCATGGAACTCGGCCTCGACTTCATTTCCTATTTCTTCGCCGATCTGCCGAACCCGTTCATCACGGCGCAGCGCGAAAAGGGCATCGTGGTCATCACCTGGACCGTGCGTGACGAAAAGGGTCGCAAGCACACGTTCGAGAATGCCGACCAGATGACATTCGAGGGATTCGATCCGCGCGTTTCGGTTTGACGCTCGCTTTTTGGACAAGATCATGCGCAGACTGATGGTGAGCCCTATTCTCCTCCCAAACGGTCTCGCATTCGCTCCATGACAGACGAACTTTCAATCCGCATCGAGCGGTCTTTCACCGCGATATCCCAGGAGAGCTGGTCACGGCTTTCCGGGGCCTCCTCAAAAGGCAACACCCTCGCCTACAATCCCTTCGTGTCGCATGCTTTTCTGTCCTCACTCGAAGAATCGGGATCAGCGACGGCGCAAACCGGCTGGATGGGCCACCATCTGCTATTGGAAACGGACAAAGGCGAACTCATCGGCGCCCTCCCCGGCTACCTCAAGAATCATAGCCAGGGCGAGTATGTTTTCGACCACGGCTGGGCCGATGCCTTCGAACGAGCGGGCGGACGGTATTATCCGAAGCTGCAATGCTCCATTCCCTTTACCCCTGCGACCGGCCCGCGTCTGCTTGTCGCCGAAGGTTTGCAGCGCCTGCCGATCCAGCATGCCATAGCCGAGAGCCTCAAGGAAGTCGTGCGCCGGCTTGGCGTGTCTTCCGCCCATATTACGTTCGTACCCGAGGACGAGATCGGCATCTTCGAGGGCGAGGATTACTTGCATAGGACTGACCAGCAGTTCCATTTCATCAACGAAGGCTATGCCAATCACGAGGCGTTTCTTGAGACGCTAGCGTCGCGCAAGCGCAAGGCACTTCGCAAGGAACGCCGCACCGCCCTCGAACACGGCATCAGCATCGATTGGCTGACCGGCAGCGATCTAACCGAACGCATCTGGGACCAGTTCTTCGCCTTTTATATGGATACGGGCGGCCGAAAGTGGGGCCGGCCGTACCTGACGCGCAAGTTCTACTCGCTGATCGGCGAGCGTATGCCAGACGATATCCTGCTCGTCATGGCAAAACGCGACGGTCGCTACATTGCCGGCGCGATCAACTTCATCGGTGGCGATTCGCTCTATGGCCGCCACTGGGGATGCATCGAGGACCACCCATACCTGCATTTCGAGGTCTGTTATCATCAGGCGATCGACTTCGCTCTGGCAAAGGGCCTCAAGCGTGTTGAAGCCGGAGCGCAGGGCGAACACAAGCTGGCACGAGGTTACCTGCCGGTGACAACCCACTCCGCGCATTATGTTGCACATGCGGGGTTGCGCCGGGCGATCGCCGACTATCTCGATCGGGAGCGTGACGACATCGAACAGATGAACGAGATCCTGACGGAGCACAGCCCGTTTCGAAAGGGCGAGCGCCAGCAGGAGGATTGACGCTTTCACCCCTGTCGCGCTAGGCGATCACAGCAGCAAAGAGGAGATTTCGTATGACCAGCGCCGCCTACGACAGCAACAATATCTTCGCCAAAATCCTGCGCGGCGAAATTCCGTCACACCGAATTTACGAGGATGAGCACACTGTTGCCTTCATGGACGTGATGCCGCAGGCACCAGGCCATGTGCTCGTCGTTCCCAAAGCGGCGTCACGCAATATTCTCGATGCCGATCCGGCGGTTCTTGTGCAGACGATCCCGGTCGTGCAGAAGATCGCCAATGCCGTCAAGGAAGCATTCGATGCAAACGGCGTCCTCGTCTGCCAGTTCAACGAATCGGCCGCCGGCCAGACCATCTTCCACCTGCATTTCCACGTGATCCCGCGCTACGAGGGCATGGCGCTGCGTCCGCATTCGGGCCAGATGGAGGACAATACGGTGCTCGCGGCCAACGCCGAGAAGATCAGGGCCGAGCTTTGATCAGGCTCTCGTCGCGTTCTCACGTCCGCGCAATTATCGCCTAAACGATTGCGTACTTCAGCAAAGAAGAAGGCGGCACATGTGGCCGCCTTCTTCATTTACTTCTTCGGGACCCTGGGAACCGCGCTGCCCTTCCTGGGCGGGCTCTTCGCCTCAGCGACTGCCTTCGCCTTCTTGGCCGTCGCCTTCTTCGCGCGGGCCTTCGTCTTCAGCTCGCCATCATCCTCATCATCGGCCTCGGGATGCGCGACTTCGGCTTCCGGTTTCGGCTTGATCGGCGCGCTGTCCGGCACCGCTTCCAGGATGATGCCGGGCTTGCCATCTTCCTTCGGACCGACGGTGACGTGGACGACGCCGCCCTTCCGCAGCTTGCCGAAGAGGATTTCGTTGGCCAGTGGCTTCTTGATGACGTCCTGGATGACGCGGGCAAGCGGGCGGGCTCCCATCTTGTCGTCGTAGCCCTTTTCGGCCAGCCAGGCGATGGCATCTTCCTGCAGATCGAAGGTCACATTCCGCTCGGAAAGCTGAGCTTCGAGCTGCATGATGAACTTCTGCACGACCTTGTGGATGACCTCCGTCGGAAGCGCCGCGAACGGGATGATCGCGTCGAGACGGTTGCGGAACTCGGGCGTGAACAGGCGCGTCAACGCCTCCTCGTCCTCGCCCGTGCGCTTGGACGAGCCGAAGCCGATCGCGGCCTTGGCCATCTCCGACGCACCCGCATTTGTCGTCATGATCAGGATAACGTTACGGAAGTCGATCTTCTTGCCGTTGTGGTCGGTCAGAGTGCCGTGGTCCATCACCTGCAACAGAATGTTGTAGATGTCAGGATGCGCCTTCTCGATTTCATCGAGCAGCACAACGCAATGCGGGTGCTGGTCGACGCCATCGGTCAGGAGGCCGCCCTGGTCGAAACCGACATAGCCGGGAGGTGCTCCGAGCAGACGCGACACCGTATGCCGCTCCATGTACTCCGACATGTCGAAGCGCAGGAGTTCAACGCCGAGCGACGACGCCAGCTGTTTGGCAACCTCGGTCTTGCCGACGCCGGTCGGGCCGGAGAAGACGTAGGAGCCGATCGGCTTGTTCGGTTCGCGCAGGCCCGCGCGAGCGAGCTTGATCGAAGTCGACAGCGCCTCGATCGCGTTGTCCTGCCCGTAGACGACGGAACGCAGTTCCTGCTCGAGATTGGCAAGGACAGCTTCGTCATCCTTCGACACCGTCTTCGGCGGGATACGCGCCATTGTTGCGACCGTTGCCTCGATCTCCTTCTCAGTAATTAGCTTGCGGCGCTTGGAAGGTGGCAGCAGCATCTGGGCAGCGCCAGTCTCATCGATAACGTCGATCGCCTTGTCGGGCAGCTTGCGATCCGAAATGTAGCGGGCTGACAGCTCGACAGCCGTCTTGATCGCCTCGTTCGAGTAACGCAAGTGATGATACTCTTCGAAATAAGGTTTCAGGCCCTTCATAATTTCGATCGCATCGTCGATCGACGGTTCGTTGACGTCGATCTTCTGGAAGCGGCGAACCAGAGCACGGTCCTTCTCGAAGAACTGGCGGTATTCCTTGTAGGTGGTCGAACCGATGCAACGGATCGCACCCGAGGACAGAGCCGGCTTCAAGAGGTTTGAGGCATCCATCGCGCCGCCCGAGGTCGCACCTGCGCCGATGACCGTGTGGATCTCGTCGATGAACAGCACGGCGCCCGGATACTCTTCCAGTTCCTTGACGACCTGCTTCAGGCGTTCTTCGAAATCGCCGCGATAGCGTGTACCGGCAAGAAGGGTGCCCATATCCAGCGAGAAGATGGTAGCGTCTGCCAGCGCTTCCGGCACCTTGCCTTCGACGATACGCTTGGCGAGGCCTTCGGCAATAGCCGTCTTGCCGACGCCTGGGTCACCAACGTAGAGCGGGTTATTCTTCGAACGACGGCACAGGACTTGGATGGTGCGATTGACCTCGGCCTGACGGCCGATCAGCGGATCGATCTTGCCGCTCTTGGCCTTATCATTGAGGTTCACGCAGTAAGCCTTCAGAGCGTCCTGCTGCTTCTTGGAGCCGCTATCTTCCTGATCACCGCTGCCGCGCGAAGCCGGCTTGCTCTCGGATTCGCCATCATCGGCGCCACGCGGCGGACGCGACTCCGATGAGCCCGGCCGCTTGCCGATCCCGTGGGAGATATAATTGACGGCATCATAGCGGGTCATCTCCTGCTCCTGCAGGAAGTAAGCAGCATGGCTCTCACGTTCGGCGAAAATGGCGACGAGGACGTTTGCCCCTGTCACCTCTTCGCGACCGGATGACTGCACGTGGATCACCGCTCGCTGGATAACGCGCTGGAAGCCGGAGGTCGGCTTGGAGTCCTCGTCATAGCCGGTGACCAAATTGGAGAGTTCACTATCGACATATTCAACAAGCGTTTTGCGCAGCGCGTCGAGGTCGACATTGCAGGCCCCCATAACCGCGGCCGCATCGGCATCGTCGATCAGGGCGAGCAGCAGATGCTCGAGCGTGGCATATTCGTGATGCCGCTCGTTGGCAAAGGTCAGTGCCTGATGGAGCGCCTTCTCAAGACTAGGCGAAAATGTTGGCACGTTCAGATCCTCACTTCTTTTCCATGACGCATTGCAGCGGATGCTGGTGCTGTCGGGCGAAGTCCATCACCTGGCTCACCTTCGTCTCCGCCACCTCGTATGTAAATATTCCGCATTCACCGACACCATGATTGTGGACGTGCAGCATGATGCGGGTGGCACTTTCACGATCCTTCTGAAAAAAACGCTCGAGGATATGAATGACAAATTCCATGGGGGTGTAGTCGTCATTCAAGAGTAGCACGCGGTAGAGATTGGGCTTCTTGGTCTTCGGCTTCGTGCGTGTGATGACCGAGGTTCCGCGATTTCCGTTGTCCCCGTTCCTTTCGCTGTCGTTTTGCATCCGGATCGGCGCTGCGATCATTTTCTTTCATTCCTCGATCAGTCCAACGGGGCCTTGGGAGGAGTATTCCCCGCCGAATATTCGAAATACTAACTTAGTTCATCCTGGAGCGATTTTAAGCCCCTCGTTTCACACTGCAATCACAATTCGGCCGGTCTCGACGCAAAGACACAGAAACTGGCGATGGCCAGCCAACAGGCATCGTGAAAAAAGAAAAGACCGGCCGCAAATGCGTAGCCGGTCTTCGTTTTTCAAGAGCTATGCGGCTCTCGCCGCGTATCTTTATGCCGCGGCGGGCGCGACGACTGCAGCCGCTTTCATCGCCTTTGCGGTCGTTGCGGCAACGGGCGCTTCGTAGGGCTTGTAGGCGCTCTTGGCGAGATCGGAATACATCTCACCGAGCTTGGTGGCTTCGGTCACGAAGTTTTCGTATGCGGTTTTCACATAGTTGGTCTGCAGTTCGAATGCAGCTTCAAAGCTGCGCGCCCCAGACAGGCTTTCGAAATGCGTAACCGTATCCTGGAAGGATTTTTTTGAGTATTCTACGGCTTCGGCCGCGATTGCCTGAAAGCCCTTTGCGGTATCCGAATAGCTCTTCAGCATCGTATCCATGGCTTCCTTGCTCTTCCGGTTGGCTTCATCGAAGTTCAACATGACCATCATCCTCCTTGGCCTCTGCGGCAGTTGAAGCGTAGCTGCAATGCACAAATAGTCAAGCAGCATTGTGCATCGCAAAACAATCCATGATTGCATTCTTGAGCCCTCGCCTTTCGGTAGCGCAGGATGGCCATATTTCAATAACTGATTTTGCTAAAATATATCAGGCGCGCCGCAACCAGAAGCTTTGCTAAAAATGTCGCCGCGGCGCCAATAGCATTGAGCGGTCAATCGAGAAGCTCAGCTGGAACCTTTCCGCCGTTCTCGGCAAGCCGTTTCATCAAAGCCTTGTGCAGGAACATGTTCATGGTGGCGGTGTCGTGCGGATCGCCTTTGAAGCCGAGCTCTGCCGCAAGCTCCCTGCGCTCCGCAAGGCTCGCGTCCATGCCGACCGCCTTCATGAGGTCGACGATCGAATGGCGCCAATCTAACTTCTGTCCGCTCTTCTTCACCGCCGCGTCCAACAGCGGCACAATGTCAATCGGAGCTGCTGCGGCGGCTGGCGTCGGTGCCGGCTGCGGCGTGGCTGCGGGCGCAGTGCTTGGCGCTGCTGCGGTCGGCGATGGCGCGGGTTTGGCGGACGGAGTGACCGGAGCGGCCACGGCTTCACCAAAAATCGCGTTCTTGATCTTGTCGAAAATACCCATTCTCGGCATCCCTCCTTAGGGCCAGAGCACATGCTCAGCGCAGGAGATGGAGCATTCTGTGGACGGGTCCAGGGAAGGCAGTCCAATTTTGCACTAGAGATTGCCTCGCGAAAAGAAACAATCGGAGGTTTGCGAGCTCAAGGCTCGAGCCGCGTCGCAAATCGATCGAGCGGCCTATGAGAAGCCAGCCGCTTGGGCGCGAACTGATAGACGGGCGGCAAAAAGACAGGCCGCCCGTCAATCACAGATCAAAGATCGACGTCGAGGATCGCCATCGAGAAATTGTAGGAGCGGTCGCCGTCCTCGTCATCGATATAGACGACACCCAGAAATTCTTCGCCGAGATAGACTTCAGCGGAATCGTTCTTTCGCGGGCGTGCCTTGACGATCACCTGCGGGTTGAACGTGCGCTTGAAATAGGCGTCGAGCTTCTTGATTTCTTCGGGCTTCACACTGCATCTCCTGAGCGGTCTCGGTTGGCCGCTTCTTGCATGGGAAAGACGGCGCTGTAAAGGCACGGGGACAGACGCATGAACGCTATCCCCGCCGATATGCCCACACTGTTAAGGCGACGCGCGGCTCAGATATCCGCGCCGATCACCTGATCCATTATTCGCGACGGTTCCGAACACCCTGCTTCTCCGACCACCTTGGCCGGCACACCCGCCACGGTCGTCTTGGGCGGCACCGCCTTCAGCACAACGGAGCCAGCGGCAACGCGCGAGCAATAGCCGATCTCGATGTTGCCGAGAATCTTCGCGCCGGCGCCGATCAGGACACCGCTGCCGATCTTCGGATGCCGGTCCGAGCCTTCCTTGCCAGTGCCACCGAGCGTGACGCCGTGCAGGATGGACACGTTGTCGCCGATCACAGCGGTTTCACCAACGACTAGCCCGGTGGCATGATCGAGGAAGATACCCCTGCCGATACGCGCCGCGGGATTGATGTCGGTCTGGAAAACGCTCGACGATCTGCTCTGCAGATATAGCGCCAGATCGCGCCGGCCGCGGTTCAGCAGCCAATGCGCCAGGCGGTGTGTCTGCAGCGCGTGGAATCCCTTGAAATAGAGCACAGCTTCCATGAAGCGCAGGCATGCGGGGTCGCGATCATAGATCGCCTGGATGTCGACGCGCAAAATGGCACTCCACTCCGGCCAATCGTCCAGCATCTGATCGAAGGTCTGGCGCAACAGGATCGCTTGCATGTCCGGATGGTCGAGACGTTCACAGATGCGATAGATCACGCACTCTTCGAGCGACCGGTAGTTGAGCACGGTCGAGTAGAGAAATGCGGCCAGCACCGGATCACTTTCTGCGGCAGCACGCGCTTCCTCGCGCAGGCTGTCCCAGATCGGATCCATCACCTTGAGAGGATTGCCTGTCTCAAGAGAGCGAATGTCTGTCTTTGCGACCATGAAAGGTCTCCTCGTATGCGTAGGATCGGCTCTATATAAGGCAAAAACCTGTTAACATAAATGGGCGCTTCGGGAATCGTTCCTGCGGTCCTCCAACCGCCACGACAAATCCCGTGTCACCGTCCGGAGACTTCGACGTAGAACTCCAGCACCGCCTTCTTGAAAACCCGGTCTCCCACGGCCAGCATGTGATCGCGGCCAGGAATATCAAGCGCCTGGGCATGGGGCATCAATGCCGCAAGCTCCTGAGCGGAACCCGCGATGTCATCCTTCGTTCCAACGCCGATTAGTGTCGGAGCGTCGATTTTCGCCATGTCGGATCGTGCGACGAGATCACGCGACCCCTTGATACAGGCGGCGAGCGCGTCGCGGTCGCTTTTCGTCTGATCGGCAAAAGCCCGGAACATGCGTCCGCGATCGTGGATAACATCATCGAGCGACGGTGCCAGCAAAGCATCCGCAATCGGATCCCAATCGCCGACACCATCCGTCAGGCCGATCCCGAGACCGCCGAGTACCAGCGAGCGGACGCGATCTGGATTGGCAAGCGCCGTGAACACGGAAATGCGGGCTCCCATCGAATAGCCCATGATGTTGGCTTCCGGAATTTTGAGGTGATCGAGGAGCGCAACCGCGTCGCTGGCCATATGCCACGGACGATAGGCCTCGGCGTCGCGTGGCTTGTCGCTTGCACCATGTCCGCGATTGTCTATGGCGATAACGCGATAACCCGCCTCGCCCAGCGTCTTCAGCCAACCCGGATGAACCCAGTTCACGTTGGCGCTGGAGGCAAATCCGTGGATCAGCAGCACCGGCGCGCCCGACGGATCACCTTCGTCGAAGAAGGCGAGCTTCAGACCGTCATGCGTGAAGCTGGAAAAGGCGGGCGTATTCAAGTTCATCGGACTGTCCTTTTTTGCCGGACCATATTTTATAGGTCATCGAACTGAAACCCTCGCAGTTGCAAAAACTGTGCGTCCCGGCGTTCTTTGGCTCTACACATTTGCGGTGAAGGACTATAAGGTCCGCGCACGTTACACAGCATTCGGAGACGAGCATGGCCGGCCACAACATTCCCCACTTCCAGAACGACGGCGGACACCGCGTTATCGAAGTCGGTGTGAAGGAGTTCATGTGCACCGGCGCCTCTGTTCCGTTCGATCACCCGCACATCTTCATCGACATGGGCGACGAGAACGAGAAGGTCTGCTCCTACTGCTCGACCCTTTACCGCTTCAACGGTGCGCTGAAGGCAAACCAGACCAATCCGGCTGGCTGCGTCTTCCACGTCAAGGCTGCCTGACACCCCCAATTTAGGATCGGACAGCCTATGCCGGCTGAACATGCCGCCATTGTCGGCGCGGGCGTAGCGGGCCTTACGGCTGCACTGGCGATGGCTCGGTGCGGCATCAGCTCCGAGATTTTCGAGCAGGCACCTGAACTGACTGAAGTCGGGGCCGGTCTGCAGATTTCGCCGAATGCTTCACGTATCCTGGCGGAACTGGGCATCCTCGAGCGCCTGACTGACGCCTGGCTCGAGCCAGACTCCATTCGGCTTATGTCCGGAACGACGCTGCGTCAGCTCGCAACCGTCCCTGCAGGCGGGTTTGCACGTGCCCGGTGGGGTACGCCCTATGGTGTCCTCCATCGCTCCACCTTGCAGCGGACGCTGTTTGACGCCGTCGCCAAAGAGCCACTTTGCAAACTGCATCTTGGAGCGCGGATTAAGAGCCGGACATTGTCGGAGCTAACACGCCCAGCGGATCTTCTGATTGGCGCCGACGGCGTCTGGTCGCAGGTTCGGGAAGACATCGAAGGCAGCCCCTCACCACGGTTCTCCGGCAACATCGCCTACCGCTTCACGATTGCCGCGGCAAACGCGCCCGCCTTTCTTGAACGCACGAGCGTCTCGGCATTCCTTGGCCCGTCAGCGCATCTCGTCTGTTATCCGCTTCGAGAAACCAGCAGTTTCAATATGGTGGCGATCACCGCCGGCAATGCCGCGTCGCATGACTGGACGACGCAACCGACGGAAGCGCAGCGTCAACAGCTGCTTTCGCGGTTTTCCCGATGGCACCTTGCCGTGGCCGGACTTTTCTCCAAGACAGGCGACATCACCTTCTGGCCCCTCTATGAAACGACAAATGGGCGTTGGCAAAATGGGCGCGATTGCGTCCTTATTGGCGACGCTGCGCATGCAATGATGCCTTTTGCGGCACAGGGTGCTGCAATGGCGATTGAGGACGCCTATGAGCTGGCGATGTTCGTGGCAACACGGCCGGTTGCCGAAGCGCTGCGGTTGTACGAAGCACATCGCACCCCGCGGATAGCGCGGCTTCGTCAGCGCGGCGCATTCAACCAGTTTGCCTATCACGCCCGCGGACCGATACGTGTAGGGCGTGACATCGTCCTAGCCCTGCGGCCGCCGCAAAGTCTCGCGGCGGATCTCGACTGGATTTACGGCTACCGCGCAGGCGCCTGATCAGACAGCCTTGACTGCGGCAAAGCCACGTTCGATATCGGCCTTGATATCGACGACATCTTCAAGCCCGATCTGCAAGCGGATGACCGGTCCTTCGATTGGCGCTTTTCGAATGCGACGATCGTTCAAATTAACATGAATGGCGAGACTCTCGAAACCGCCCCACGACCAGCCGAGGCCGAATATTCGCAGCGCGTCGAGGAAAGCGTGCGCCTTGGCCCTGAACTTCTCCGGGGCGTCGACGGCGAGCACGAAGGAGAAGATGCCGCTCGCCCCCTTGAAATCGCGCTTCCACAATTCGTGCGACGGGAAGCTCGGCAGCGCCGGATGCAGCACCGTGGCGACGTCCTCCCTGCCCTCAAGCCACTTGGCGATCGTGAGCGCGCTCTCGTAATGGCGCTCCAGGCGCACACCCATGGTGCGCAGCCCGCGCAGGATCTGATAGGCGTCGTCAGGGGCGCCACAAATGCCAAGCGTTATGTTCGCTTCGTGGAGCTGCGGCCAATATCTGGCATTTGCCGAGACCGTCCCCATCAAGATATCGGAGTGCCCGGACGGATATTTCGTGGCGGCATGAATGGAGATGTCGGCGCCGAAGTCGAGCGGCTTGAAGTAGACCGGCGTCGCCCAGGTGTTGTCCATCGTCACCACCGCACCGTGCTTGTGCGCGATTGCGGCAATCGTCGGAATATCCTGCATTTCGAAAGTATTCGAGCCTGGCGCTTCCGTGTGGACGAGCTTGGTGTTCGGCTTGATCAGCGCTTCGATGCCCGCGCCCACTAGCGGATCGTAGTAGTCGACCTCAACGCCGAGGCGCTTCAGCATCGTATCGCAGAAATGCCGGGTCGGCCCATAAACCGAATCGACGATCAAAGCGTGGTCGCCTGCCGAGAGGAACGCTAGGAACGGGACGGTAACAGCCGCAAGGCCCGATGGCACGAGAATCGTTCCAGCCGACCCTTCCAGGGCATCGATCGCCTCGCAAAGGGCATCCGTTGTCGGGGTCCCGCGCGTTCCGTACGTGTACTTCTGCGCACGGGTTTCCATTGCTCGTGCATTTGGAAAGAGCACTGTCGAGGCGTGGACGACCGGCGGATTGACGAAGCCATGGAATTCGGCCGGGTCGTTGCCGAGGTGTGCAAGGCGCGTGTTGATGCCAGCGTTCTGAAGCGGGCCTTCTTTATCATTCATGTTGGAAATGCCTTTGGCGATGGGATGCGGTCGGCAAACTCTTGAACCGCACGAAACGATCGGTCAACCCCGAAGCCGGACCACGCACGGCACCCCTGCCATGCAGATTCCTCAGATATATCAGCGGTTTTGCGCGATTTTTTTCGGCAAAGGCCGCCAATTCGATAGTCATCTGCTCATTTTGTGCTCCTCAATTAGGGAATTGCCGAAATATCACGCAATCTTTCACTGCGACACTTGACCGTAGTGACATTTGCGACTGTGATAGAACCACTCGCGCCGGGAGGGTGTCGGGTCATCTGGGAGGTTTCGCTTGCTTCGGCCGAACGCTCCCACAAAAAGATAAGACAAAGGAAAAGGTTGGGAAAATGAAGATTAAGCTTTTGTCCGCCGCCATCGGTGCAGCAGTTTTCGGACTTGGCGCCTCGGCAGCTTCTGCCACCACGCTCGAAGACGTAAAGGCAAAGGGTTTTGTTCAGTGCGGCGTCAACACCGGCCTTCTTGGTTTCGCGCAGCCTGACGCTTCCGGCAATTGGGCCGGTTTCGACGTCGACTTCTGCAAGGCCGTTGCTTCCGCCGTTTTTGGCGACCCGACCAAGGTGAAGTACACGCCACTGTCGGCCAAGGACCGTTTCCCGGCGCTGAAGTCGGGCGAAGTTGATGTTCTGTCACGCAACACGACCTGGACGATTAACCGCGATACGGCGCAAGGCTTCAACTTCCGCCCGGTCACTTATTATGACGGTCAGGGCTTCATGGTTCGCAAGGGCCTCAACGTGAAGTCGGCACTCGAACTCTCCGGTGCCGCCGTTTGCGTCCAGGCCGGCACAACGACGGAACTGAACCTCGCCGACTACTTCAAGTCGAACAACCTTCAGTACAATCCGGTCGTTTTCGAGAAGCTCGAAGAAGTCAATGCTGCCTATGACGCCGGTCGTTGCGACGTCTACACGACCGACCAGTCCGGCCTCTACTCGCTGCGTCTGACGCTGAAGAATCCCGACGAGCATATGGTTCTTCCGGAAATCATCTCGAAGGAGCCCCTTGGACCAGCGGTTCGTCAGGGTGACGATCAGTGGTTCGACATCGTATCGTGGACGGCTTATGCCCTCGTCAATGCCGAAGAGTTCGGGATTACCCAGGCAAACGTCGATGAGATGAAGAACTCCGCAAACCCCGACATCAAGCGCTTCCTCGGCACAGAAGCCGATACGAAGATCGGCACCGACATGGGGCTCACCAACGAGTGGGCCTATAACATCGTCAAGGGCGTCGGAAACTACGGTGAAGTCTTCGACCGCAATGTCGGCAAAGGCAGCCCGCTCAAGATCGAGCGCGGCCTGAACGCATTGTGGAACAAGGGCGGCATCCAATACGCGCCGCCGGTCCGTTGATCGGCTAGCTACGACTTGGGAAGGCGGTTGGCCGCCTTCCCAAAATAAAGAAAAAAGCCCGAAAACGGGCTCATAGGGGATTAGGCTCGGCATGACGCAAGAGGCTGTGCACACGTCGCATGTGCTAAGCACTGGCTGGAGGTTCCAGTCGGTGATCTACGACCCGAGATTTCGGGGCATTTTCTTCCAAGTTCTGACCGTCGCGATCATCGTCGGATTCGTGTGGTGGATTGCCCATAACACGGCTCAGAATCTCGCGCGCTCCGGCACTGCCTCCGGCTTCGGCTTTTTGAGCGGGCGAGCCGGCTTCGACATCGGCCAGTCGCTGATCGATTACTCCAGCGATGCCACCTATCGCCGAGCCCTCGTGGTCGGCTTCCTGAATACCATTCTGGTTGCGGTCACCGGCATCATAACGGCCACGATTATCGGCTTCATCGTCGGTATCGGGCGCCTGTCGCATAACTGGCTGATCGCCAAGCTTTGCACGGTCTATGTCGAGGTCTTCCGCAACATCCCGCCGCTGCTCGTCATCTTCTTCTGGTATCAGGGCGTTCTTGCCGTCCTGCCAGGGGCGCGCGAATCGCTGCATCTACCGCTGAACATGTTCCTCAACAATCGGGGGCTCGCCTTCCCCAAGCCGATCTTCGGTGAAGGCATATGGGCGGTTGGCGTGGCACTCCTGATCGGGATCGTCGCAACCACGATCGTCGCACGCTGGGCGCACAAGCGTCAGGCAGCGACCGGCAAGCAATTCCATACGGTCTGGGTTTCCATCGGGCTGATCGTCGGCCTGCCGATATTGGCATTCCTCTTGGCCGGCATGCCGCTGTCGTTCGACGTACCCGTGGCCGGCAAGTTCAATCTGACCGGTGGCTCCGTCGTCGGGCCGGAATTCATGTCGTTGTTCCTGGCTCTGTCCTTTTACACGGCGGCGTTCATTGCTGAAATCGTCCGCGCTGGTATTCGCGGCGTCCCCAAGGGCCAGTCGGAAGCAGCAGGCGCGCTTGGGCTCCATCCATCAAGCATCACGCGCCTCGTTGTCATCCCGCAAGCGCTGCGCATCATCATTCCGCCGCTCACCAGCCAGTACCTGAACCTGACGAAGAACTCATCGCTGGCGATCGCCATCGGTTTCGCGGACCTCGTCGCCGTCGGCGGCACGATCCTCAACCAGACAGGCCAGGCGATCGAAGTCGTATTCATCTGGGCAATCGTCTACCTCGCGATCAGCTTCGTGACCTCGCTGTTCATGAACTGGTTCAACGCCAAGATGGCTCTGGTGGAGAGATAAGATGTCGGTATCCAGCCAATCCTTCGTCAGGACCGCCTTTATCGACCCGGCGCCAGCACCGCGCAGCGAAAGCGGCGCGTGGGCGTGGGTTCGCAAGAACCTGCTGGCAACGCCCAAGGACATTGTCCTGACCGTCATTGCTGTCACCTTCCTGGCGTGGGCGCTGCCGCATATGATCAACTGGCTGTTCATTCAGGCCGTGTGGAGCGGAACGGACCGCACGTTCTGCGCAACCGCCGTTCAGGGCGGCACTCAGCCCGACGGCTGGAGCGGCGCCTGCTGGGCATTCGTCAATGCAAAGCTCGACCAGTTCGTGTTCGGTCGATATCCCCTCGATGAGCGCTGGCGCCCGACAATCGTCGGGATCTTGTTCGTGCTGCTGCTCGCACCCATGCTGATCCCCAAGGCGCCGTTCAAGCGCCTCAACGCCATTCTGCTGTTTGCTGTCCTGCCGCTTCTTGCCTTCTGGCTGCTTTACGGCGGCTTCGGCCTCGAGATCGTCGACACGCCGCTCTGGGGCGGCCTGATGGTGACGCTGGTGCTGTCGTTCGTCGGCATTGCGGTGTCGCTGCCGTTCGGTATCATTCTGGCGCTCGGTCGACGCTCGAATATGCCTGTCATCAAGATGGTCTGCGTCGCCTTCATCGAAATCATTCGCGGCATCCCACTGATTACGGTGCTCTTCATGGCAAGCGTAATGCTGCCGCTCTTCTTGCCGGCCGGCTATACCATCGACAAGCTCTTGCGCGCGCTAATCGGTGTGGCGATCTTTGCCTCCGCTTATATGGCCGAGGTCATCCGCGGCGGCCTGCAGGCGATCCCGAAGGGCCAGTCCGAGGGTGCCGATTCGCTCGGGCTCGGCTACTGGCAGAAAATGCGGCTGGTCATCCTGCCGCAGGCGATCAAGCTGGTCATCCCCGGTATCGTCAACACCTTCATCGGCATGTTCAAGGACACCTCGCTGGTATCGATCATCGGCATGTTCGATCTGCTTGGCATTGTCCGGTTCAACTTTACCGACGCCAATTGGGCAAGCGCAGTGACGCCGTTGACCGGGCTGATTTTTGCTGGCTTCGTTTTTTGGCTGTTCTGCTTCGGCATGTCGCGCTATTCAGGCTTTATGGAACGCTATCTCGATACCGGCCACAAACGATAAAAGATCAAGGGAACGAACACATGGCTGAGGCTCAACCTAAGAAGATGACCGTTTCGGCAACCGACGTTGCCGTCGACATCATCGGCATGAACAAGTGGTACGGCGATTTTCACGTGCTACGCGACATCAATCTGAAGGTGATGCGCGGCGAGCGCATCGTCATTGCTGGCCCCTCCGGCTCCGGCAAGTCGACGATGATCCGTTGCATCAACCGTCTGGAGGAACACCAGAAGGGCCAGATCATCGTTGATGGCGTCGAACTCACCAACGACCTGAAGAAGATCGATGAAGTGCGCCGCGAAGTCGGCATGGTCTTCCAGCACTTCAACCTCTTCCCACATTTGACCATTCTGGAAAACTGCACGCTTGCACCGATCTGGGTGCGCAAGATGCCGAAGAAGCAGGCGGAAGAGATCGCCATGCACTTCCTGAAGCGCGTCAAGATCCCGGAGCAGGCCAACAAGTATCCGGGCCAGCTCTCTGGCGGTCAGCAGCAGCGTGTGGCGATCGCTCGTTCGCTCTGCATGAACCCGAAGATCATGCTTTTCGACGAGCCGACGTCGGCGCTCGACCCTGAGATGATCAAGGAAGTTCTGGAGACCATGGTCGGACTTGCTGAGGAAGGAATGACCATGCTCTGCGTGACTCACGAAATGGGCTTTGCGCGTCAGGTCGCCAACCGTGTTATCTTCATGGACCAGGGGCAGATCGTCGAGCAGAATTCGCCGGCAGAGTTCTTCGACAATCCGCAGCACGAGCGCACCAAGCTCTTCCTCAGCCAGATCTTGCACTAGGCCGATTTGGCGAGCGCCCAATTCAAGGCCGTCGGAGTTTCCGGCGGCCTTTTCGTTTCAGGGGCGTTTGTGGCGGTTCAGTTTGAGCACCAAGCACCGTATCCCGACAAGTAGAAGGCCCCGAAAACGGAGCCTTTCGAGATCAGGAATGGATCCATTAGCCCTTCAGCTTAGCGTTGCAGAGGCTGTAGAAGCCGCCGCCCTTCTGGATCCACTTCAGACCATTGAGCGTATTGGCGTCCTTGTTCTGGTGATAGGCGTCGACGCAGGTGTGCATCCGGCCCTTGCCGGGCGTTTCCTTCGCATACTTCGGTGCAATGGCTGTCGGGAACGAAACGCCCTTGGGCGCCGTCATTGTCGGCTTTGCCGGTTCTTCGCCGCTATTGAGCGTGACATCCGGCTCCGCGGTCGCATCCGGACCGCACTGCGCCTTGCGGAAATCATTCCACTTCATGTCCTTTGCAGAACCGTCAGCCTGGGCAGCCTTATACTTTGCGCTGCATTCCTTCATGCTCAGCGCCGAGGACGGCGTTGCGAACGCCAGCGCCCCGAGCAGGGAAACGGATGCAAGAATAGTCACATGCTTCATCATGATCTTTCCTCCACGCCTCTAGGGGCTAGCGAACTATCGATCTCGCCATTTTTCTTGTCAACGCGACAATTGGCGCAACCAGCGCGTTAATTTTGTTCAACGATCACGCTCGCCTTCTGCAGACGGAACAGTTTGCCCGCAATGCCACAGTGTTGTTTTCGCGGCAAATGCTGGCAGTGGTATGGTGCCGGCTGCACGACATGGGGGGATCCGGTCGGCGCCGGCAGGCACGTCAAGGAGTCACTCTCTGCGGACGGAACCTGGCTGGTCGTCGAACCCTTCTCGCATGACTGCCTGAAGGATAACCTCAATCCGGTCGGTCGCGTCTACTACGGTGCGTCGACGATGATCTGCACCCAGGCATCGCTCTCGCAAGAGGTTGAAATCGACGCACAGGCGAAACAAAGCTACGGAAAGTCGCCCTCGCTGCCGGCTTCAAGCATTTCCGCCGCGCCACGGAAACACCATTCAACATGGTCTTCGAGGTGCGCGCCTGAGGAAGTTGCGTCATTGACGACGCGTCTGACGCTGGCCGGTCGCGTCCACCGAAACTTTCCACAGGGCCGTCGACAGTTTGTGGAACAATTAATAATATAGCGATATCAAAGTGATAATCGCGACGCACGGAGCGCTTAAAGCTCGAAGCAAGGAAAAATTCGCGTCATGGTGATTTTTTCTTGTTTTGCCGCTTGCGGGATTCAAAGTGCCTGACTATAAGGGCGCCACCACGAAGGAAGCGCCCTTCGTCTATCGGTTAGGACACCAGATTTTCATTCTGGGAAGAGGGGTTCGACTCCCCTAGGGCGTGCCACTTTCTCAATAAAATCAGCATCATAGACAGTTCACTTTAGCGGCTAAGGCTGTCGATATAGCACGCTTAGTGGTCTCCTTCTCTATGGGAAGCCACTACCTCCTTGCGATTTCCTTTCGCACGGAGCATTGCCGGCTTCTCCTCCCGCAGCGGACATAAGCCTCGCTCCATCTCGGCCCCATAGATAGTCACATCAAGATCTTTGCCGGCAAGCGAGCCGCGCAGATATCGCCATCGCGGAGGCGATCTTGGTGAAAGTCATGATGCTCGCTGGGGAGCCATTCCCCTATCGAAGAAGCGGGGCGACGCTTTCTGTGTTGTCTGCGGGCGCAGCGCCTGGCTCTGAAATCACGATTCGCACGATTTTTTGGGCACCCTGCCCCTCGACCGCTGCCATGAAGGCGACAGGTCCCTGCCCCCGGAGACAATTCAAGTGAGCGGCATCAAACTCAGCATCTGCATCCCGACCTACAATCGAGAGGCCTATCTTCGCAACGCACTCGAGCATTGCGAAACCTATAGCTTCGACTTCCCGTACGAGATCGTAATCTCCGACAATGCCTCGACCGACAATACGGCGCAGGTCGTCGAAGAGTTTATCGCGAAGGGACTTGCGATCCGCTATCACCGCCGTGCCGTCAACGGTGGGCCATACAAGAATATCGCAAGCACCTTCCGCCACGCAGTGGGCGAGTATTCGATCTATCTCGCCGACGACGACTTCCTGATACCAGATGGCGTCAACGCGGCCGTCGCGTATCTTGATGCAAATTCGGACGTGTCCGCATGCCACGCCTCCTGGTATCTCTACGACGAGATCGCAGACCGCGACCTGACGACCTTCTATAAGGTCGACGAGGATATCAAGTTTGGCCGGCATGATTTTGTGGAGGTGTTTCAGTTCATCTTCGAGCGGCACATCTTCCCGGAAATCGCAATCTACAGATCGTCGGCACTCCGATCCGTCTGGGTCCCGCGCGATTTTTGCTTCTGTTTCTTTGCCTATCTCGCTCATGTGCTGGATCAAGGCGGAGTGGCCTTCCTCAAGCAGCCTTTCTATCGCTCTGTTGTCAACTCGAAGCTGGCGACCAACCGCTCGCAGGCCGGCAACGAAGAGGTCATGGTCGCCTGGGACAAGTATCGCGGCGGGCTTGAGTATTTCCTCTACATGGCCGCCAAGCGCGGAAAGCTCAACACGGGACCGGAATCGCGCGCGATCTTTGAGCAAATGTGTAAGGTCTTCACCCTCAACCGAATGGCGGTGGCGGTGCGCCTCTGGGCCGTTCGCAAGGATTTCATCAAGGCCTACGAACTCTACACGCGCATGGCGCTTGGCGGCATGGCGGATCACCCCGAGGTCGCAGCACTCCGAGAATCCTTCCCGATGCTGGTCGCCATGCAGACGCTGGCCTACCAGGTGAGTGCGACCGCAGGCGTTGACCGGCTCGTTCTCAGCGGAATGGCTGATCCGGCATTGATCACCGAACTCCTTCGCGACGTCGGTCTAGGACCAGAAATCGAAGTCACCGCAGATCTGGACGATAGCGCGTCGACGAAGGTCGAAAGCACGATGATCTTCGCGGCGGATATGGCTCGGCGCGAGAAATTCCTTGAGCTGGGCTACAAGCCCAACATGATCTTCATCGAAAGCGACTTGACGCAGCACATTCTCGTCTAAGGCTGCCGTCGCTGCGCCATAGAGTGGCGTTCACGCCAAGCATCGCCGCTGCTCAGGGCAGCGCCTGCACCATGGCCGCCAACGCCAGTCGGCCTCATCGCGCAGGAGCGGCGTCTTGAACACGCAGCTGGATGCGTCGGGAGCCCTGATAGTGATCTGCGCCAAGCGAACCCGCAATGTGCAGGCTGGAGCCCCTTGAGTTCAGCAGCAGGTTGCCCAGTTGTGTATCGGCCGCCCGAAAGGCGATTCCGTCGAGACGGGCGCCGTCCATGGCTTCGAGCGTCACCTTCACATGCTTCTCGCCAACCAGGCGGGAATCGCGAAGGCGATGAGCGGGAACGGCAAAGAGCGGCTGAGAATGACCCGATCCGTAAGGGCCGGCCGTCTCGAGGCGATCGATCAGATCGATCGTTGCACCGCTGGCAGCAATCGCACCGTCGATCTTCAGCGTCTCGTTGGCAACGAGTGCGGCAATCGTCTTTTCGGCGCGTTCGTCAAAAAAACTGCGCAGCAGGCCTAGCTTGTCGCGCTCGACCGTGAGACCAGCAGCCATGGCGTGGCCGCCGCCCTTGACCAGCAAGCCTTCGTCCACCGCCGCGCGTACCATCTTGCCCATGTCAAAGCCGTTGATCGAGCGGCCCGAGCCGGTGCCCTTGCCGGATGGGTCGAAGGCAATCGCAAAGGCCGGGCGTTTGAACCGTTCCTTCAGACGGGCGGCAATCAGGCCGACGATGCCGGGGTGCCACTTTTCGTGCGCGGTGACGATGACCGAGGCACCCTCGCCGTCCCCGTATTCCGCCAGCGCCTCGGCCTCCGCCTCCTGAAGCATTGCCGCTTCCATCGCCTGTCTGTCGCGGTTGAGCTCATCCAATTGCTGGGCGATAGCCTCGGCCTCGCCCGTGTCGTCCAGTGTGAGCAGGCGGCTGCCGAGTGCGGCGTCGCCGATGCGCCCGCCCGCATTGATGCGCGGGCCGATCAGGAAGCCGAAGTGATAGGGCGTTGCCGGCCCGGCAAGGCCCGCCTTGCGGAACAGCGCGGACAGGCCGGCATTGCCCTGATGACGGGCGGCAATCAGCCCCTTGACGACATAGGCACGGTTCAGGCCCTTCAGCGGGACGACATCGCACACAGTCGCAAGCGCGACAATATCAAGCCACTGCAGCAGGTCGATCGACCGCACGCGTGGATCGCCAGCCTCCCGCAACAAGCGCAGCGTCGCAACGAGCACAAGAAATACGACGCCAGCTGCGCAGAGATGTCCCTGCCCGGAGAGATCGTCCTCGCGATTCGGATTGACCAGCGCATGGCAGGTCGGCAAGTCGTGTGTCACCTGGTGGTGATCAATCACCACAACGTCGATGTTGCGCCTGGCAGCTTCGGCCAGCGCATCATGGCTGGTCGATCCGCAATCGACGGTGACGATCAGTCGTGCACCGTTGTCGATCAGGTTCCCGAGCGCCGCGGGGTTCGGGCCGTATCCCTCGAAAATGCGGTCGGGAATATAGATATCGACCTTGACGCCAAAGTGCTTGAGAAAGCGAAACATGAGCGCCGATGAGGAAGCGCCGTCAACATCGTAGTCACCGAAAATCGCGACCTGCTGCTGGCTGCGGATCGCTTCGGCAAGCCGCTGGGCCGCCTTCTCGCAATCCGTCAAGGTATAGGGATCAGGCATCAGGCCACGAAGCGTCGGGTCGAGGAATTCCAATGCCTCATCGACAGTGACACCACGTCCGGCGAGAACGCGCGCAATAAGCTCCGGCAGCCCGTGCATCTGAGACATGGCGAGCGCCCGGTTCTGACCGGCTTGATCGAGGCGCGATATCCAACGGTTGTCCAAGACGGACTTCTCGACGCCCAGAAACGCGCGTTGCACCGGATCGGCCGGAATCTCCATATCGCCTGCTGCCTTCATCGCTTGTCACCACCCCGGGACCGGAGTGATATCGGCAGCTTTATGCGCCTTCGCGCGGTCGCACAACGGTTTTGGACGAGGCGGGCGACGTTTGCTGTGGACGCACGCAACAAGTCTGCTGCGGCGCCTTAGTTAAGGTCAATGTGGTCGGAGGGAACAGTTTTCAGTCTTCCTTGGGGCGCTCGATGCGGATCACCTGGGGCTCGCCGACATGATACCCCTCGCCCCTGATCGCAGCGACCGCCTTGCGAACGGAATCCTCGGTCGTCGCATGGGTGACCATGATGATCGTCTGATGATGCGACGGCGCCAGATGCTGCTTCGAGCGCTGAACGATCGACTCCAGCGAGATATGGTTTTCCGCCATGTGCGTGGCAACGCTTGCGAACACGCCGGTACGGTCGAGCACGGTCAGGCGAATGAAATATCCGCCCTCGTGGCTCTGCATTTGCGCCTTGCGGTAGGGCTCGAGCGATTTGGCGGGATGACCGAGAACGGGCACGCGCTGCGCGCCTGGGCGGCTTTTAGCGATATCGGCGATGTCGCCTAGTACCGACGAAGCCGTTGCATTGCCGCCGGCGCCGGGGCCGACCATCAGCAACTCCCCGAGAACATCGGACTCGATCGCAACGGCATTCGTCACGCCGTCGACCTGCGCAATAACGGAATCGACGGGCACCATCGTCGGATGCACGCGCTGTTCGATACCGGTATCCGTCCGCTGGGCAACGCCGAGCAGCTTGATGCGATAGCCGAGGTCGGCTGCCGCGTGGATATCCTCGATCGAGATATTGGTGATGCCTTCGAGATAGATGTCGTCGGCTGCGATCTGGTTTCCGAAGGCAAGCGTCGTGAGAATGGAAAGCTTGTGGGCCGTATCGTTGCCCTCGATGTCGAAGGCCGGATCGGCTTCGGCATAACCGAGACGCTGGGCCTCCTTCAGGCAGTCGGCAAAGGACAGGCCCTCCTTTTCCATCTTCGTCAGTATGTAATTGCAGGTGCCGTTCATGATCCCGTAGATGCGGGAAATCGTGTTGCCCGTCAGCGACTCGCGCAGCGCCTTGATGACGGGAATGCCGCCGGCAACCGCTGCTTCGAAGTTCAGCAGCGCGCCCTTCTCTTCCGCGATCGTCGCCAGTTCGACTCCGTGATAGGCAAGCAGCGCCTTGTTGGCAGTCACCACATGGAGACCGCGTTCGAGCGCCGCGCGCACCGAGCTGTTAGCGGAGCCGTTCACCCCACCCATGAGTTCGACGAAGACATCGATGTCGCCCTTCTCCGCCAGATCCTCCGGCCGATCGAACCATTCGATGCCGCCGACATCGATGCCGCGGTCCTTGGTCTTGTCGCGGGCAGAAACACCCGTAATCAGGATCGGGCGACCGCATGTTGCGGCCAGCTCGTTGCTGCGCTGCTGAATGATACGGACAAGCGAAGCACCAACGGTGCCCAAGCCCGCAATGCCGATTTTGAGGGCATCTGCCATGGATCGATCCTGAAATTTGTCATGAAAGGCAGCCGCCGGAGCGGCTGCCATTGAGGGGATTATATCAGCGATGTGCGTTGAGTGAGATGACGTTGTGCATCGTCTCGTCTGCCGTCGACATGAACTTCTTGATGTTGCGGGCCGCCTGGCGGATCCGATGCTCGTTCTCGACAAGCGCCAGACGCACGTAGTCGTCGCCCATTTCGCCGAAACCGATGCCGGGCGCTACCGCCACATCGGCCTTCTCGACGAGCAGCTTGGAGAACTCCAGCGAACCAAGATGACGGAACTTTTCCGGGATTTTGGCCCAGGCAAACATCGTCGCCGCCGGTGGCGGCACCTCGAAGCCAGCCTTGCCAAAGGTATCCACCATGACGTCGCGGCGGCGCTTGTAGACGTTGCGGACTTCCGCGATGTCCGAGCCGTCGCCGTTCAGCGCGTGTGTTGCCGCTACCTGGATCGGTGTGAACGCACCGTAATCGAGGTAGGACTTAACGCGTGTCAAGGCCGCGATCAGGCGCTCGTTGCCGACGGCAAAGCCCATGCGCCAGCCGGGCATCGAGAAGGTCTTCGACATCGAGGTGAATTCAACCGTCACATCCATCGCGCCCGGCACTTCCAGGACCGACGGAGGCGGCTCGCCATCGAAATAGATTTCAGAGTAGGCAAGGTCGGAAAGCACGATGATGTCATGCTTCTTGGCGAAGGCGATGACGTCTTTATAGAAGTCCAGGGTCGCCACATAGGCCGTCGGATTGGACGGATAGTTGAGGATCAGCGCCAGCGGCTGCGGAATCGAATGACGAACGGCCCGTTCCAGCGGCGGGAAGAAGCTCTCGTCCGGTTCGACCGACATCGACCGAATGACACCGCCGGCCATCAGGAAGCCGAAGGCGTGGATCGGATAGGTCGGGTTCGGGCAGAGGATCACGTCGCCGGGCGCTGTGATGGCTTGCGCCATATTGGCGAAGCCTTCCTTGGAGCCCAGCGTGGCTACGACCTGGGTGTCCGGGTTGAGCTTCACGCCGAAGCGGCGGGCGTAATAGGCAGCCTGGGCCCGGCGCAGACCCGGAATGCCCTTGGACGACGAATAGCGATGCGTGCGCGGATC
This sequence comes from Rhizobium sp. BK538, assembly GCF_014197575.1. Lineage (NCBI taxonomy): Bacteria > Pseudomonadati > Pseudomonadota > Alphaproteobacteria > Hyphomicrobiales > Rhizobiaceae > Rhizobium > Rhizobium sp. BK538. The sequence goes on from NZ_JACIFT010000012.1 coordinate 122,881, forward strand.
CTGGACGACTTCGCAGAGCTTGTCGACAATCGCCTTCGGGGTCGGAAGGTCAGGGTTTCCCATGCCGAGATCGATGATATCGGCCCCGCCCGCTCGCGCGCTCGCTTTCAAACGGTTGACCTGTTCGAAAACGTAAGGCGGCAAACGCCGGACTTTGTGAAACTCTTCCATTTCTTTCCCCACGGAAATGCGGCCACCACGACCGCGCTCGAAGTTCGTCCTAATTCCCGGCTGTTCGCGATACGAACTTCAGAATCGCCAACGCCGTATTCATCAGACTTGCGTCGCAAGGCATTTCTTTGACGGAAAGCCGCGCAGGCCGCGCATTATCGGGAAAAATTCATCTTCCGCCACTGCTGGAAGGCTTTGCTTCCAAATCGCAGCGAAGGCAAGGCCTAATTGGCGATTTCGGAGAGCGTTTGCGCACCGTGTTCGGCGGCAAGCTTGCGGTATTCAGCGACGCGACGCTGATACTCGGCTTCCGAGATCGTCCCCGCCTTGCGTTGGGCGCCGAGCGCCGTCAGCTTCTTCTGAAGCCCGCCGGCCTCATCGTCACCCATCTGAACGTTTGCGGCTGTCAACGGCGCACCGAATCCCGGGTAGCCGTCCTTGTAGTGCGACAGGCCGCTTTCGGTCGGCACCTCGCCCTTTGTTGCGTTCATGACAACGGGCGTCGGCGCCGCTTGCCTGGCCGCGAAGGCGGCCTTCTCCTCGGGCGTTTGCATGCATCCGGCAAGCGTCATGGCCGCGGCGGCGCCAATGAGCGCGATGCAGGTCACGTTTGCGATGGTGCGAATGCCGTTTTTCGTCATGTGCCAGAGGTCCCAAATCCTGAGGTGCTTCGACTGTTAAATTCGTCGCCGCCACAAAGCAATAGCACGAGCGAGCATCAGCGGAACTTGTTTTATCGATCTTTCCAGATGTACAACTCGATTTACAGGAACATGCTGCCGCCGGAGGAGACGCGTGACCGACAACAAGAAGGACAACGGCGACAAGGCAAAGGGCCCGGGCTTCGATGCAAAGGACCTGGATCCATACCTGTTGAAAGATCCAGAGGCCATGGCGATCAATTTCGCCCGTGCGCTCGAGAATCTCGGCAAAGCGGCGACAGCCTGGCTCGCACCACGCGAACGTGGCAAGATCGCAGAAAATGCGGCAGAGCCGGTGACCGACATGGTCAAGACGCTCTCCAAGGTCACCGAGTACTGGATCTCCGATCCGCGCCGTACCTTCGAGGCGCAGACGCAGCTGATGAGCAGTTACTTCGGCATCTGGATGCGCTCGATGCAGCGCATGCAGGGCGAAACGCCGACGCCGGAACCGGATCGCAAGGACAAGCGCTTTGCCGATGAGGACTGGCAGAAGAATCCATTCTTCGAATTTCTGAAGCAGGTTTACCTGATCACCGCCGATTGGGCCGAGAAGATCGTGGCCGACACCGAGGGCCTCGACGAGCACACAAAGCACAAGGCCGGCTTTTATGTGAAACAGATTACGGCCGCACTCTCGCCGACTAATTTCGTCGCCACCAACCCGCAGCTCTACCGCGAAACGATCGCGACCAGCGGCGAAAACCTGGTGCGCGGCATGAAGATGCTTGCCGAGGACATCGTCTCAGGCCATGGCGACTTGAAGCTTCGCCAGACTGACATGACCAAATTCGCTGTCGGTCGCGACATGGCGCTGACCGCGGGCAAGGTGATCGCGCAGAATGAGATCTGCCAGATCATCCAGTACGAGCCGTCCACAGAGACGGTCTTGAAGCGCCCTCTCCTCATCTGCCCGCCGTGGATCAACAAATTCTATATCCTCGACCTCAACCCGCAGAAATCATTCATCAAATGGTGCGTCGACCAGGGACAGACCGTTTTCGTGATTTCCTGGGTTAATCCGGACGCGCGCCATGCACAAAAGGATTGGGCCGCCTATGCTCGCGAAGGCATCGACTTTGCCCTCGATACAATCGAGAAAGCGACGGGCGAGAAGGAAGCAAACGCCGTTGGTTACTGCGTGGGCGGCACACTGCTTGCCGCAACGCTGGCGCTGCACGCCAAGGAGAAGAACAAGCGGATCAAGACGGCCACCCTCTTCACGACGCAGGTGGACTTCACTTATGCCGGCGATCTCAAGGTCTTTGTCGACGAGGAGCAGCTTGGGCGGCTTGAGGCCCATATGGATGAGATCGGCTATCTCGACGGGTCGAAGATGGCGACCGCCTTCAACATGCTGCGGGCCTCTGAACTGATCTGGCCTTATTTCGTCAACAACTACCTGAAGGGCCAGGATCCGATGCCCTTCGACCTGCTCTTCTGGAACGCCGACTCCACCCGCATGGCGGCGGCGAACCACGCCTTCTACCTCCGCAATTGCTACCTCAGGAACGCATTGACTGCGAACGAGATGATCCTCGACGGTCAAAAGCTGTCCCTGAAGGACGTCAAGATTCCAATCTACAATCTCGCAACCCGCGAAGATCATATCGCGCCGGCCAAGTCGGTGTTTCTCGGCAGCCAGTTCTTCGGCGGCAAGGTCGATTTCGTGCTGGCGGGCTCCGGCCACATCGCTGGCGTCGTCAACCCACCGGACAAGAAGAAGTATCAATACTGGACCGGCGGCACCGCAAAAGGCGAATACGAGACGTGGTTGACAGAGGCAGCCGAGAATGCCGGCTCGTGGTGGCCACACTGGCAGGCCTGGATCGAGGCGAAGGACGGCAAGCGCGTGCCCGCCCGCAAGCCGGGCGGCGCTGCGCTCAACGCCATCGAAGAGGCGCCAGGAAGCTATGTCATGGAACGAGCCTGAGGTTCGCTAAAAACGCGGCGGCTCTCTACTCCAGGAAGATCAGGCTGGCCGGTGATGGCGGCAGCGGCTTCGTCGCGACGACACGAAAACCGGCCGATTTGGCCATCTCGGCAAGCTCCCGCTCTGTGTAGGCGTCTCCGTTCGGCGTCGTCGCCAGCATGACCATAGCGAAGGCAGCCGGAAACGCCGGCGACACGCGGTCCTCGTTCGGAACGAACTCGACAATCGCCACGCGGCCTCCGGGCACCAGGCTTGCTCGTGCCTTCTTCAATAGCGTGACGCAGCCATCGACGTCGAAGTGATGGAGGAAGTTCGGCAGCAGGATGAGATCATAGCCGCTGCCCCAATCGACCTCGAAAGCGCTGCCGGGCTGGAAGGTGAAGCGCGCGGCTACCCCCGCATTCGTCGCATTTTCCTCAGTCACCGCAAGAACCGGCTTCCAATCGAGAGCAACCACGCTGGCCGATGGCGCCACCTTGGCGATCTCGATCCCGAAAGCGCCGGGACCGGCGGCAATGTCCAGCACCTTGTTTAGAGGCTTTGACCATGTCGCAACCTCAGACGCCACGGCCTTCGCGCTTGCGCCAGTGAACGCGCCCATGGCTCGCGCAAACTTGACCCATACAGGATTGTCTGGCGCAACGTTTGCCAAGCCGACGGAGCCGCCGTTGCGAACGTAGGCAGCCGGGTCATCCAGGAACAACGACACCATTTGCGGCGAAGCAAGGAAATCGATCGCAGCCCCCATATAGGCGGGTGAATGTCGATCGAGAAAGACCTGACTGGACGGCGTCAGCGCGTAGTTTTCGCCACTCTTCGTCAGGAATTCTGAGATCACCAGAAAATCGCAGAGAATGCGAACGCCGCGCTCGGCGCAACCCAAATCGGACGCAAGCGCCTGTGCCGTACGGCTTTTTCCACCAAATTTCGTGAAAAGGTCGAATTCGATCGCCGCCTTCATCGCAGCCGTTTTCCGGAATGCGAACATCGTATCGACCAATAAGGCCGGCGAGATTTCCTCATGAGCCACTGGATGTGTCGAAGACATTGGCTTTCCTCCCAACCTGGAACTCCACGACGGGAGGCATTCATAGCAGAATCCGCTTTCTTCGACACCTCATGACAAAGGAGGAGGCGTGCCCACGGTCGTGAAATGCCCGAAACTGCACCCGTTCAAATTCGAACAGCTTGACCGCTCACGTAAAGACTTTGGTTACCATAATTCGTCATGCTCTCAGCTGACTGGATATATTAGCTAAGCCGCAATTTGGCCCTGATGCTCCTATACCGGCCCCGGCGAAGAAAATTATCAATCTGTCAGTACCGCCGGCCTAGTAACGAGTTGTGAAAGACGAGTGTTATGCCGTTTGCGGTCGATGTGTTTGCCAATACCAGGCCCATAGGTACGTCTATTTCTCGCTTCGGTCGCCCTTTCCGTTTTCTCTCAGGTGCAGCTCTTATAGGCGCGGGGTTTGCCGCTTCGGCGTGGGTCGTCGCTACAGTCGCGACCATGCATATGGTCACGCCGGCTCCGCATCCGAGCGCAGGTCCGCTTGCCGACGCCGCGCTTGCCCCTGCAGTTATAGCCAAAACCGAGCCCACGCAGCGCCTCGTTCACGTCAAGAAATTCTCGCGGTTGCGCATGAGCACGGAGAGCGAGCTGGCGCTGGTAAGGGGTGCTCACGTGGCCGCCCCCTCCGCTGCACTGGCAGCAGCATTCGTCGGGCAGTCCGAACCTCTTACTCTTTCTGAAGGCTCTCCGAACAAGCAGCCGGCAATGGTTGTTGCAGCGACAACGCCTGCCCAGCCAGCCCGCGCGATCAAAGACGACACCGTGACGGCGACACCGGTCGCTGTTGCCTCGGCTGATCGCATTATCATCCCGTCGAAAGATGAGGTTGCGGCTGCCGAAGGACCCGCCCTGCTGGCACTCGCCGCAAGACCCGCAGCCGTCATTAAGGGACAGGTGCCGCCGGCCGCGGCTAAGCCAGGTCCGGTCGAGGTTGCAAGTCTTGCACCTGCCGCACCGACCGAGCCGTCGGCTCTGGCCATGACCCAGCCGTTCGATCTCGTGCTGAGCGGCAGCGACACCTCTATCCCTTTGCCGATGGCCCGGCCCGATGGCTTGAAGCGGGCGACGCCCAACGATCGCAGCGCTCCGGCAGAACCCGTGCTGGCCTATGCCCGACCGGATGCCGGCGCTTCCGATGATGACGAAGACGCAATGCCGACCGTGAAGAAGGGGCTGTCTGCCCCCATCGCCCGCAACGGTGTCGCGGTCTACGACATTTCCGCCAACATGGTCTACCTTCCAAACGGTGAACGACTGGAGGCCCATTCCGGCCTCGGCAAGATGCGTGACAACCCGCGTTATGTGCATGCCAAGAACCGCGGACCGACACCGCCGCATACCTACAATCTGACAATGCGAGAAAGCCTGTTCCACGGCGTCGAGGCCATCCGCCTGCACCCTGTCGGTGGCGCAGGCGCAATCTACAACCGCGATGGCCTACTCGCGCACACCTACATGCTGGGAGCCCGCGGCGACTCCAACGGCTGCGTATCGCTCAAGGATTACAAGCGCTTCCTCGCCGCCTTCAAACGTGGCCAGATCCGTCAGCTGGTTGTGGTCACGAGCATGCCGAACAAGCCGACGTCCACCTTCGCTTCGTTGTTCTCGTCGCGTTCTTAACCAGTTGCGTTCTTAAAAAACGACGCGCTCGATTTCCCCCATAGCGAGCGGCTATGCCATCCTTCCCCCGTCCCATCTTCGGATACATCGCAAGGCGTTGCGGCGCGGCGGGACCGGCGCCGGGTGCGGAAGAAGGACGTAAGCTTTCGCAGTCGGGTCGCAGAAAATGGTCTCCCTCCGGGATGGCGGCGCGGCGCCAATGCTGTGTTGAGTTTCGCTCCGGACGTGCCTGTAGGGCACACAAGGCCATCAGCGGCGCGCAAGCGTCGGCCGGCGGATGCAGGGGGACCGGAGTTGGAGGCACAAACCGCCGAACGGGGCGCTGGGAAGTGCCATATTTTTTCTCCAGCGAAGCAATTTCCAGTGCCTCGTCCGAGTAGCACGCAGGATCAAGCCACGGGCCGCAGGGATCGCGTGAAGGCGAAGGCGTGTGGGGCCACAGAAAAGCTGCCAGCGCCGGTTCAACGCGACCACTAAGCCAGAAATGACATTCCACCCATTGATCGCGATGGACGAACCCGGCATAGCTGCATTATGTACCAGAATGACAATCCTAAGGGCCTGCAATGGTGAACTATATCGAAGCCTCGTCCGCGCCATCGAAGAACACGGGCGCAATCAGGCTCTACGGTCCTGAAGCTTTCGAGGGAATGCGGAAGGCTTGCCAGCTGACCGCACGTTGCCTCGACGAGCTCGCCGCTGTCGTGAGGCCGGGCCTGCCGACCGATGCAATCGATCGCTTCGTTTTCGAGTTCGGCATGGACAACGGCGCGATTCCGGCGACCCTCAACTATCGCGGATACACGAAATCGACCTGTACCTCGATCAACCATGTCGTCTGCCATGGTATTCCGGATGCAAAGCCGTTGCGCGAGGGAGATATCGTCAACATCGACGTGACCTACGTGGTCGATGGCTGGCACGGCGATTCAAGCCGCATGTATCCGGTCGGCACGATCAAGCGCGCAGCGGAGCGGCTGCTTGAGGTGACCTACGAATCCCTTCTGCGTGGCATATCAGCTGTTCGGCCAGGTGCCCGCACAGGCGCGATCGGAGAAGCCATTCAGACCTATGCCGAAGCCGAGCGCTGTTCGGTTGTGCGCGACTTCTGCGGTCATGGCGTCGGTGCGCTGTTCCACGACTCCCCGAATATCCTGCACTATGGTCGCGCGAGCGAAGGGCCGGAACTACGCGAAGGCATGATCTTCACCATTGAGCCGATGATCAACCTTGGTCGGCCGCATGTAAAAGTGCTGGCGGACGGCTGGACTGCCGTTACGCGCGACCGCTCGCTTTCAGCGCAATACGAACATACGGTCGGCGTCACTTCCGATGGCTGCGAGATATTCACACTTTCCCCCGGTGGTCTCGACCGACCCGGCCTTCCGCCCTTGAACCGATGAGCGCTTGATGACGCTTCTGGGATGCTGGGGGCTGTTTAAGGGGTAGCGCACGGCTTCCAGTCCCCGGACACCACTCCGGCCTCTCCCCCTTTCGATCCCAGTTGCGAAGCAGGAGAACCTTGCCGATGGCGAAGGCGCGGAACCGGCGGGCTCGTCCTCGTCCTCAAGCCAATGCCGAAGCGCGTTACCGCGGGAGATCTTCAAGCACGACTTCGCCGACGTCATCCAGCAGGGCTTTTAAGAGGTCGCGACCATCGCGACCTGCTACGGCGGTCCGCAAGCCGGGCTGCAAGCGCTGGACCGCACCCGATAGGGCCGCAACAAAAGTGGAGGACGGCAAACCCATTGCGGGGCAGCGCGGGCCCGGCAGGACCTCAAACCCGGGCAGGACGCGAGGCACGGGCGACGGGCGGTGGAACAGTGAGGGTTAGCCGAACACGGCGGCCCTCACCGCCCTGCCCTCGCCAACGACCGGGCGATATCGACAATGTCGTCGCGCGAGGCGGTTGGGTCCTCCCGGTTCCAGGCAACCCCCAGCCCGATCCTAAAGTTGACCCCCTTCACCTTCTTCAGCTCAAAGGCGCGGTTCGCAAGCTCCAGCGTCCATTCCGGGACAAAGCCGATGCCAAGCCCGGCCGAAACGAGCGACACCAACGAATAGGTGTCGTCACAGGTATAGGCGATGTTCTTCGTCAGATCGTATGCCTCGAACTTCTCATTGAAGCAGCGTTCGGTAAACGACAGGTTCTGCCGGGAAAAGGCGATGATCTTCTGATCGCTGAGATCGTCGATGCTGATCTCGTCGCGCTCTGCCAGCGGATTGCAATGGCCAACCGCCAGATAGTAGCGTTCATGGGCAATCAAGAAGAAGCGCAAGGCGCCGATGTTTTCCACCGGCCGGATAAAGCCGAGATTGATCTGGCCGCTCTCCAGGGATGATGTCGCCGGTGTTGCCCGCGGCGATGTGGATCTTCACGTCGGGGAACTTGCGGGCGATCTTCGACAGGAACGTCGGCAGCATGCCCATGGTGGCGGGATAGACGGTGCCGATCTTAATCTGGCGGATGCGACTGCCGCCAGCGGCCACCGGCCACTATGGCGTCCAAGGCAGAGACCTCCCTTGCAGCCTGCGGCTTCAATGGCTTGCCGAACGCCGTCTGCTTGCTGAGCGGGTTTCCGGCGGACAAACATGGGTCCTATCCATGTTTGTTTATCCGCCTTCAATGTCCATGACGACTATATCGCCTGACCTGAGGGTCGGAACGAGGACTGCTCGGCATAGGCCCGGAATGCCACGCCCTTCATCGCCCCGTCGAGTAGGCGGTCGTGCCGTAAAACACGCATTTCCGGAAGCGGGAAGGATCAGACGGAATATGGCGGGATGGTCAAAGAACGTCATGTATTTCAGACACCCCCAAGCTCGTCCGCTGACATGGATACTACACTGAAAAACAAGGCCTTTTTCTTCCTCGATATTGATCCACAACCATCCCTCAGGCGATCCGACGCCATCGCCCCGATATCGACATGACGAAGATGATCGTCGATACGGCAAAGCCGCTCGGCATCACCGTTCATGATCACATCAGCATCGGCAAGGACGGTCACGCGAGCCTCAAGGGGCTGCGTCTGACATAGGAGCCGAATCCGCTTCAGGTGTCCGTCAGGTTTGGGTGGCAAAGCGACAAAGCTACAACCATCCTGCTTCGAGACCTTCATGACGACGACGATCGCTTCTCGCCAATTTCCTCGCTCCAGGAAAGCAGCGCTGTCCTTTATTGCCCTGCTCTTTCTCATCGTTGGCAGCTATGCTCTCTATTTGAAAGCCACGAACAACTTCCACACCGTCGTCGCCGGCGAAGTCTACCGTTCGTCGCAACCATCCCCGCAAGCTATTACCGACTTCTCGAAGCGTTACGGGATAAGGACGATCATCAATCTGCGCGGCGGGACCAACAGCCGAGCATGGAACGCCGAAGTCGAACAAGCGAAGATACTTGGTATCGAGCACATCGATTTCCCGATGTCGGCTTACAAGGAACTTTCTCCGGAGCGAGCGAAGGAATTGATCCAAGTCATGAAGGACGCTCCGAAGCCGCTGCTGATCCATTGCCTCTCTGGTGCCGACCGCACCGGGCTCGCATCGGCCCTCTATCTGGCCGCTGTCAGCAAGACGAACGAGAAGGTGGCAGAAGGGCAGATGTCCATTTTTTACGGCCACATCGCGCTGTCGATCAGCCGCGCCTTTGCCATGGACCGCACCTTCGAGAAGCTGGAACCCCTACTTGGCTTCCATGAGTCCTGATATTCGCTCATAAAATATTCGGCAACATTGACCTGCTACCGGTGGACGCGCGACATATTGCGTCGCAAAAATGATTCCAGCTTTCCAATCGGGGCCAGCTCAATGTTCCAGTACGATCTCGTTGTTGTGGGTAGCGGCCCGGCAGGCCGCCGCGGCGCAATCCAGGCCGCCAAGCTTGGCAAGAAGGTTCTGGTCATCGAACAAGGCAAGCGCGTTGGCGGTGTTTCGGTGCATACCGGCACCATCCCCTCGAAGACACTGCGCGAAACGGCGCTCAATCTCTCCGGCTGGCGCGAGCGCGGCTTCTACGGCCGATCCTATCGCGTGAAGGAAGAGATCAGCGCCGATGACCTTCGGCGCCGCCTGCTGATCACCCTTGACCACGAAGTCGAGGTGCTGGAGCACCAGTTCGCCCGAAACCGGGTACAGCACATCAGAGGCAAGGCAAGCTTTGTCGACCCGTCGACGCTCGAAGTCGTCAAGGACGACGGCGAAGTCCTCAAGGTCACAGGGGCCAGCATTCTGCTTGCCGTCGGCACGAAGCCCTTCCGCCCTGACTACATCCCATTCGACAACAAGACGGTGCTCGACAGTGACGAACTGCTCGACATCGCGGAGCTCCCGCGCTCAATGGCTGTGATCGGCGCGGGCGTCATTGGTATCGAGTATGCGACGATCTTCAGTGCGCTTGATACCGCAGTGACCGTCGTCGATCCGAAACCGACGATGCTCGATTTCATCGACAGGGAAATCGTCGAAGACTTCACCTATCAGCTGCGCGATCGCAACATGAAGATCTTGCTCGGTACCAAAGCCGACAACGTGACGCGCCTGGACAACGGTAAGGTTGAGCTGAAGCTCGACAATGGCCGCCACCTGGTGACCGACATGGTTCTGTTCGCCGCCGGACGTATGGGCGCGACCGACACCCTCAATCTGGAAGCAGCGGGGCTCGAAGCCGATAGCCGCGGCCGCCTCAAGGTCAATCCGGAAACCTTCCAGACCTCCGTGCCCAATATCTATGCCGCAGGCGACGTAGTCGGCTTTCCGAGCCTCGCGTCCACCTCGATGGAACAGGGCCGCATTGCAGCGCGTGTTGCCATCGGTGCGGTCGCCAAAGAGCCACCGAAGTACTTTCCCTACGGTATCTATGCCGTGCCGGAGATTTCCACCTGCGGCCTGACCGAGGAGGAAATGAAGGAGCGCGGCATTCCCTATGAGTGCGGCATCGCGCGTTTCCGCGAGACCTCGCGCGGACACATCATGGGCCTCGACACCGGGCTTCTTAAGCTCATCTTTTCGCTGAAGACGCGCCGGCTGCTTGGCGTTCATATCGTCGGTGAAGGGGCGACAGAACTGGTCCACATCGGCCAGGCCGTGCTGAACCTCAAGGGAACGGTCGAGTACTTCGTCGAAAACACGTTCAACTATCCGACACTCGCCGAGGCCTACAAGATCGCCGGCCTTGATGCGTGGAACCGGATGGGCGACATCAAGTCGGAGCTTTGATCCCCTAGCCAGGCCGCACGCTTTGACAATTTACTAAACGAAAACAAAAAGCTGATATCCGACCAAAATCCGTTCGATCTGACTTATTTGTGTCGAATAGCACCGGTAAAACCTTCGCTTGTATAATCCGCCGTGTCTGGTAGCGTCCATTTTCGGGGATTCCTCTTACCAGCGAGTGACCGTGCAAGATCTGTCGAAGACCGCCGAACGGAATTTCCAGCTCATCCTCATCAAGCCGTCGCACTACGACGATGACGGCTATGTGATCCGCTGGTGGCGGGCAATGATCCCGTCCAATTCCTTGGCCGCAATCTATGGAATCGCCTCCGACTGCGCAGAACGCAAGGTATTGGGCCCAGAGGTCGGGATCGAGATCACCGTCATCGACGAGACGAACACGCGGGTCAACATCCCGGCCCTGCTCAAACAACTTGCGCAGCATGACAATTTCGGGATGGTCGCCTTGGTTGGCGTTCAGTCGAACCAGTATCCGCGGGCACTGGATATCGCGCGCCCCTTCCGCAAGGCTGGTGTTCCGGTTTCGATGGGCGGCTTTCACGTGTCAGGGTGCCTCGCCATGCTCGACGGCAAGGCGGTTGGCCTCGAAGCATGTCGTGAGATGGGTATCTCGATGTTTGCCGGCGAGGCCGAAGGCCGGTTGGACCGCGTCCTGCAGGATGCCGCCAGCGGCAAGCTTGAGCCACTCTACAATTTCATGAACGACCTGCCGAGCATCGAAGGTGCGGCGGTCCCGTTCCTGCCGAAAGCCAATGTGGCCCAGACGCTTGGCCTCAGCACGAGCTTCGACGCTGGCCGCGGCTGCCCTTATCAATGCTCCTTCTGCACCATCATCAACGTCCAGGGGCGCAAGTCGCGATTCCGATCGGCCGATGATGTCGAAAAACTGGTGCGGATGAACTGGGCGCAAGGCATCCATAAGTTCTTCATCACCGACGACAACTTCGCTCGCAACAGGGATTGGGAGGCGATTTTCGATCGATTGATCGAACTCAGGGAAAAGGACGGAATTCCACTTGGATTAATGATCCAGGTCGATACGCTCTGCCACAAGATCCCGAACTTCATCGAAAAATCAAAGCGCGCCGGCGTCACACGCGTCTTCATCGGGCTTGAGAATGTAAACCCCGACAATCTGACGGCGGCCAAAAAGAACCAGAACAAGATCACCGAATACCGGAAGATGCTGCTTGCCTGGAAAGCCCAAGGCATCATGACGCTTGCCGGCTACATTCTCGGCTTTCCTGCGGACACGCCAGAGACGATCCGGCGCGACATCGCCATCATCCAGCACGAATTGCCTTTGGACGTCATCGAGTTCTTCGTGCTGACGCCACTTCCAGGCTCGGAAGATCACCAGACATTGTGGAAGAAAGGCGTCGAGATGGACGCCGATCTCAACATCTACGACGTCGAGCATGTCTGCACCGCGCATCCGAAGATGAGCAAGCAGGAATGGGAAAGCATCTATCAGGAGGCATGGTCGCTCTACTATTCGCCAGCCCATATGAAGACGCTGCTGCGCCGGGCGGTTGCGACGGGCGTGCCGCTCGCCAGCCTCGTCAAGATGCTCGTGTCGTTCGCGACGACGGTGCCGCTGGAGAACGTTCATCCACTCCAGAGCGGCCTGTTGAGGCTTAAGCACCCCTCCGAACGCCGCCCGGATCTTCCCAAGGAAAGCGCCGTGACGTTCTGGCCGCGTTTCATCTGGGAAACCATCAGCAAACACCTTTCATTGGGCGCCACCATTGCCAGCCTCGCAACCAGCGCCTTCTTCATCGCACGCGACAAGAAAACGAAGAACTACATGGATCAGGCGCTGACACCGGTCGGTGACCACGAGGATGAAACGCTCGAACTCTTCACCAAGACAGCGGGGGGACTAGCCGCGGTCTCTCACATCCACAAGGTTGCGGAACTGACCCACGCACACAAGGTTCGGCCCGCCGTCTGACCAGAAGCACGGCGTTTGATAGGATAATCGGCAGCTATCTCTGGGCCGCCGAGATCGTCGCGATGTTTAATAGTGATGCGGCTTGAAGCGTGTCGATGAACTCCACGCATTCAATCACCTTGCCGTTGTCGAAGGTCATCTTGTCCATGACCTCTGTGTCGAAGTGCGTTGTGCCGTGACGCATCTGGCCGCTGCGATGCACAAGTGCCACGTCGCCCTCAACATGAATGTCGACAATCTCAAGGGCTTTCATCTCCCAGGTATCGATGAAGTGCCGCATCGTCGCGCGAAGCGCCGCGCTGCCAACAACCGGGTCGGTAAGCGGCGCCAAGTGGCGGCTCCCGGCGATGCGGAAGACGCAGCTGTCACCGAGAAATGACATGAGCCGCTCAAGGTCGCCCTCAGCCCTCGCCTTGAAAATCTGCCTTACGATTCCTTTCAACTCAGAGGCTGATGTCATCGCAAACCCTCCCCGACAGGCACCGCCCAGATTGCATCAGGTCAATCTAAGATTCAACTGGTGGTGCGCAATCGGCGTTGCTGCCCGTTCGCAACGGTGACCACGGCCCTAGAAACAAAAAAGCCCCGCACAAGGCGCGGGGCTTTCTGTAAATCGAACTGGCCGAAGATTACTCGGCGCTGTCCTCGGAAGCCTTCTTCTTCGGAGCAGCCTTCTTCTTCGGAGCAGCGGCTTCTTCGCCTTCAGCGGCTTCTGCCTTCGCGGCAGCCTTCTTCTTCGGAGCGGACTTCTTGGTTTCCTTCTCGGAACCTTCGCCTTCTTCGTCGGCGAGCAGCTCTTCCTTGGTCACCTTCTTATCCGTAACGTCGATCTCGGTCAGCAGATGGTCGATGACCTTTTCTTCGAAGATCGGAGCCCGGATCGAGGCGGCTGCACCCGGCTGGCTGCGGAAGAAGTCAAGGATCTGCTTTTCCTGGCCCGGATACTGACGCAGCTGCTCGTAGATAGCGCGCTGCATTTCGTCTTCGCTCACCTCAACACCGGCCTTTTCGCCGATTTCCGAGAGAACGAGGCCAAGGCGAACGCGACGCTCAGCAAGCTTCTTGTACTCTTCGCGAGCCTGCTCTTCCGTCGTGTCTTCGTCTTCGAAGGTCTTGCCGGACTGGGCGAGGTCGTTGGCGACCTGGTTCCAGATGCCATTGTACTCGGCGTCGACGAGCGAAGCCGGGGTCTCGAACTTGTACATTTCGTCGAGCTGATCGAGGATCTGGCGCTTGACCTTCTGACGGGTCATCGAGCCGTACTGCGACTCGATCTGGCCGCGGACGATTTCCTTCAGGCGATCAGCCGATTCGAGGCCGAGCTTCTTTGCCAGCTCGTCGTTGATCTCAACATCGGCCGGAGCAGCAACGTCCTTGACGGTGACGTCGAAGGTGGCTTCCTGGCCGGCCAGGTTCTTGGCCGGGTAGTCGGCGGGGAACGTGACGGTGATGGTCTTTTCATCACCAGCCTTGGCGCCGACCAACTGGTCTTCAAAGCCAGGAATGAAGCGGCCGGAGCCGAGAACGAGTTCTGCGCCCTGGTCGGTACCGCCATCGAAGGCAACGCCGTCGACCTTGCCGACGTAGTCCATCGTGATGCGGTCGCCGTTGGCAGCCTTGCCCTTCTTGGTTTCGTAGGAACGGGCGCTTTCAGCGACCTTCAGAACCTGTTCGTTGACTTCCTCTTCGGAAATGTCGACGACTTCGCGCGTGATCTTGATGCCCTTGTTGGACTTCAGCTCGATCGGCGGCAGAACTTCGTAGGAAAGCGTGAACTCGAAGTCCTTCTGAGCGGCAAGGATCTGGTCTGCCTCGTCCTTGTCTTCCGTCATTGCGATTTCCGGCTGCGTCGCGGACTTTTCGCCGCGCTCTGCAAGGATGGCGGTCGGCTGCTCGCGGACGATCTCATTGACGAGGTCGGCCATGATGGACTTGCCGTAAACCTTCTTGAGGTGAGCGGCCGGAACCTTGCCCGGACGGAAGCCGTTGATGCGGACCTTGTCCTTCACGTCGGCAAGACGCTCATTCATCTTGACTTCCATGTCCTTGGCCGGGATTACGACCTTGATTTCGCGCTTCAGCCCTTCAGCGAGCGTTTCGATAACCTGCATGTCTTCCTACCTTCATTTCGTGGCGGCCGTGCCCAGACGCCGTTCGTTTCGATGAGCACGACGCCGGAAAATTGCCGGGCGTGGCTTGTTCTCAATTCTTATTCATTCCACCCGAGGCGGAACGGCGCTTTGCTGCCGGGTAATCGAGGGACACCTGTTGCCGGTCCCCCGCCTGCAAGCCAGCTTTGGTGCGGGTAGAGAGACTTGAACTCCCACGCCTTGCGGCACCAGAACCTAAATCTGGCGTGTCTACCAATTTCACCATACCCGCGTTCTCAAAAACCGCATGCATATGCCTGCACATGAGGCCTTCCGGAGCGCGGCGTCTCTATATCACCCGATTTGGTAGAGGCAAAGGAAAAATGAAGGGCAAATGACAGTGATTTTGCCCGCACTCGCAGGCTTCCACACCCATTTGGCCTCAACTCAATAAAGAGGCTCGTCGTAAGCGGGCTTACCGTCGACGAGGAGGCTGCGTATCTGCGGCGTCCCATCCGAAGCGACGCGAATGGCGATGGAGACGTCGCCGCCTTGGCGAGCCTTCTCCAGCGCCGTCCCCTGCCCTTCAGGAACGTAGTAGCGTTCGATGCCGTATTCGACGCGGATATGGTCGGCGGAATTGGGACCATAACTATAGAAGGGTCTACTGTGCAGAACCACGGTGCCCGGCTGCTGCGGCAGATGTTCGAACGATGATTCGACAATGCCCCAGAATCCGCCATCACCGGGCTTCAACCGCACCCAAAGGCTCCTCTTGCCCTGATCCTGCGGCACACCACCAATGATCGACGCGACCGGGACCGAAGATATCTCGTAGTTCAGCACCACATAGTCACCCCGGAGAAAATCGCGCGGATCAACGGGGGCAGTTTTTAGAAGAGCGTCGGCGCCGCTTCGCAGGATCGATGCGCGGCTCTCTATCACATAGCCAAGAACGGCGGTCTGGAGGGCAGCAACGATGATCGCAGCGACAAATGAGCGGCGCCCTGAGCCTTGCATCGAAAAAATGCTCATAGGCTTGCCTCCGGGGTTCTGATGGCAAATCGCCGCTCGAGACGAATGACGATCCATGCAACGGCAGCAACGAAAAGCCCCGAGAACAAGAAGAGGCTGGATGTGCCAAGAATCGATCCGACGGTCACCGATGCAAGGTAGAGCAGCTCAACCGCAAACACCGTGTAGCCCAGATAGCGCACCGCGCCATTGTTCCGGCCTTGGAGCGCAATCGCAAGGACCGCGGCCCCCAGCGTCACGAGCGCCAATGTTACGAACTGCCAGCCATGCTCGAGTTCAACATGCAGGAAGAACAGCCCAATCACGGCGACGAGGAAGGTGTAGAAGGCAGGTGCCGAACCGGCTGTTCTGATGAGCGTGGAAAGGCGCGGCAGCGGCAGACTAACAAGCACGAAGGCCAGCATGCCAGCGATGGCATAGACGAGCGCGAGCCAGAAATTCTCGTTCACCGCATAGAGCCAAGTAAGCCAGCCGACGAGTAGCAGATACGCCAGATGACGCACGCGGTCTGCGCCGGTGAAGCGCACGAGACCAACGACCACCGCCGCCATGAGCGGCACAACCCAAGGATCGAGACCCACCCAACGCGTATCGTAGGTATCAAGATAGGCGGCAAAGCTGCCCCAGGACAGAAAGCCCGCCACCGCAGCGACAACGCCGGAGCGGAACAGGACCGCCGAAACCACCGCCATGGCAAACCAGAGATACATCACCGTCAGTTCGTCCCCCGACAGATGGTACATCTGCCCGACTAGCGAAATCGCGCCGCCGAAGGACAAGGTTCCAATCACCAGCAGTCCGCCCGCCGCCCCCGTTGCGCCGCGCCTCAGCATAACCGCCGCGCCGAGATGCACGGCCCAGATGATTGCAAGAATGACGGCGAGCCGCACAAAGCGCGGAATGGCCTCCCAATTCGAAGCGACAACCAGCAGGATCGCGGCCCCGAGCAGGATTGCCGCAAGTATCATAAGCACCTTGCCAAGGCTGAAGCTCGCCGGGCGGGCATCATATTCCTTCAGCAGCGCTCCCGCAGTCGCTTCCGGCAGCAGCCCCTTTTCCACCCAGACCGAAAGATCTCGCTCCAATCGACCGCGATACATGCCCTACTCCGCCAAACGCGCGATAACGCGCTCCTTTTTTGCTTTATAGCCGTTGATTGAGCATGAGGGAAATATTCCCATACGAATTCCTCATTGGGTGAATTCGGGGTGCGTGTTAGCCGATCGATAACGTCAAATCGCTAATATACATCCCATTCTCGCAAGCCATGCGTCTGGCGCATGGGAAGCGTGAGTATATTGCACTGCAAAATTAACGCGGGACGATTTATATTACTTTTCACAAGGCAGGGAATGGCGTCCCGGCCCCGGTCCTCCGGAAGCCTTCGAAGATGATCTTCGTGACGAAATTCGGAGCAGCGCACTCCTCCTCCCAGCGCCCTCCGATGGACTGACAACACTCCTCCTCCCAGTTGTCAGTCGCCCTAATGACGCCCACCGGATCCTCCCCCGGTGGGCGTTTGGTTTTCTATAGCAGACAATATCACAAGCCCGGTTTTCCAGTGCCTCCAGGGCAGCGCCGATGTCTCTCCCGCACATGTCTCTCCCGCGCACCCCGACAACCGGCCTGGCGGCAAGCTCATTGATGCAGCAACGACTCGCAGCCAGTGACGGACGGCCGCAAACCTGCGGGAGTCCGATTTGAGCTCCCTAACCGCATATGCCGACCGGCGTTTATTGGTCCCGGCAGGCGAAAAGGCAGGCGACAGCTGATCGGCTGCAAGCCATTCTGCCTAACGATTGACCAAGTATCGGCCGGATCGCGTGAATAACGGTGTGAGATCTGCATCCGGTGCATAGGTGGTCTGAAATCTTGTCTCTGGCACGACTTCGCAGTGCAACATATATTCTGGTCATCAGATAGAGGTCAGCGCCGATCGGCGGCAGCTGGCAGATCGCAAGCCCTAGGAAAGGGGATTAAAATGAACTTTGCACGCTCTTTCAACAACTGGCGCAAGTACCGTCAGACCGTTACCGAACTCGGCCGCATGACCAACCGCGAATTGCACGATCTCGGCATCGACCGTTCTGACATCAATCGCGTTGCTCGCGAGGCTTCTGCCCGCTAATACAAGCGATCCGCTGTCCTCCCAAGCAGATCGCCTTGACAAAAACGCCCGCTGCCCCTGGCAACGGGCGTTTTCTTTTGTCTGGCTACCAGCTTCCGCAATAGTTGCGGCCGACTCCACCTCGCTCATGGCAGCGCCCAGAAAGTAATCACTGCATTTGTAATGAGCATCGCATGCACAATTGCATAGCAGATGCCTTTTCTTTGCACTGCACAATATGACTGGGAACGCCTATATGGATATCAACGATGAGACGGCGATGGCGCTGCTCTCGACGATCATTCTGAGGAAGACGAACATGAACCCGATCCGCATTGCAAAAAGCTGGATTAGCTACCGCCGTACGCTCAGCGAACTTGGCAGCCTTTCCAATCAGACGCTCGCCGACATTGGCGTTAGCCGCTACGACATTCGCACCATCGCTTCCCGCTCGTTCCGCTAATAGCGGCGAGCATGAAGCTTCCAAGACGGCGCCTTTGGCGCCGTTTTTGATTCCGAGCCCTTCGCTGCGATGGGCGCCGCTAACGTGATACGATCGCGAACCAAATCCCCAGGAACGAAATAGCTGCGGCGGTGCGAGCGCGCGAATGGCGACACAATCCAAACTGCACTGCCCTGTTGACACCGCGATCTCGGCCATTCTTTAGGGTGGACTAATATTAATCATTGTGAAACTATCCGGCCGCTGCCTAACGGAGACATGCGCGATGTGCCGATATAATCTTCGCATGGAGGATGGTTTGTGGACCGTTGTCGATGCCACGACACAACAGCCGGCCGAATTGAACGGCGTTCGGATGGCCCGGATGACGTGGCGCGAAGCATGCGACATGGTCGACATCCTGAACAACCTCGATCGAATAAGTTTCCTGTCAAAACGCTACGAAGCGTCGGCCAGAACAATGGCTTGAGCTTCGCGGATGCGCCCAATGCGGCATCTTGCTGATCCCGGCATTCAGAGTCCGATGGACTTTATCTTCTGAACTGCGAAATCAACGAACGCGCGCGTCTTGGCCGAGACATGCCTTCCCTCTACATGAACGACGTGGATTGGCAGTGGCTCTTCCTCATAATCCTCGAGCACTGTTCTCAGCCGACCGGCGGCAAGATGCTCCGTTACCTGATAGGACAGGGTCCGTGACAGGCCCCATCCAGTCACCGCCGCTGCGATCGATGCATCGACAGTGTTGCAGTACATGCGCGGATGAAGCTTGACGGGCGTATGGTTGGGCGCGAAGTGCCAGTCCAACGGCGCCGATGACCCCGTATTCACAATAGTTACGTGCCGGGTGAGGTCGGCTGGCGTTGCCGGTTCGCCGTGACGCTCGAAGTAGGCCGGCGCTCCGCAGACGACGCGGCGCACGCTCCCGACCTTTATCGCCTGCTGATCCGAATCCGGCAGGTGGCCGATGCGGATGGCCACGTCGATGCCCTCCTCCACAAGATTGACCATCCGATCGAAGAGGAGGACGCGCCCGGTGACGGCTGGCTGCATGCTGAGAAACTCCGTCATAACAGGGACGATATAGATCTGACCGAACAGAACCGGTGCTGTGATGGTCAGGATTCCCGACGCCGTTGAATGAGATCCACCAGCCGATGCTTCCGCCTCGTCGATATCGCTGAGTATCCTTCTGCAGTCTTCGGCATACCGGCTGCCCGACGGCGTCAGCTTTACGGAGCGCGTGGAGCGGAGGAAGAGCCGCGCCCCTGTGGCTTCCTCCAGAAAGGCGATCGCGCGTGTGACTGCCGGTGGACTCATGTGAAGCTGACGCGCAGCCTGTGCAAAGCTCGCCGTCTCGGCAACCTTGACCAAAATCCTCATGCATTGAAGCCGATCCATATGCTCGCCCGCAATATTCCGCGAAATGAAACAGTCTCTTTCAACTTATCGCAATTCAGCACGCAATTGGAAACAATTATTGTCTGGTTACCTCAACACGGAGACCAGACCGATGAAGCTTTACTCACATCCTCTCTCGGGCCATTCCCATCGCGCGCACCTTTTTCTGTCGCTGATCGGCATCGACGCCGATGTCTTGGAGGTCGACCTTGCTGCCAGAGAGCACAAAAGCGCCAGCTTCCTTGCGCTCAATCCCTTCGGACAGTTGCCGGTGCTCGAAGATGGCGATGTTATCATCAGCGACTCCAACGCCATCCTCGTCTACCTCGCCAAGAAGTACGCACCCGAAGGATGGCTCCCCGAGGAGCCGGCAGCTGCAGCGGCGGTCCAGCGCTGGCTGTCAGTCGCTGCCGGCGAGATCGCCTATGGCCCGTGTGCGGCGAGGCTTGTGACGTTGTTCGGAGCGAAGTTCGACACCGAAGAGGTCATCGCAAGAGCGCATCGAATCCTTCAACTGATCGATGACCACCTGGTCGATCGCGATTGGATCGCCGCGAGCAGGCCGACCATCGCCGATGTCGCCCTTTACAGCTACATCGCCCGCGCGCCGGAAGGAAACGTCGATCGGTCTGCCTACCGCAACGTAACGGCATGGCTTGAGCGGATCGAAGCCCTCCCCGGCTTTCAACCATTCCAGAAATCGCCAGTCGGTACTGTCGAGGCGGCTTGAGGCGTTTCATCGCGCTGCGGCCGACCATGAGCCGTCAAGGAGGCAGTTATGTCTACCGATGCACAGAGCACCACGTCCTCTCCCTGGCATGCCGGAGAGATCGCACTGCAGGAAAAGGCCGGCGTCGCCAAGCGAATGAACGAGGTGGGCCGGCGCGTTCTGCGAGATCACTTGATCGATCAGCACCGCCAGTTCTATCCGCAGCTGCCTTTTATCGTCCTGGGAACGGTAGATGCGCACGGCAATGCATGGGCAACGGTGCGTGCCAATCAGCCGGGCTTCCTTCAGAGCCCTGATATTCACACGCTGAGTGTCCGCCTTCCGCGGGAGCACCTTGATCCGGCCGACGCTGGAATGGACGACGGCGAGGCCATCGCCATGCTCGGCATCGAACTCCATACGCGCCGTCGCAACCGGCTGAACGGCACTGTCCATAGAACTGGGCAGGACGGCTTCGATGTGCGCGTGGGGCAATCCTATGGCAACTGCCCGCAATATATCCAGCTGCGCGATTTCGAGTTCGCGCGCGATCCGATGCAACCTTCCGGATACGACCCCGTCAGTTTCGGCAGCCTTGACGGTCGTCCCGCCGAAATGATTGCCAAGGCGGATACATTTTTCGTTGCCTCGTATGTCGACCGCGACAGTGAAGGGCGCCAAATCGATGTTTCGCATCGCGGCGGCAGGCCGGGTTTCGTGCGGATCGGCGAGGACGGCGTTGTGACGATCCCGGACTTTGCCGGCAATCTCTTTTTCAACACGCTCGGCAACATCCTCTCCAACCCACGGGCGGGGCTGGTCTTCGCGGATTTCGAAAGCGGCGATCTGCTGCAATTATCGGGCGACGCGCAGGTTATTCTGGAATCACCTGAGATAGCAGCTTTCCAGGGCGCGGAGCGGCTGTGGCGCTTTCGCCCGAGGCAAATCGTCTACAGGCAAGAAGCGTTGCCGCTTCGCTGGCGGTCGCCTGCGGATGGCTCATCTCCCAACTCCCTGATGACCGGCAGCTGGGACGAAGCCGCCGCGCGGCTTCGTGCGGTAGCACTCGCCAAAAGCTGGCGGCCCTTTCGCGTCACCCGCATCGTCCAGGAGAATGCCAGCGTGCGCTCTTTCTATCTCGAACCAACAGACCAAGGCGGGATCATTCCGCATGTCTCCGGCCAACACCTGCCGATCCGCATCAAGATCGAGGGAACGGATGTGCCAGCGGTTCGCACCTATACGATCTCCTCGGCGCCCTCCGACGGCACGTATCGCATCAGCGTCAAGCGCGAGGGGCTTGTCTCCACGCATCTTCATGATGCCATCCGACAAGGAGACATCATCGAGGTCCGCGCGCCGGCCGGTGCGTTCACGATCGATGCCGCGGAGACACGTCCTGCCGTTTTACTGGCGGCCGGCATCGGTATCACCCCGCTGCTCGCCATGCTGCGGCATGTCGTCTACGAGGGACTGCGCACCAGACGGATCCGACCAACCTGGCTGATCTATTCCGCACGTAATAAGTCCGAACGCGCATTCGATACCGAATTGCAGGCACTGGCCGAAGCGTCCGGCGGTGTCGTCAAGCTGGTCCGGTTGCTCAGCGACACGTCCGATACAGTTGCTGGCGAAGGCTACGAACAGCAAGGACGTGTCGACATGATCCTGCTGAACAGGGTGTTGCCGTTCAACGACTATGACTTCTATCTGTGCGGTCCAACCGGCTTCATGCAGTCTGTCTATGACGGCTTGCGCGGATTGAATATTGCCGACGGCCGTATCCATGCCGAAGCGTTTGGACCCGCGTCTCTCCAGCGATCGCGAGACGAGGCCAAGCGATCGCCAGCGCGCGCCGCTGAGGACCCGCAGCCCGTCTATTTCATGCGCTCAGGTAGGAAAGCGCGCTGGGAGCCGGGATCGGGCACGCTGTTGGAGCTTGCCGAAGCGCGTGGCTTGGCGCCCGAGTTCAGCTGTCGTCTCGGCAATTGCGGAAGTTGCAGGACGAAAATTCTTTCCGGCGCTGTCGCCTATACGAAGGAGCCGAGCGCCGACACCGCCGATGACGAAGCGTTGATCTGCTGCACCGTGCCGGCAGCGAGCAACACTGGCGCTCGGCTGGAGTTGGATATCTGAAAACATCGGCGCCGGCATCGACCAGTCGCCAATTCTTCGGTTTCCTGCGCCGCCCTAGCGTGGTAATCAGCCGCGCATGAACAAGACCTCTTCCCATTCTCCCATCTACGTGGTTGGCGGCGGGCTCGCCGGCTCAGAGGCGGCCTGGCAGATCGCAAATGCCGGCGTGCCTGTCATCCTGCACGAGATGCGTGGCGTGCGCGGCACCGACGCCCACAAGACTGACGGCCTGGCCGAGCTCGTCTGCTCCAACTCCTTCCGGTCCGACGACGCGACCAGCAACGCGGTCGGTGTTATCCATGCCGAGATGCGCATGGCGGGATCTCTGATCATGGCGTGCGCCGACAAGCACCAGGTCCCGGCAGGTGGCGCACTGGCTGTCGACCGCGACGGATTTTCCGACGCCGTGACCAAGGCGATTCACGAGCATCCGCTGATCACGGTCGTTCGTGAAGAAGTGATCGGCCTGCCGCCGAAAGAATGGGACCTCGCCATCGTTGCCACCGGCCCGTTGACTGCCCCTTCCCTTGCGAGCGCGATCCAGGCCGAGACGGGTGCGGACGCGCTGGCCTTTTTCGATGCGATCGCCCCGATCGTTCATCGTGACAGCATCGACATGGATACCTGCTGGTACCAATCGCGCTACGATAAGGTCGGTCCCGGCGGCACCGGCAAGGATTACATCAACTGCCCGATGACCGAAGAGCAGTACAACGCTTTCGTGGACGCTCTGATTGCCGGCGATACGGTCGGCTTCAAGGAATGGGAAGGAACGCCCTACTTCGATGGCTGTCTTCCAATCGAGGTAATGGCGGAACGCGGCCGCGAGACCCTGCGTCACGGCCCGATGAAACCGATGGGCCTGACCAACGCGCATAACCCGACCGTCAAGGCCTACGCTGTCGTTCAGTTGCGGCAGGACAATGCGCTCGGCACGCTCTACAACATGGTCGGCTTCCAGACGAAGCTGAAATACGGCGCTCAGGCGGAGATCTTCCGTATGATCCCGGGACTTCAGAACGCCGAATTCGCCCGCCTCGGCGGCCTTCACCGCAATACCTATATCAATTCGCCGACACTGCTCGACCCTTCCCTCACGCTCAAGTCCCGCCCCGGTCTGCGCTTTGCCGGGCAGATCACCGGATGCGAAGGCTATGTCGAAAGTGCGAGCGTTGGGCTGATGGCCGGCCGGTTTGCTGCAGCCGAGCGCAAAGGAGAAGCCGTATCGCTGCCGCCCGTAACGACGGCGCTCGGCTCGCTGCTCGGCCACATCACTGGCGGCCACATCGTCAACGACGAGGAACCTGGCAAGCGGTCCTTCCAGCCGATGAACATCAACTTCGGCCTCTTTCCCGAACTTGAGCCCGGTTCGATCGTCAAGCCCGAAGGTGTCAAGCGCTTCCGCGGCAAGGACAAGACGATCATGAAGCGACAGTTGATCGCCAGGCGCGCGCTTGCTGATTGCGCGAACTGGCTGGGGCTCGACGCTCATCTCGCGGAGAGTGCGTAATCAGGCCGTAGGCCACAGCGCTCTCGGTCCCCCTCTCGGTGGATCCGAGGCCACCGGCATGATCGCAAATGTTATAGTGAAATGTCGTCGAAGGGTGCACGCCTATGGCAGCATTGTTTCAAGGTACGTCCATGCCGGACCGGGATTGGTGGTCTGCGCTGTGGCCTGATCCCGAAGGGCTCCTTCAACAGGTCGGCATCCGGCGGAGCATGAGCGTTCTCGACCTTTGCTGCGGCGACGGCTATTTCACCGGCCCGCTCGCAGCATTGGTCGACGGACGTCTGGCGGCGCTCGATCTCGATCCCGCCATGATCGATCTGGCGAAGGCCGAAGTTGAACGAAGAGGCGCGTCTGTTCGCCAGTGGATTTGCGCGGACGCCGCGTCCTTGGCCGAGCGCCTTTTCGAACCGGTCGATTTTGTCTTGATCGCCAATACTTTCCACGGTGTTCCTGACCAGATCGGGCTTGCACGTTCCGTAAGGGAAGTTCTGAGACCGAACGGGGTGTTCTGCATCATCAACTGGCATCCAGTGCCGCGAGAAGACACGGTGATCCTCGGCAAGCCGCGCGGACCGCGCACCGAGATGCGTATGCCACCCGAGTCCGTGCGCGCCGTCGTTGAAGCCGCTGGCTTTCACATGCTGCGGATCGTCGATCTCCCGCCCTACCACTACGCGGCTGTGTTTCAAGTCGCGTGACAACAGGGCGGGGCGTTCCGGTCTTGAACCGGTGGGCAAGGAACCGACCCATATGAGCAGAAAACGCAGCAATCACCGTCCTTCGGCTTGAGCGTCGCACCACAGCCTCGGCATTCGTAGAACCAAACGCAGGCGTCAACCGGCATCGTCGCTACCGATCGGTGGCTACAGATGGGACAGGTCAGAATTGATCGCCGCTCGACCATTGCATCGCCTCATGTTGGCTGCTCGCTAATGCGCGATCGGTCCTGCCGCTTTCTTCCAGGCGTCGATGCCGCCTTGAATGTGAAAGGCCAGGGGAAGGCCGGCGTCGTGCGCCGCCTGCACGGCCATTGCCGATCGCTCACCGAAGGCGCAGTAGAAAAGCAGCCTCTTGCGGGTTGAACTTGCCAGCTCATGCAGCATCCCGCCTGCACCTATGCTTTCCTCGAGCGACGGGTACGGGACATGCAGTGAGCCCGGAATCGTACCGTTTCGCTGCCGCTCGGCGTTCTCGCGTAGATCGATCAAAGCGACATCACCGAGGCCGACGACACTCAGCGCCTGTTGCGCCGTCAGCGCCCAGCCGTGGCGCATGACGTTATCCTGGTTCATCCCGACCTTCATATTGGCGGGTACGGCGACATCCATCATCTTCGGATTCGAGAGCTTCAGATTGTTCATCAGGTCGGCGTATTCATCGGCAGACGTCACCTGCAGGCGCGGGTTAAAGGCCCTCTCCTCTCCGATGGTGGAGACCGTATCCCCCTTGTAGTCGTGCGCCGGGAAAACCAGTGTTGAGTCCGGAAGCTTCAGAAGCCGACCGAAAATCGACTCGAACTGCGCTCTCGGGTCACCGTTCTGAAAATCGGTGCGGCCGGTACCGCGGATGAGCAGGGTGTCGCCAGTGAATACGCGGTCGGGCAGCACGAAACTGTAGGAATCGTCCGTATGGCCCGGCGTATAGATCACGTCCAGGGAAAGCCCCTCGATGGTCAGCTTGTCGTTATCGGAGAGCCGCATCGAAACGACATCGGCTTTTGTCTGCTCCCCCATCACTGTGATGCAATGGGTTTTGTCGCGCAGAGCGCCAAGGCCCGTGATGTGATCGGCGTGGAGATGCGTGTCCACGGCCTTGACCAGCTTCAGGTCGAGTTCATGGATGAGTTGGAGGTAGCGATCGACCCTTTCCAGCACCGGATCGATGATCAGCGCCTCGCCGCCCTTCCGGCTTGCCAGCAAATAGGAATAAGTACTCGACACCGGATCAAACAGTTGCCGGAAGATCATCCCTACCTCCATCGTGGCGGCACAGTTTGCAATGGACTATCCGTGCGGCTGCGGCACGATCCTGATATAGGGCTTCGGCGCTCGCCAACCTTGCGGATATTGCTTCTTTGCGTCGTCGTCGGAGACAGAACCGGCGATGATCACGTCCTCACCGTTCTTCCAGTTCACCGGCGTAGCAACCTTGTGCTTGGCGGTCAGCTGGAGCGAATCGATAACCCGCAGCACCTCATCGAAGTTGCGACCGGTGGTCATGGGATAAACCATAACCAGTTTGATCTTCTTGTCGGGGCCGATGACGAAAACGTTCCGGACGGTCTGGTTGTCGGCCGGCGTGCGCTCCGTCGGATCGCCGGATACCAAAGCGGGCAGCATGTTATAGCGCTTCGACACGGTGTAATCGACGTCGGCGATCATCGGGTAGTTGGGGCGGTAGCCCTGTGTTTCCTCGATGTCATTCATCCAGCTGGCATGGCGTTCAAGCGGATCGACCGAGAGGCCGATGATCTTCACACCGCGCCTGTCGAACTCAGGTTTGATCCGCGCCATGTAGCCGAGTTCAGTTGTGCATACGGGGGTAAAGTCCTTCGGATGCGAAAACAGCACCGCCCAGGAATTACCGATCCACTGGTGAAAACTGATCTTGCCTTCGGTCGTTTGGGCTTCGAAATCCGGAGCGGTATCATTGATCGCAAGCATCACGCACCTCCATCGCGTTTGTGAACACAAACTCAAACATTGCCGGATGAGCGCAAATCTTGCGCCTATTTCGGGCGGCAAGCAACGGCAAAACGGCCGCAGCCATGCGTCACGCGAGAGGCTATGCCGATAAGGATGATCGTGAATGCGGAACGACTGCGGCGAAACGATATGCCGGTTCGCCAGGGGCTTCGCTACTTGCCGTTTTCGGCTGTGGAATTGTGCGACGCCAATGCTTTGTCCGGCTCGGCCACGTAGTTGCCGAGCAGCCAGAGAGAGACCTCGGATGCCTCCTTGGAGGAGGCAAATTCGAACGTACCGCTCTGATGTGGAGCGTCAAGGAACTCGATGCTGAGGCCGCTGCCCGTTTCCGAGCTCAGGACACGCACCCTGCCCGGCTCGATGATGTGGCATGAATAATGTCTCTGCATGTTGCGCATGAAGCCCGCCTTATTGTCATGCAGGCGTACGAACACTGCCTGTCCGTTGGCGGTGGCCTGCAACTGGCGGATTGCTTCAGTGGGAAAAGCCCGGTTGAACTCGATGATCGCGAGTCCGGTATCGTGAAGGCCATCTTCCTTGTTCTGCGCCGCCATGCGCGTCGAAATGAAGGCGATGAAAATGACGATCGCGAATATAACGCACCAGACGATAATGCTCACATCGCTCTCCGATCAAAGCTGCAACGACGCTTCTATAAGGCACGAGCCTTGCGCGAGTTTGAACAAAATTCAGATTTTCTTGCGCATCAACGCGAGCAGCATGCCCGCCTGGCGCCGCAGCGGCGAGCGCTGCAACTGACGCTCGAACAATCCTGCGCCTGTCTTCTGAGCGTTGACAAGCACGGGCTCCGCCAGCGCGACAGGCAGGAATGCCGGAAATACGGTCGATGATATCGCGACACTTCTCGCCCTGGCGAGATGGTCGCGGCCGAGCCCGGCGAAAGCTTCGATCGCTGCAGAGATGCGCGACTTGTCCTCCCCGGCAAGAAACGCATCGCGATCAAGTCCCGTCGCAGATAGGATTTCAAGCGGAATATAGAGCTGTCCGCGGTGACGATGCAGCGGCATCAAAAGCAGGAGGCCGGCGATGGCCTGCGCAACACCTGCGTGCCCAGCAGCCTCAGCGGATCTGGCAGCCTCCTCCGGCGCAAGTACCAGGCTAGCCAATTGAATGAGGGTAGACGCCGTCTCGCCGGCATATCCTTCGAGCGAGACGCGCGTCTCCATCGGATCGTCGTAGAGATCGAAGATGCGAGCATCGATCATGTTTACGAGGGTCTTCGGCGGCAGGCGGTGGGCTTCGATTGTCGATAGCAAGGCAGCGGCAATTGGATTTGCCTGGGTGGAGCCATGCGCGCTCCCCTCCAGCAGGTCGCGCCAGTATTGCATGCGAACCTCCCCCGGAAGGGGCTCGTGCACCAGATCGCGAATACGTGCAAGCTCGGCATTGAAAGCGTAGAGTGCGGCCAATGCGTCCCGCTTGCTTTCCGGCGACAGCAGGCAGGCCAGGTACCGGTCGCGGTCGTTGTCGCGCAGCGTCGCCAGGCAGATGTCCTGGTTCGTCAAAGGCTGATCGGCCATTGTCAGACCGCTATTAGCGCCGCGGCGACGGCGCGGGATTCCAAGAGCATGATGTTGAAGGTGCGAACCGCAGCACCCGTATTCATCGGATCGGATGAAATGCCGGCGGCCCTCAAGGCAGCCTTCAGATCAGCCGGGATCGGACGCATATCGTTCCCTGTGCCGATCAGCAGGACCTCGATCTCGGCTGCCTCGTCGAGCACCTTCTGAAAATTCTCGATCGACAGCGGCTTCGACATGTCCATATCCCAGCCATAGATACCGGACGGAAGGCAAAGGATCGATCCGCGATGGGACATGTCGGCGAAACGGAAACCGCCGTTGCCGTAGGTATCGATGGGCGCGCGTCCAGGAAAATGCGCCTCGCGGATTTCTATGCCTCTTGCCATATTCTCACACTACCGGATTGCCGGAGTTCGTACCCGGCTCGGCCACTTTCTTATTTTGATCACTATTGACGGCGTCCGGCCGGAGCTTGAAAGCAATCAGCACGGGCGCAGCTATGTAGATGGAGGAAAAGGTGCCAACTGCAACGCCGAACAGCATCACAAAGGCGAACGGGCGGATCACTTCACCACCGAACAGGCAGAGCGCCAGCAGGGCCAGCAATGTCGTCGCAGCCGTCAAAACAGTGCGCGACAGCGTCTGATTGATCGAGGCATCGATCAGGATCGGCAGAGGCATCTTGTGGTAGCGCTTCAGATTTTCACGCATCCGGTCGTAGACGACGACCGTATCGTTGAGCGAATAGCCGACAATCGTCAGGATGGCCGCAACGCTCGTTAGATTGAATTCCATGCCTGTCAGCACGAAGAGGCCCAGCGTCAAGATGATATCGTGAAGGGTCGCGATGATCGCACCGATCGCAAACTGCCATTCGAAGCGCAGCCAGATGTAAAGGAGGATGACAGCGAGCGAACCGAGTATACCCAATGTCGCGGCCCTCGTCAGTTCACCCGACACGGCTGGGCCGACAACCTCCACGCTCCGGATTTCGTAGTCATCACCCAATTCATCGCGCAGTAAGGTCATAGCCGACTGTTCGGCATTCTCGCCGCCACCTTGCGCCTGAATGCGAACCAACGCCGTTGAGGCATCGGCAAGGCGACGGGCCTCGATATTCCCGATGTTCAGATCGCCGAGACGCGCGCGGATATCATCCGGATCGGCAACACCCTGCTTCGCCTTGACCTCCACAAGCGAGCCGCCGGCAAAGTCAACGCCAAGGTTTGCGCCAACCGTCGCGAAGCCGACCATCGCCAGTATCGAAAGCGCCGCCGACGCCGTGAAAGTGTACCGCCGTATGCCCATGAAGCGGATGTTCGCGTGATCGAAGATGCCTGTCTGAACATCCCTGGGCAGATGCCGCGGATGCTTGCGATGGAGCCAGGTGACGACAATCCAACGCGTCAGCGTGAAGGTGGTGAAGACAGTCGCCAGAATTCCCGCCGCCAGCGTCACGGCAAAACCGCGAACGGTATCACTGCCGAGATAGTAGAGAATAACCGCTGCAATGACGATGGTGACATTGGCATCAAGGATCGTCAGGAACGCACGAGAAAACCCGTTATCGATCGCATCCGCGAAGGAATGGCCGGCTTTCGCCTCTTCCCGGATTCGCTCGTAGACGAGCACATTGGCATCGACGGCCATGCCCATGATCAAGACAATGCCTGCGAGGCCGGGCAATGTCAGCGTTGCGCCGATCACACTCAGCACAGCGAGAATCAGGAGGAGGTTCAGGACAAGCGAAATGCCGGCGATGATGCCCAGCTTTCGATAGAAGGCAAACATCAACCCGGTGACAAGGATCGCAGCGACGAAGCCGGCGACCAAACCGGCGCGCTTCGATTCAGCGCCGAGAGTGGGGCTGACGGTGCGCTCCTCCACCGTCGTCAACGTCGCCGGCAGAGCGCCGCTTCGCAACATCAGCGCAAGATCGCGGGTTCCGTCCTCGCTGAAGCTGACCGGCACGCTTCCGGTGCCGTCCAAGATCGGCGCGTTGATAAGCGGCGCCGCCATGACCTGATCGTCGAAGAGTATGGCAAGGTGTCGGCCGATATTCTGGCGCGTCTTCTGGGCCAGGCGCTCGGTCCCTTCGGCATCCAGCTTATAGCTGACGGCGACCGCGTCCGTTTGCGGATCGACGACCGCCTGAGCATCGACGAGATTCTTGCCCGTTATAAAATCCGTGCGATCGACGAGGTAAGGAACGGGCGGATCGTCAAGCGAATAGAGTACTTCGGAGGTCGCAGGCCAGCGACCGGCAAGGGCCTCCTGCCCGGACATGCTTTCATCGATCATCCGAACCGCGAGCTGAGCGGGTTCGTTCAGAATATTCTTCAGCCGCTCGACGTCAATCGAGCCGAGCGTTTTGACGTCGATGCGGTCGCGGCCATCTGCGCGAACAGAAAAATCCTTGATCTCAAGGCCGGCAATGCGACGCTCGACAACCTCCAGGGACTGCGCCAGGGCAACTGTGATGCCTTCGTCGATGCTATCGTTTGAAATTCGTAGTGTAAGCTGCCCGCCGTTACCTCTCTCCAGGGATACATTCGGGACCGAGCCGCCGAACCAGCCGTTCTTCCTGCTCGCAGTCAACGTGCTTAAGGCATTGACCGCAGCGTCCACTTGGCTGGCATCGGTAATCCTGACGGTGACGTCCTGGTCGTTGCCGGTCAGGCCGGTATAGCGAATGTTAGATTCGCGCAACTTGCCACGGACGTCAGCAACCGTACGCTCGAGCCGTTCCCTGACGATATCGGAGCGCTCGATCTGAAAAAGCAGATGGGAACCGCCCTGCACATCAGGGCCAAGGACAACACGGCTATGAGCCAACCATGCGGGCAGCTTAGAACGCTGCCCGTCCGACAATAAATTTGGGGCCGCGATTATCACGGCCACCAGTACCAAAACCCAGATCAGAACGGCCTTCAAGCGGGAAAAACGATGCATTTTCTCTCGACTATTTCCGATCCGGCCCAATCCGGTTCGCGGCTAGGTTTGCAATACTATGCAGCGTCTGCCTTCACCGGCTCACCCTTGACGCGAACTTCCGAAATGCCGGTGCGAACGACGCGAACGCGAACCCCGTCTGCAATTTCCACTTCGAGTTCCTTGTCGTCAACAACCTTGGTGACCTTGCCGACGAGACCGCCGCCGGTGACGACCTGATCGCCGCGACGGATCGCCTTCAGCGTCTCTTCACGCTTCTTGGCCTGCGCGCGCTGCGGACGGATCAACAGGAAATACCAGACAACCATCAGCGGCACAAAAAGGATGATCATTTCTAGGCCAGAGCCGAACGGCGACGCCGCAGTGTCGGTGGCAGCCTGGGCAAATGCCGGGGTGATGAACATGCTAAACTCCTCAAAGCTTTCCGGTGGCGGAACTCCGCCTTTTCTCGGGTGGCCGGACTATAATTATGGTCTTTGCGAATGCAACAGAAACAGCCGGAAACCGTACCGATTCCGCTGCCTCATAACCTTTCCGCTCGCAAAAGGCCATGCTACGTCGCAGGCAAAAGACACAGCAGGCTGGTTGCAACCAGAATTCAGGAGGAAGGCCCATGGCCGAAGACGTCAACAACGCCATTCTGACGGAACTGCGCCGACTGACGGATGCGATCGACCGGTTGGCCGGCCCGGCGCCCGCTGCCAACGACTGGAACGCTGCCGATTGCTTCGTCTGGTCCCCTGCCCGCCAGCACCTCCAGCCAGTTGCACGACCGAACCGGGTCGCCTTGAAGCTGATCCGTGGTGTAGACCACGTGCGGGATATCCTCCACGAAAACACGGTCCGCTTTGCCGAAGGCTATCCGGCGAACAACGTTCTCCTATGGGGCGCGCGCGGTATGGGCAAGTCCTCGCTGGTCAAGGCCGTCCATGAAGATGTGCGGCGTGAGAGCGGCGTGTCGCTGAAACTGGTCGAAGTGCATCGCGAAGATATCGCGAGCCTCCCGACGCTGCTTGATCTGCTGAAGGATGCGCCCCTCCGCGTCATCGTTTTCTGCGACGACCTCTCGTTCGATCACGATGACACGGCATACAAATCGCTCAAGGCAGCCCTTGATGGCGGCGTAGAGGGGAGGCCAGACAACGTTCTTTTCTATGCAACCTCGAACCGGCGCCACCTGCTTCCGCGCAACATGATGGAGAACGAGCAGTCGACGGCGATCAATCCCTCCGAAGCGGTCGAGGAAAAGGTTTCGCTGTCCGACCGGTTTGGCCTTTGGCTCGGATTCCACAAATGCAGCCAGGACGACTATCTGACGATGATCGACGGCTATGCAGATCATTTCAAGCTACCCATCGATCGCGAAAAGATGCATGCGGAGGCACTGGAATGGGCCACAACGCGTGGCGCGCGTTCCGGCCGCGTCGCCTGGCAGTACATTCAGGATCTCGCTGGCCGGATGCGCATCGCACTTGACCGCGCATAATGACAAAAGCCCGGCTTTGAAGCCGGGCTTTTGAGCATCCTCGGACGCAATACCTATTCGAGGAAAGTAATTGGGTTGACCGGAGTCGCATCCTTGCGGACTTCGAAGTGGACCTGCGGCTGCTTGACGTTGCCGCTCATGCCGGAGACAGCAACCGTCTGTCCGCGCTGGATCTTCTGGCCGCGGGTGACGCTCAGGGTGTCGGCGTTGCCGTACACGGTAACGGTACCGTCGTCGTGGCGGACGAGAACCGTATTGCCGAGTTCCTTCAGGCCATTGCCGGCATAGATGACCACGCCGTTTTCGGCCGCCTTGATCGGCGTACCCTGCGGCACGGAAATGTCGATGCCATCGTTACGGCTGCCGTTGACGTTGGCGCCGTAGGCCGCAATGACAGCTCCACGAACCGGCCAGCGATACTTGCCGATGCCGGTTGCCTCGGGCGCCGCGGAGGCCACTTCCTTCTTGGCAGCCTCATCCACCGTCTCGGTCGCGACGGGTGCCTTATAGGTTGCGGGTTGCGCGGCGGCGGTCGTTGCTGCGGCAGCAGGCTCAGCGATCGGCTTCGGTTCTGCCTTTGCCGGAATGGAGGCCGTT
This sequence comes from Rhizobium sp. BK538, assembly GCF_014197575.1. Taxonomy (NCBI): domain Bacteria; kingdom Pseudomonadati; phylum Pseudomonadota; class Alphaproteobacteria; order Hyphomicrobiales; family Rhizobiaceae; genus Rhizobium; species Rhizobium sp. BK538. Next base: position 156,302 of record NZ_JACIFT010000012.1, read on the forward strand.
TTCATACCATCGCGCGAAGCGCCGGGGAGATTGAGTTCCTGACCGATGCGGATCGAACCAGCCGACAGGTTGTTGGCAGCCTTCAGATCGTCGATGCTGGTGCCCGTTGCCTTGGCAATCTTGGCAAGCGAGTCACCCGGCTTGACGACATAGGTACCGCCGGCGCCCTTCGGTCCCTTACCCGCGCCAGCCGGAAGCTTGCCCGCCGGATCGGCATTTGCGACCGACTTGTCGCGGGCGGAATTCGCACCCGGAACGACGGCAACGTTCTGCTCTTGCTGCTTGCCAGGCTGAGGCAGATGCCCGCCCTTGGAGAGGTCGGCCGTCTGGGCGGATGCCTTGGCGGCATTGCCTCCGTTGAAGGTCGGGATCAGGATGATCTGACCAGGCTTCGCGGCAGCGGCAGTCTTGAAGCCGTTGACCCGAAGAATTTCCTTCTCCGGGACACCGTAGCGATTGGCGAGCGTCGCGATGGTTTCGCCCGGACGAAGCGTAACGGAAGGCGCATTGGTTGCCGACCAGCCGGACACCTTCGGGGTTGTGCCGGTGACGATCGAGTCGGTTGCCGTCTTTGGCGGAACGAGAACCGGGGCCGATTTCTTCGGAGCCGCGGCCGCGGGGAATGGCTGCGCGAGCGCTACCTGCTTTTCGCGGGACGGAGCTGCCGGCGCCACCGCGGAGGGAGCAGCGAGATCGGAGCGCTGAACGGAGACCGGTGCCGAGGCCATGCGAGCGCTGGAGGCGCCATAAGCGGGCTGCGCCGGATAGGGTTGGCTCATCGCCTGGCTGCTTGCCGAATAGCCGCCCTGCGCCAAATCCGCCTGCGGCACGGGATCGGCCTGCATATTTCTGCGTGGGATGGAGTTGGTCGTCATCTGGTCCTGACCCGATGACGAGAAAAGACCACCGAAACGTGTTACATCGGAACTGCAACCCGTTGCGGCACTCGCCAGCAAAGCCGCTATCAGGACATTACCGGCAGACTTGCCCACTCTTGGCGAAAGACTGAAACGCATGACTCGACCCACTGATGAACGCAACCATTTGTGGGTTTATTAAAGCGCGTTAGTATTACCATGCGGTTAAGGCACAGGAATCCGCGCGATTTTTTTGAGAGATTGCTAACCATAGCACTCGCGCGACAGGCTCGCGTCAGAGTTGAGACGCAAGGCGCGGGACGATCGGAAGATAGGGTGTATCGAACAGCTCTTCGCGCTCGAAGCGGCTCCCCGTTTTCGTGAGCCGCACAAGGCGACATTCATTCTCGGAGATCATGAGAGGTGCAATCATTGAGCCGCCGGAAACAAGCTGGTCGGTGTAGAACCGCGGCATCGAATTGAACGCCGCGGTGACCACGATGCGATCGAAAGTTCCCTCTCCCTGCAAGCCGGCGCTGCCGTCGGCCTGGCGGATGATGACGTTTCTGAGTCCGAGTGAGTCGATGCGACGCTGCGCATTCGTCGTCAATGTCTTGTAGCGGTCGATCGTCAGCACGCGTTCGGCCATGCGGGCCATGACGGCAGACATGAAGCCGCTGCCCGTGCCGACCTCAAGCACACGTTGCCCCGGCTTGATCTTCAGGTGGTGAAGGATCCTGACCGCGAGATCGACGCCCTCCAGAAATGAGCCGCATTCGATCGGGATCGTGCGGCTCGAATAGGCCTGCTCCGCGAACTGCGGCGGCACGAACAAAGAGCGCGGCGTCTGCTCGACCGCAGTCAGCAGATCCAGATCGGAAACGCCTTCGGCCCGCAGCCTCAAAACGAGCGCCGCAAACCCTTCCTTCTCGACCAGCCGTGCCGTCAAAACAATCTACTCCGTACCCGAAAGCGCCCGCGCCACGCGGTCCCGTACGGAATAATCAGTCAGATCCAGTTTCAAAGGCGTTACCGAAATCTTGCGATGCTTCAGAGCGTGGATATCGGTGCCCTCGAGGAAGGCGCCGGCACGCTCTCCGAACCTCAGCCAATAATAGGGAAAGCCACGTCCGTCAGACCGGGCATCGACCTGCAGGTTGAAGGCAAGCTTGCCTTGCGCCGTGACTTCCACGCCCTCGACTTCTTCGGGGCGGCAATTCGGAAAGTTGAGGTTCAGGAACGTGCCCTCGGGCAATTCGAGCGCCATCAGTTTCTCGAGAAGAGCCGGCGCGTGTGCCTCGCAGACCTCCCATGGAACGATCCTTGACCCATCTTGGTGGAGATAGGCCTGGCTCAATGCAAAAGAGCGGACGCCTTGCATGGTGCCTTCGATGGCACCAGCGATGGTGCCTGAATAGGTGACATCGTCGGCGACATTCGAGCCCGAATTGACGCCCGAGAGCACGAGGTCCGGCTTGATGTCCATGACCTGCTTGATGCCCATGATGACGCAATCGGTCGGGGTTCCGCGTAGCGCGAAATGCTTGTCGGAGATCTTGCGCAGTCGCAGCGGCTCAGAAAGGCTCAACGAATGCGCAAGGCCGCTCTGGTCCGTCTCCGGCGCGACAATCCAGACATCGTCGGACAGCGTGCGCGCAATCCGCTCCAGCGCTGCGAGGCCTTCAGCGTGAATGCCGTCGTCGTTGGTGAGCAGAATGCGCATCGGCTCAGGCCGCCCGTTCTATCTTCTTCAAACCGCCCATATATGGCAGCAGAACGTCGGGAACAGTCACCGACCCGTCCTCGTTCAGGTAGTTCTCGAGAACAGCGATCAGGCAGCGACCGACGGCGGTGCCCGAGCCGTTCAACGTGTGAACGAACTTCGTTGCCTTGTCCTCCTTGCCGCGATAGCGCGCGTTCATGCGCCGCGCCTGGAAATCGCCGCAGACGGAACAGGACGAGATTTCACGGTAGGTGTTCTGGCCCGGCAACCAGACCTCGAGGTCGTAGGTCTTGCGCGAACCGAAGCCCATATCGCCGGTGCAGAGCGTCAGCGTGCGGAAATGCAGGCCGAGGCGCTTCAACACCTCTTCCGCGCAGGCCGTCATGCGCTCGTGCTCGGCAAGCGAACTCTCCGCATCGATGATCGAGACGAGTTCGCACTTCCAGAACTGATGCTGGCGAAGCATGCCACGCGTGTCGCGGCCGGCCGAGCCCGCTTCCGAGCGGAAGGATGGCGTCAGCGCGGTGAAACGAAGCGGCAGCTTCTCCTGGTCGAGGATTTCTTCGCGTACTAGGTTGGTCAGCGTCACTTCCGCGGTCGGAATGAGATACCGACTGTCGGTCGTCTTGAAGAGATCTTCCTCGAACTTCGGCAGATTGCCGGTGCCATAGAGCGCTTCTGCGCGCACCATCAGCGGCGAGCTGACTTCGGTGTAGCCATGCTCGCTCGTATGCAGGTCGATCATGAACTGACCGAGCGCGCGCTCCAGCCGCGCGAGCGGACCGGTCAGCACCGTAAAGCGCGACCCCGAGAGCTTGGCAGCCCGCTCGAAATCCATGTAGCCAAGCGCTTCACCGATCTCGAAATGTTCCTTCGGCGTGTGATTCCAGCGCGGCTTTTCGCCGACGACGCGGGCAACGACATTGTCGTGCTCGTCTTTGCCGACCGGCACATCGTCGTGCGGGATGTTCGGAATGCGCGACAGCGCGTCGTTCAGCTCGTCCGTCGCCTGACGTTCATCCTCTTCGGCGGCCGGAAGCAGCACCTTCAGGTCAGCCACCTCGGCCTTCAGCTTGTCGGCAAGCTCGCTGTTCTTCTGCGCCATCGCCGCGCCGATTTCCTTGGAGGCGGCATTGCGACGGGACAACATGTCCTGGACCTTCTGAATGGCCGAGCGGCGCTTTTCATCGATCGCAATCAAGCTTTCGGACAAAGGCTCGACACCACGCTTGGCAAGTGCCGCATCGAGCGCTTCGGGATTCTCACGGATCCATTTGATATCGAGCATCGTCGTTCCAGGTCGTTGTAAAAAAGATAACCCGGCCAACGCCCGGCTAGGCCTCGACCGGATGCTTGGAAGCGTTCATTGAGGAAGATCGGTCAGACGTTGTCCGACTTGGCAACATCCGTGGTTCCTTCAGCCTCTCCGACCGCCTCGCGGGCACGCTGGCGCTCCACGAGTCGCGCCGCGTAGATGGAAATCTCGTAGAGAAGGATGGTCGGCAGTGCAAGGCCGATCTGGGACATCGGATCGGGCGGCGTCAGCACCGCTGCGACGATAAAGGCGAGCACGATCGCGAACTTGCGCTTCTCAGCCAGCCAATCCGACGACAGCAATCCGACACGGGCCAGCAGCGTGGTTATCACCGGAAGCTGAAAGACCAAGCCGAACGAAAACACCAGCGTCATGATGAGGCTGAGATACTCGGAGACCTTCGGAAGCAGCGAAATTGCGACGTCGCCCTCGCCTGGCGCTTGCTGCATGGTCAGGAAGAACCACATGACCATCGGCGTAAAGAAGAAATAGACGAGCGAAGCGCCCATCAGAAACAGGATCGGCGACGCGATCAGAAACGGCAGGAAGGCCGCGCGCTCGTTCTTGTAGAGGCCAGGCGCGACAAACTTGTAGATCTGCGCTGCAATGATCGGAAAGGCGATGACCAGGCCGCCGAACATGGCGACTTTCACCTGCGTGAAGAAGAACTCCTGCGGCGCCGTGTAGATGAGCTGTGCCTTTGAAACGTCGAGCTTCGCCCAGGTAACTGCCCACTTGTACGGATAGACCAGCACGTTGAAGAGATGTTTGGCGAATATGAAGCAGGAGATGAACGCAACGAAAAACGCACCGATCGACCAGATCAGTCGCGTGCGCAGCTCCATCAGATGCTCGATCAGTGGCTGCGGCTTGTCTTCGATCTCACCGCTCATGCATCGTCCTTCTTCTTCTTCTTTGCTGCCGTCTTCTTCGGAGCGGCTGTGGCGGCAACCGCCGCGGGCTTCTTGGCGGCGGCCGTCCTCGTCGAAGCCCGCTTGGGCTTCTCGACGGGAGCGGCAACTGCGGCAGGTGCAGGCTCCGCCTTGGCGCGCGGTTTACGGGCTGCCTTAGGCTTCTCCTGAACCACCGTATTTTCCACGTCTGCTGCAGCAATAGGCGCCGGCGCTACGACCGGCGGCGTTTCTGGCAGGCTCATTGATGGCTCAGGCACCGATACAACAGCGGCCGGAACCTCGGTCTTGTTCTCGACCGTCGTCGCCTTCTGCAGGTCGGCCTTGATTTCGTTGCCCATCTGCCGAAGCGGGTTCATGGCTTCGCGCAAACTGTTGACGGGGTTCAGCTTCTGCGCGTCCGTCAGTGTCTGGCGTACTTCGTCCAGATCGGCCTCACGCAGGGCCTCGTCGAACTGGGCACGAAACTCGCCTGCAACCTTGCGGGCACGCTGAGTCATCTTGCCGAACGCACGCAACATCGGCGGCAAGTCCTTCGGACCAACCACCACGATCAAAACGACCGCGATGACAAGCAGCTCGGTCCAGCCAATATCGAACATTCAAGGCTCCTGAGCGGGAAACGTGGGGGCTACGTTTGCCCGGAGGTGATTACTTGGTTTCGTCGGCCTTGTGATCGACGGTCTTGGCAGTCGTGGACTCGGGCGTGCTGTCTTCGTCGTTCATGCCCTTCTTGAAGCTCTTGATGCCCTTGGCAACGTCGCCCATCAGTTCCGGAATCTTGCCGCGACCGAACAACAACAGCACGATGACCAGAACGATCAGCCAGTGCCACATGCTAAAAGAACCCATTACGCTAACTCCCTGTTGCGATGTTTCCAGATGTAAGAGCTTCCTACACCAATTCCAACATCAAAGTTCCCCGTGGATTGTCGCTTAATGTCACGGGATCGCCCTCTGTGACAAGAGAATACACATTCGAAAAACTGTGATCGACATTGTTTTCGCGATGCGTGGCGGAACCAAGACAAATCCGATTAGTCTTCGGACCCGCCGCCGGGCGCCAGCAGGCCGAGTTCCTCAAGATCGAGTTGCGTGATCGGATCTTCGTCCTCGGTCAACTCGTCGTTCATGACAGGCGACGGCATATTGAAATTGGCCGGGATGCGACCGGAGAGTAGCCCTGCGCCTTTCAATTCTTCAAGGCCAGGCAGATCGCGCAGTTCTTCCAGGCCGAAATGATCGAGGAAATCGCGGGTGGTGCCGAGCGTGACGGGCCGACCAGGCGTACGCCTGCGACCGCGAAACCGAACCCAGCCTGCCTCCATCAGCACGTCGAGTGTGCCGCGGGAGGTCTGGACGCCTCTGATATCCTCGATTTCGGCCCGCGTCACCGGCTGGTGATAGGCAATGATCGCCAACACTTCCAAGGCTGCCCGCGACAGCTTCTTCGTTTCGTTCTCGTCGCGCCGAATGACGAATGAGAGGTCGGCGGCCGTGCGGAACGCCCACGCGTCATCCACCTGCACGAGGTTAACACCGCGATGGGCATATTGCTCCTTCAGGCGCAGCATGATCGCGCGAACGTTGAACGCGCGAGGCAAGCGCTCGGCAATGAAGCCTTCGGAGACGGGTTGTGCGGACGCGAAGACCAGTGCTTCGGCAATACGCTCTGCTTCAGCCTCCGCCCGGATGTCGTCGTCCGTCTCTTCCACCATTACGCTATCGATCTGCTCGTCTTCAAGATCGGTCACGCCGGTCGCTCCTGTTCGACGACCTGCAGCGTCGCATGTTTAGGGCCTCGCCGCATGTAGAGGGACTGGAAGGCACCATCCTGACGAATCTCGAGCTTACCTTCGCGGACCAGCTCGAGCGAAGCCGCGAACGCACTGGCAATCGCCGTGACCCGGTCTTGCGGCGACGCCATGTAAGGTAAGAGATAGGATTCGAGCGCAGTCCAGTCGCCGATCTCACCAATGATGCGGGTCAGAAGTTCGCGGGCGTCCGTCAGAGACCATACATTACGTCGAGCGATAGTCACCTGCGTCACAGCCTGACGCTGCCTGAGCGACGCATAGGCCGTCAGCAGATCGTAGAGGCTCGCATCATATGCCGACTGATGTCTGTCAGGGATATGCTCCGGCGCGCCGCGAGCGAAGATATCCCGCCCCAGACGATTGCGGTTGACGAGACCGCTCGCGGCCTCGCGCATCGCCTCCAGGCGCTTCAGGCGGAAGGCGAGCGTTGCCGCCATCTCCTCGCCGGACGGCCCGTCGTCCTTGGCCTGCTGCGGGATCAGCAGGCGCGATTTCAGATAGGCAAGCCAAGCGGCCATGACCAGATAGTCGGCCGCCAGCTCTATCCGGATCCGCCGTGCGCTTTCGATGAACTGCAGATATTGCTCTGCCAGCGCAAGAACCGAGATGCGGGACAGATCGACCTTCTGATTGCGGGCAAGGTAGAGCAAGAGGTCGAGCGGGCCTTCGAAGCCGGCAACGTCGATCAGCAGCGCGGGATCTGAGCTCGCGCGTTCCGCACCGCTTTCCTGCCACAGCTTGTCCATCGGCGTCGTTGCCGCCTGTTGCCAGTCCGTGCCCTTGGTCGTGGTCACCCTGCCCTGCTCCTTCCGCAATCAGACGGCTGCAAACATTTCATCGAATTCGGCGCGGATCGAAACCTCGTCGCCCTCGTCTGCCGTTGGGAAGCCCTTCAGCACCGCTTCTGCTCGCGACAGCGACTGGTCCTGCAAGACCGGTACGTTTTCGACAACCTGCAGCATCTCGCCCATGTGGCCATTGCAATGCAGCACGATATCACATCCGCCGGCGATGATATTGCCCGCGCGCTCACCGATCGTGCCGGCCAGCGCGTTCATCGACGTATCATCGGAAAGCAACAGCCCATTGAAGCCGATCTGTTGGCGGATGATGCCGTCGATGACCTTACGTGAAGTAGTTGCCGGATGCTCGGAGTCGATGGCCGCAAAGACGACATGGCACGTCATCGCCATCAATTCGTCCTTCATGGCAATGAAGGGCGGGAAATCGTGCGCCTCGAGTTCCGCGCGCGAAACCGTGACAACCGGCAGTTCGTGATGGGAATCGGCAAAGCCGCGACCGTGGCCCGGCATGTGCTTCATCACAGGGAGAAGACCGCCCGCTTTCAAACCCTCGGCAGCGGCCCGGCCCATGGCCACCACCGTCGTCGGATCACCGCCGTAGGCGCGGTTGCCGATCACGTTGCTGCTGCCCTCCACGGGAACGTCCAACAGCGGAAGGCAGTCCACGTTGATGCCAAGACTAGAAAGGTCGAAGGCGTGTAGCCGTGACATAAGCCACGCGGCGCGGAGGCCTTTTTCTCTGTCCTGCCGATAGATGTCGCCAAGCTGTTGCCCTGAGGGATAGTGCTGGAAGATCGGCGGTCGGATTCGCTGGACGCGTCCGCCTTCCTGGTCGATGAGAACCGGCGCGTGCCAACCGACAGCTTCGCGCATTTCCGCGACGAGATCACTGATCTGCTGCCGCTCCGAAATATTGCGCCCGAACAGGATGAAACCCCAAGGACGCTCAGCGCTGAAGAACGCCTTTTCGTCAGGAGTGAGAGAAAGGCCGCTACAGCCTAGGATCATTGCTTTTGATTCGGTCATACCCGAATCATAGAGGTGCCCTGCGGAAATACGAGCTGCGTCAACCGGCATTCACAAAAAAAGCGGCAGACCAGAGGCCCGCCGCTTTGATTGAACGCTTGCCGAAAACCTACTTCGAGATAAGGCAGCTGCCGCCTGCTGCACGGTACTTTTCGCAGATGGTCGCGGCTTCGTCCTTGGAGCCCGCAGGGATGCGAACGCGGTAGAACGTGCCCTTGCCTGCAATCTCGGCCTTGCGGATCTCGTAGCTGCGGCCGCCAAGCACGCTTGCAAACTTCTTCGAAAGGCTCGCGTAGGACTTCTTCGCCTCTTCCTCGGAAGGAAGCGATGCGATCTGGACGCCGTAGCCGCCGGCCGCCGCAGTCGGCTGGGTCTGCGTCGCGGCCGGCGAAACAGCGGCAACGTCCTTCGGCTTTTGTGCTGCCGGTGCAGTTGGCGCCTCAGGTGCCTTCGCCGCATCGGTAGCTGCCGGGCGTGTTGCCGGAGCCGGCGCGGTGTCGCTCACCGTCGAGCTCTTCACAGCGCGAACTGGCGGATCGACGTTGGCCGAAGTGGCGGCAGCCGCCTTGGCCAACGCATTTTCCGAAGGAGCCTGCGCTGCAGTCGGCTTGGTCTCTTCAACCGGCGTCGAACGGATGTCGGCGGTGGCGACCTGCCTCGATGCCGGGAAATTCGCAGCCGTGCCGCCAGCCGGCTTCGAGCCAGCGGTGATCTTCTGCGTCTGAACGGTCGTTGCCTTTGGCAGCGTCGAAGCTGCTTCAGGGGCTGGTTCGTCACGGGCAACCAGAGTGCCGTCCGGTCGGACAATCATGGTGCGGACCTTGCGGGCCGAAACTGACGGAGCCTGGTTGGCATTGTCGCCTTCGTCGGCAGCGGCCGTATCCTGGCTGGGTAGCAGACGCGGATCCTGGGTGTCGCCGACCGGTGTCGCCATTGGTGGCGCGATATCGCTGTCATTGTCCTCAGGCAGCGTTTCTGGTGTCAACGTGCGCTGTACGACGTCCACCGGCTGCTCGTCGCTGGATACCAGCGCCTTCTGCTTCGGCGCTTCGGCGGCAGCACCGCCGACGCTGTCGTAGACAGCCTTGTCCTGGTTCGGCACGGTCTTGCCGCCCGGATTTTCGGGCACGACCTTAACCGGGTCCTTGTCCGCTGTGATCACGCGCGGCTCGCCGGAAGCGATACCGAGGCCTCCATCACGGGCCAGGAACGTATAGCCTGCATAGGCGACGCCGCCAAACACGACGATCGCGGCAGCCGCAGCCAGCATACGCTTCATCGAGCGAGCGCGGCTCATATCCTCGGCTTCACTTGCGGACTGGATCTGCACCTGGGAAACGTTCTCGCGGCGCTGGACCGGCTCGTTGACGCTCCGGCGGAAATCCTCTTCCAAGGCGCGCTCGAATTCGTCCAGGCTTTGCAACGGAACTTGCTTGGCAACTGGCGCAGCGGTCGGCGCGATAGAGATTGGCGCACGGGTCCGCCATTCCTCGACGGCCGGCTTAGCAGGCGTTTCTGCTGGCTTGGCGGGTGCGAGAAGGTTGGCGATTTCAGCGTCGACATCGAAATCGAAGTCGGAGGTCGCTACGACCGGTCCCGGCTGCTCGACGGGCGGCAGCACCGGCACGTGCATTTCTTCAACAGCTTCCGGATGATATTCCGCATCCGAGATCATCGACGGATCGAACGGAAGCTCGTCTCCGGCATCAGCCGAGAATGCAGGCGTAGCAGGCGCCTTGGCGACGGGCGGTACCTCTTCCGGAATCCGACTGATCGGGGCCGCCACAACGACCGGAGCTGGGGCCGGCGGGGGCTGGAAAGCGGGCACTGGGGCGACTGGCTGCGGTCTAACTGCCTCGACATGCTGCGCCTGAACTCGCTGCGACTCGACAGCCTGCGGCTCCGCCTTTACCGGCTCAGCAAAGTCAAAATCGGCGAGTTCCAGCTCGATACCTTCAAGATCAAGCTCAAAGTCATGACCGGCGAAAGGATCGTCACCTTCCGGTTCGGCTTTGGCCGTGCGAGCGGACACAGGCGGCTCGACCGGCTTCGGCAACGGAGCCACAACAGGCGCGGCAACGCGGACCGGCTCCGGCGAGCGCGGCATCTGTGCGACATCAGCCGCGGCCATGATCTGGCGCTCGGGAACGGGGTAATGCGACACGTCGGCGAGGAGTTCATCGATATCGAAGGCAATATCGTCGACCTCCGTCGGCGCGGCCTCTGTCAGGGCGGCATCCGCCTGAACAGCGCCATCATCCTTCGCGGCAGCAGCCAGGTCGAAGGCGCTGTGATCGATGAGAGCTTCAACGACCGGCGCTTCTTGGCGCATCTCAGACGCGTCGGGAACCGTCTCGGGTTCTTCATGGCGATCGATTTCAGCAGGGAAACCCGCGGCAACAGGCACGTCGAAAGCAGCAACACTCTCCGACGCAACAACGGCCGGCTCAGGTGCGGGAGCAGCGATGGGGACGATCGGCGCAGATGAGGCCTCATCGCGGCGCGCCGGATGGAAGTTGGCGATTGGCAGCCGGATACTGGCCGCAGACCACTGTGGCGCCTTGGCAGGCGCAACCGGAGCAGGCGTCGCGCCGATCGACATTTCGAGTTCTTCGATCAGATCCCGTGCACCACCGGCGACTGGTTCGCCCGCTCGAACGGCATTCGACGCCCAAGCGACAGGGGTCAGGTTGGAAGCCACTTCCAGTGGCTGACGAGCCACCGTTTCGCTGGCAACCTCAGGCTCAACGACAAATTCGGGGACAAATTCGGGCTCGACCTCGGCAGCCGGCAAAGTATCGGCTTCGATGGGAGCCTCATAGGCCGCCGGCTGCTCCAAGACGGGCTCAGGCAGACGATCGAAAGACGCAGCGGACTGAGGTTCGTCGTAACGCTCGAATTCGCGCAACAATTCATCTTCGAGATTGAACGCCGGTTCCTGTCGGGGGGCGTCTTCGACGGTATTCGCTGCTACCCGCGGCTCAAAGCCAACGATGCGAGCAAGTTCCGCCAAAGGGTCGTCGTCAGCAAAGAGGTCCGTATTCTTACGCGTGTCATACGCCCGCTGTTTGTCTGCCATACTCATCCCACTCGCAACTGCTAAGGTTTATGCCAGAGCATTGTGGGTAAATGGTGACGCTACCGCATCTCATCCGGCGCAGCGGTACCCGCAATGGCAAGTCCCGACTTCAAAACCGACGCAACGGCGTACACCAGCCCTAATCTGGCTATACTCGATTCTCGGTTCTTATCGTTAATAAATCGTAAGTCTACTTGGTCTTTACCTTTATTCCAGTGCGCATGGAAAGAACTTGCCAGATCATAGAGGTAAAAAACGACGCGATGGGGCTCCTGTGACTGCGCCGCGGATTCGACCAAGCGTGGAAACTCGGCGGCCTTCGCAACCAGCTGCAATTCCGTCGGATCCGAGATCCCCGCCGCCGCTTTCGCAAGCTCGGCAGGCGTCACGTCAAGGTCCGGAAACACTTCCTTCGCCTGCCGGAAAACAGACATGCAGCGTGCGTGCGCATACTGCACGTAGAACACCGGATTGTCCTTCGATTGCTCCGTCACTTTGGCGAAATCGAAGTCCAGCGGTTCCGAACTCTTGCGATACAACATCATGAAACGGACCGAATCGCGGCCAACCTCCTCTACGACTTCGCGTAGCGTCACGAAGTCGCCAGAGCGCTTCGACATCTTCACCGGCTCGCCATTGCGGAACAGCTTGACAAGCTGGCAAAGAAGGACGGTCAGCTTCGCTTTACCCTCGGAAACACCCCGAGCAACAGCCTCCAGGCGCTTGACGTAGCCGCCGTGGTCTGCACCGAGAACATAGATCATCTCGTTGAAATCACGGTCAAACTTGTTCTTGAAGTAGGCAACGTCGGCAGCAAAATAGGTATAGGAGCCGTCCGACTTGATCAGCGGCCGGTCCATATCGTCGCCGACTTCCGTGGAGCGGAACAGCGTCTGCTCGCGGTCTTCCCAGTCCTCCGGCAACTGACCCTTTGGCGGCGGCAGCGTGCCCTTGTAGACGTGCCCCTTGAATGTCAGATCGTTGATTGCCGTGCGGATAGCGGCAGCGCCGTGCGCATGCAGTGTACGCTCCGAGAAGAAGACGTCGTGATGCACGTTCAACGCGTCCAGATCCTCACGGATCATCGTCATCATTGAGTCGATCGTACGATCTTTGACGATCGGCATCCATTGATCTTCGGTCATATTGTGCAGCCTGACGCCGTAGTCACGGGCCAGTGACTCGCCGACGGGCACGAGGTAATCGCCCGGATAAAGTCCGGGCGGAATCTCTCCGATCTTCTCGCCGAGAGCTTCGCGGTAACGCAAGAAAACAGAGCGCGCCAGCACATCGATCTGCGAGCCGGCATCGTTGATGTAGTACTCCTTGACGACCTCGAAGCCGGCGAAGGAAAGCAGGTTGGCCAGCGCGTCGCCGACGACGGCGCCGCGGCAGTGGCCGACATGCATGGGCCCGGTCGGATTCGCCGACACATATTCGACGTTGACGCGCTTGCCGGCACCAATTGCCGAGCGGCCGTAGTCTGTGCCGGCCTCGATCATCGAGGCAAGCAGACGCTGCCAGTAGCCGACGGAGAGCTTGATATTGATAAAGCCGGGGCCAGCCACCGAGACGTCCGCAACGTCGGCGTCTTCCTTCAACTTCTCAGCGATGATCTCCGCCAGAGCGCGCGGATTGGTGCCGAGCGGCTTTGCCAGCACCATCGCTGCGTTGGTCGCAACATCACCGTGGCTCGGGTCGCGTGGCGGCTCGATTGCGATGCGGCCGAAATCCAGCTCGGATCGCTTTTCCCTGACCAGATCAATCTGCTCAAGGGCGGTTTTAATCCTGGCTTCAAAATCGGTAAAAAGGTTCATCGCACTCTTCCATGCATAGGCTTTGCCACAAGGCATTTGTCCGGACTTGGCCGGGCGACCGCTGCCTATCGCAAATCCGGAGTGCGGTCAAACAATCGCCTGTGGGCACTGATCGCGTAGGTATCGGTCATCCCCGCAAGATAGTCGCCGACATGGCGCGCCCTCGCCGCTTCGGCAAGACCGGCGATATGATCCACCCAATAGTGGCTTTGCATCTCCTTCGGATTGGCCATATAGGCGCCGAAGAGATCGGTCACGATCTGCGCAGCGCCGGCGCGGATGCGCATGATCTCGGGATGCCGGTAGATGCGCTTGAAAAGCATTGCCTTGATCTGCCGGTCGGTTTCAAACATCTCGTCGGAAAATGTCGCAATCACGCGATTGGCCTGGCGAATATCGGTTGCGCTGTTCGGCTTGATATCTGCAAGTCCCCGTTGGGCGACGGAAATGACGTCCTCGACCATCCGGGTGATCTGGCGGCGCATGATCTCGTGGGTAAAACGGCTGGCCTCGAGGTTTGGATAGCGTTCCCGTACCTCGGCCATCAGACCTGCCAGAAACGGGATCTCCTCCAGCATGTCGAAGGTCAGATAGCCGGAGCGAAGCCCGTCATCGATGTCATGCGTGTTATAGGCGATATCATCAGCGATCGCGGCAACCTGCGCTTCCAGGCTTGCATAGGTATCCAGTTCCAGGTCGTGGATCTCGCAATAGTCCAGGATCGGCTGCGGAACCGGCCCGCGCGTGCCGGCACCGTCCTTGGTCAGGAGCGGGCCGTTGTGCTTGACGAGCCCTTCCAGACTTTCCCATGTCAGATTGATGCCATCAAAATCGGCGTAGCGGCGCTCCAACTTGGTGACGATGCGCAGCGACTGGGCGTTGTGATCGAAGCCGCCGTAGGGTAACAGAACCTCATGCAGCGCATCCTCGCCCGTGTGGCCGAAGGGCGTGTGGCCAAAGTCATGGACAAGCGCCACACCTTCGGCGAGGTCCTCGTCAAGCTTCAGTGCCCTGGCGAGAGCGCGGGCCACCTGCGCAACCTCGATCGTGTGTGTCAACCGGGTGCGATAGTGATCGCCATCCTGCGCGATGAAGACCTGCGTTTTGTGCTTCAATCGGCGAAATGCCGTCGTGTGAACAATGCGGTCGCGGTCGCGCTGAAAATCCGAACGGGTGGGGCTGAGGTCCTCGGGATAGAGCCTGCCGCGTGTCGACCAGGGATCTGCCGCATACGCCGCCCTGTCACTGTTGCCGTATCCCAAAGCATGCCTGTCGATCGTCATTCGTCACCGTTACCTGATATGCAGCCGCCCATTGACGCCGCCTTGCGCTGTTCATACCTATAGAGAGCATAAACGGCAAAGCGATGCTTTCGCAGTCATTTTGCCCGAACCTGCGCTTTCGTGGTATAGAGCGTAAGTAGCTTTGAAATCAGCCGCTTGAAACCAGCGGCTAACAGGTATTCTCTCCGGATCTTGAACCCGGCAGGAGCAAACATGACGGACGCAAGTGTAACCCTTTCCGATGCCGCGGCAAAACGAATCGCGGCAATCGTCGGCACGGAACCCGGGAAGAGCGCGCTGCGCGTTTCCGTGGAAGGCGGCGGCTGTTCGGGCTTTTCCTACAAGTTCGACCTTGCCGATAATGCGCAGGACGACGACACCGTCGTCGAGAAGAATGACGCCAAGGTGCTGATCGACAGCCTCTCCTTGGTCTATATGGCGGGATCCGAAATCGATTTCGTCGATAGCCTGCTCGGACAGTCCTTCCAGATCAAGAACCCTAACGCGGTTGCAAGCTGCGGCTGCGGCACCAGCTTCTCTATCTGATCGATCCCTCAGGGTATCCACACCGAACCGGCCGAAGAATCTCTTGCGGTCGGTTTATAGTCTTGTCCGCGCTCGAAGGAGCACGATACAAGAGACCGACGAAGCGGAACAGGACACCCCCATGAAGATCGCGACCTGGAACATCAACGGCGTCAAGGCGCGCATCGACAACCTGACGCAATGGCTGAAAGACTCCAATCCCGATATCGTCTGCCTGCAGGAGATCAAGACGATCGACGAGGGTTTTCCCAGGTTCGAAATCGAAGCAATGGGATATCATGTCGAGACGCACGGACAGAAAGGCTTCAATGGCGTCGCGATCCTTTCCAAGACCAAGCCTGATGAAGTGAGCCGCGGGCTGCCGGGCGATCCGCTGGACGAGCAGGCTCGCTTCCTGGAAGCCGTGTTTTCGCTTCCCGGCAATCGCGTCGCGCGTGTCTGCTGCCTCTACCTGCCGAACGGCAATCCTGTTGAAACCGAGAAATACACCTACAAGCTCGCCTGGATGGAACGGTTACGCACATTCGCAGCCGAGCGCCTGGCTTACGAGGAAATCCTGATCCTTGCTGGCGACTACAACGTCATCCCGGAGCCGCATGACTGTTTCGATCCAAAGGTCTGGGAGAATGACGCGCTGTTCCTGCCGCAGACGCGTCAGGCTTTCCGTCGACTTGAAGGCCTTGGATTGACAGATGCCGTGCGCGCAACGACGGATGCCATTCAACTCTACTCGTTCTGGGACTATCAAGCGGGTGCCTGGCAGAAGAACAACGGCATCCGCATCGACCACCTGCTGCTTTCACCGGAAGCCGCCGACCGCATGACATCATCAGCGATTGAAAAGCACGTTCGTGCCTGGGAGAAGCCGTCAGACCACGTGCCCGTCGTGGCCTATTTCGATTTCGCGGCCTGAGTTAAAGCGCATCACCTTCAACGTTTCGCGCACCCGCGTTCCAGCTATCGCCAAACACGCCTCCGCTGTCGGGAAGGACGCGCTTAGTCGGCGCCGCTAGCTGCAATCTTGTGAGAAAGCGCCACGGCCGAGCGGCGGTCGCCTTCGCTCGCGACGGAGAAGGCCTGCTCCTGCAGGGACTCCATCCAGCCACAGTCCTTCGGCTTGCAGCGGTCAAGCGCGGCGGTCATCAGTGCGAGCCCGTTGGCTGCCTGCCCCTCCTGGAAGAGGATATTGCCGAACACGGCCATGGCGCCGGGATGACCGCTCTTGCGGGCCTGGTTGAGCCACTTCTTTGCCTGCTGCGTGCTGGTGCTGCCACCTTCGCCCGCCAGCATCATCTGCGCCAGCTGGAACTGCGCCTCAGCGACACCAAAGGTAGAGGCAGCCTGAAAATAAAGCTGACGCGCCTGGTTGAGATCGGTCTTAACAGGGCTGCCGGGAATACCGCGCTTGTAATAGTTGGCAAGCGACAGCAGCGCGTTGACGAAGAAGCCGGTGTCTTCAGAGCCGGGCTCCACCCCTTGCTGCGCGATCTCGCTATAGATCTTGAAGGCTTCGAAGTCATCCTGCGCGACGCCATCGCCGTCAGCATACATGTTGGCGAGCGCCCAGCGTGAGCCTGTATGGCCCTTCTCGGCGGCGTACTTATAGGCTTCAACCGCTTCTTCTTTCTGACCGTTCTTATAGGCCTTGAAACCAAACTTGAAGAGATCGAAGGGACCGGACTCTTTCGAGACGCCCGACTTGATGTCGAATGCGCTCGCAGGCGATGTAATTGCCGCGCAACAGGCAACGGAAAGCCCCATGAGCATCAATCTGAAAGGTCTGAACTCGGACGTCAGCATTTTACTCGGTTTCTTTCGCTTCCCACCCATGCGGACTTTCGATCCGCGGATGCATTCCTCCCGGCGAGCGATCCCGCGGTGGGCTCAAAGGCCCGCTTGCCCGCGTCGCATCTAGCCATTCGCCCTCCCGCGAGAGCCTCAATTCCGAGCGCATCGACACTCTCCGCCCCCTGTCCGGCGCGGCTCGCCCGCGATGCCATCTGCCTCACTCCCGCGGCCCGGCAATGCGCCTTTCCGCCGTCAAAGAAAAGGTAATCACCAATTGTGACCAAACCTGTGTCGATGTTACCGGAAGCCGATTCCGATAATGCCGAGCGGTTTGAAAACGAGAAGAAAGAAAGGTTCGGAAGCGCAACGTCAGAGCGAAGTTCTGAGGCGAAATCGCCTTGCGGGAAAAGGAAAATGGCGTCGGCAGCGGCATCTTCGCCGTAGGCTTCACCCATCCTGACTGTACCCGTTACGAACTCGCTCATCGTACTCTTTTACGCGCACCCTACGCCTGTCATTCCCTCGCCCGCCTATAGCGCTGCGCCTAGTTTGTGGCGGGAAATGGACAATTTCGCCGTGAGATCATCTTACGCAAATGCTGGTAAAAAACTGTTGCTGAATCGTCACAAAATGAGACGTGGAAACGGCATGCTTAACGATCCGCACATAAAGAAAAGCCCGACAATTTTGCCGGGCTTTTCTGAGGCTCATCTTTGTAACTTAGAATTTCACCTTGATGCTGGTCGACACGGCAGCCACAAGATCATTGCCGAAGGTGTAAGTGGCGTCATTTCCGTAGGTGACGCCATCCCTCGTGAACGTTCCTGACTCACCGCTGGTCATGACGCCGAGGCTTCCAGCAACGCGCCATTCGACATTCTCAGTCGGATTGTACGCTGCGCCTGCGCCAACCAGCCATGTGTCCGTCTGTGAGCCGTAGCCATCGCTCGTACCACGATCCCATGTAAGGCTAAGCGCAGCCGTCCATTGGTCATTGAACTTATGGCCAACGCCTCCCACGACTGTCCATCCATCACGATAGGCTAGATCGAGAGACGTTATCCCTCCAGCCGGACAGGCAAGCCCGTTCGTCGGGCAGAAAGGGATCGACTGCAGCAAGCTCCAGTTCGTCCACTTCACAGATCCAAAAGCCAACCAATCGGGTGCAATACCGGACTGAAGTTTCAGCTCAAGTGAGTCAGGCGCCTCGGCAGAGCCGGCAACTGGAATGATGGCACCGCCTGCGACCTGCGAAAGGTTCAACGTGCCCGTCAAGTCGTCGTATTTCACCCTGCTGTTGTACACCAGGCTTGCGCGCACGCCATATTCCGGAATCTCATAAGCGACGCCAGCACGCCATCCTCCGGACTCGTCTGCTATGTCAAGGCGACCGATGCCGGTGCCGAACCTCGGCGGGAGAACAGCTACGAGTTTTTCCTGAAAACCATCGAGCCGCTGATAAAAACCGCCCCCGATGAGCCGAAGTTGACCGGGACCCACATCAAACTTGTATGAACATGTGGCCGCGTAGTTCTCAGTATTGACCTTCGTCTCAACGTTGCTGTTTGCGCCAGCCCAGTTCACGCCCGGATTGGTGTGAACACCGAATGGTTCGGAGTAGTCGAACAGGCAGTCAACCGCCTCATAACCGGCCTTGAAGCCTACATAGGGCACGGCATAGTTTTCGGTCTCATCTGCCGAGTTCGGCCGACCACTCAGATTTCCGCGGCGAGCAGTGTTGTCCTTTACATTCTCCAATTCACGCTGCGGCATGACATAAATCACAGCCGACTGCGCGGAAAAACGCGACTGATCGAAGAGCAGATCGATATTGTAGCCGCCGCGATCAAGGCCGCCGGCGAAGGACGGCTGCGCCAGCGTCGAAAATAGGGCAAGCGACAGAACGCCGGCCGATGTCATACGAGATGCCAATGTGTCTCCCCCACTCAGGCAATTGCAATGGCGGGACTGTGCAGGCGATGCCGATAAATGGCAACTTTGTGTTCGGGCGTGATTGGAAACTCGGCTAACGGATGTTTTACGTAAAAAATTGACGGGCACGTCAATATTTCGGCAATTTAGAACAAAATTCTATAGATGGTAAAATTACCCCCGGCATTGAGGTCGACCATTCCACGTTAGCTGCCTCCTGTAACAGGGAAACAACACTGATGTTTTTCGCCAGGGGCAGCAAGAAAACGTGTGGAATCAAGGTGGGATCCCAGGAATATCGGCAAATCCGGATGCCAAATCCGGAGATCCATGTCGACCTTCAGCAAAAGGCGCCCGATTCGACATCGGGCGCCTTTGAAATTACCTGCTACTAAGCGTTGACTTCACGCAGCCTCGGATACACGCGACAGTGCAACCCGCAAGCTAGCGATCTGGCCTTGCAGCTCCTCCAAGCGATCACGCTCAGCGGCGACCACTTCAGGATTGGCATTGGCGACGAACTTCTCGTTCGAGAGCTTGCCGTTAATGCGCGCGATCTCACCATCGGCCTTGGCGATCGCCTTCTCGAGGCGTGCTTTCTCCGCGGCAAGATCGATCAGCGTGCCAAGCGGAAGGCAGACAGTCGCCCCGGCGACGACGATCTGCGCGGCACCTTTCGGCGCTTCGCCGGCCAGCGAGATGCCGTCAACACGGGCAAGACGCTTGATCGCAGCGTCATGCCGGACAAGCCGCTCGCGCGTCAGGCTGTTGGCGTCAACGACAACCAGCGGCGCGACCGCCGACGGCGGGACGTTCATTTCGGCGCGAACGGAGCGGATACCGGAAACCAGATCGATCAGCCAATTAATCTCATCGGCCGCACCATCATCGGCATAAGACGGCGCCGGCCATTCGGCGTGGCAGACCAGCGTGTCGCGCTCGCTACCCTCGCCTGCTGTGTGCGCCCACAGTTCTTCCGTCATGAACGGCATGAAGGGATGCAGGAGCTTGTAGATCTCCTCCAGGATATAGGCGGCGCAAGCCTGCGCTTCCTTCTTGGCGCCCTCGTCCGTGCCATTGAACACCGGCTTCAGCAGCTCGAGATACCAGTCGCAGACCTGGTTCCAGACGAAGCGATACAGCGCGCCTGCCGCATCGTTGAAACGGTAGGATTCGAGAGCTTCCGTAACGTCACGTTCCGTACGGGCAAGCTCCGTCAGAATCCAGCGGTTGATCGTCAGCTCGGCGGCTTCGGGCACGAAGTGTGGATCGCTCTTGGCACCGTTCATCTCGGCAAAGCGCGTCGCGTTCCAGAGCTTGGTGCCGAAGTTGCGGTAGCCGGCGATGCGGGCCGGATCGAGCTTCACGTCGCGTCCCTGCGCTGCCATGATCGCCAGGGTGAAGCGCAGAGCATCAGCGCCGTATTCGTCGATCAGCTCCAGGGGATCGATGACGTTGCCCTTGGACTTCGACATCTTCTGGCCGTTCTTGTCGCGAACCAGCGCGTGAACATAGACCGTGTTGAAGGGCTCGACCGGAGCGCCGTCCTCATCCTTCATGAAGTGAAGGCCCATCATCATCATACGAGCTACCCAGAAGAAGATGATATCGAAGCCGGTAACGAGAACGTTGGTTGGGTAGTAGCGCTCCAATTCGGGCGTCTTGTCGGGCCAGCCGAGTGTCGAGAACGGCCAGAGCGCGGACGAAAACCATGTGTCGAGAACATCCTCGTCACGCGTCAGGATTTCGCCCGGCTTGAAGTTTTCGAGCAGGTCTTCGACGTAGGCCTTCATCGGGCCTTCGTGCGAGAGATAGTGCTGGATCGCCGCTTGCAGGGCTTCCTCTTCGGTCTTTTCGACGAAGACCTGACCATCCGGGCCGTACCAGGCCGGAATCTGATGGCCCCACCAGAGCTGGCGCGAGACGCACCAGGGCTGGATGTTTTCCATCCACTCGTAATAGGTCTTGTCCCAGCTGCGTGGAACGAGCTTGGTGCGGCCTTCGCGAACCGACGCGATCGCCGGTGCGGCCAGCGTCTTGGCGTCAACGTACCATTGCTCCGTCAGGCGCGGCTCAATCGGAACACCGCCACGGTCGCCATGCGGAACCATGTGCTTATGCGGTTCGACCTTGTCGAGCAGCCCCCCCTCTTCAAAGATACGGACGATGATTTTGCGCGCCTCGAATCGATCCTTGCCTTCGAGCTCATCCCAGGCGCCGTGCAGCGCTGCGGCATCTGGAATGCCTTCCAGGAAATCCTCGTTGTCCTTGAGGGTGATCCGCGCATCGGCCGTGAGTACGTTGACGATACGCAAGCCGGTGCGCTTGCCGACGTCAAAATCGTTGAAATCATGCGCCGGCGTCATCTTGACCGCGCCCGTGCCGGCCGTCGGATCCGGATAGTCGTCGGCGACGATTGGAATGCGGCGGCCGACGATTGGAAGGATCACATGCTTGCCGACCAGCGGCTTGTAGCGCTCATCCTTCGGATTGACGGCAACGCCGGTGTCCCCGAGCATTGTCTCCGGGCGGGTGGTGGCGACGACGACATAGTCGCGCGTTTCCCATTCTGTCGGCTTACCTTCTTCGTCGAAGGCAACCGGATGCTGATAGGTGACGCCGGGCTCCAGCGGATAGCGGAAATACCAGAGGTTTCCGTTGACCTCGTGCTGCTCGACCTCGATGTCGGAGATCGCCGTCAGCAGCTTCGGATCCCAGTTGACAAGGCGCTTGTCGCGATAGATCAGGCCTTCCTTGTAAAGCGTTACAAAGACTTCAAGAACGGCAGCGGAGAGCCCCTCGTCCATAGTAAAGCGCTCGCGCGACCAGTCGCAGGACGCGCCGAGACGCTTCAATTGGTTGAAGATGAGGCCGCCCGATTCCGCCTTCCATTCCCAGACCTTCTCAATGAAGGCTTCGCGACCCATGTCGCGGCGGCCCGGCAACTGCTGTTCCATCAGCTTGCGCTCGACAACCATCTGGGTGGCGATACCGGCGTGGTCCATACCCGGCTGCCAGAGCACGTCCTTGCCGCGCATGCGCTCGAAGCGGACCATGATGTCCTGCAGCGTGTTGTTCAGCGCGTGTCCCATGTGCAGCGAGCCGGTCACGTTCGGCGGCGGGATCACGATGGTGAAGGTCTCGGCGCCCCGCTTGGCATTGGCGCCCGCACGGAAGGCGTCCGCCTCATCCCATTTCGCAGCGATTTTCGGTTCAACGGCAGCGGAATCGTAGGTCTTGTCGAGCATTTGGGGACCAAAATCTGGAGGTTCTTAGATGCGGGTTGTAAATAGGATGGCTTCAGGCAAGTCAATAAAAAAGCCGCCCCGGAGACCGGAGCGGCTCTTTGGGAAAAGGCGTTTCCGATCAGCGGCGCGGGCCGCGCGCCACGCGTTCGATCTCCTCACGCACCAGACGTTCGACCAGCGTCGGCAGATTGTCATCCAGCCATTCGCGCAGCATCGGGCGCAGCATGTCTTCCGCGATCTCATCGAGAGAGCGACGCTCGGCGCCATCGATCGCGGCAGCGAGCTCCTCGAAGGACCGGCTGACCTGAAGGCCCGCGTCACGCGAGAGCAATGCCGGCTGCTGCTCATCCTCGATGCGGCCTGGCAGCATCTCCTCCGCCATCGGTGTGGCGACGGCGGGAACGGATACCTCAGCCACTTCAACGACAGCCGGTCGCGGCTCCATGGCAACAATTTGAGGCATTTCGAACGGTACTTCCACAGGCGGACGCACGGCAACGATTTTTGGCGCAGGAGCTGAAATGGGGGCTGTCGCGGCTTCAGCAGGTTGCGGAGCCATCGGAGCAGGCATCGGCATCTCACGAGGAGCTTCCAACGCCTCGGCTCTCAGTTCTGTGTTCCTTATGTCCGGCTGCCGAAATGCCGGCGGCACTTCGCGCTGCAACTGGGCAGCGTTCCGCTCCGACGCCGCACGGACGCGCGCAGCGACATCAGCGAGAGACATGGCACGCGGCTGCGCGCCCGGCAGAGGAGCCGAGCCCGCCGAGTTAGCAGCGACGAAACGTGGGTCGGGCTGAGAGACCGGTTCAGGGAATTCCACGCCAGCGTAAGTCTCGTCCACCGTCAAATGAATGTCCGAATCACGATCGTCCTCATCGGCGCCATAAACCGCCGGCAGCGACGCCGAAAGCGCCCTGCCCGCACCAGGGTCATTGCTTTCGATGATCTGGCGGATCGACGCCAGAATCTCCTCCATGGACGGTTCACGCGCTACGCTTGGCTGAGCCATATCTATCCCCGTTATTCCGAAAAACGACCGGATTGCGTGGAATGGGCATCCGAATCACCCGTACCTTAGGATAGCCGATGATTGAAAAAAATCATCGCGAATCAAATGAATGCTGCCATGCACAGCTTTCTGCCACGCTTGCTTGGCACCCCGTTTCGATGGCCGGAAAGAAAGACGGGCGCCAAAAGGCGCCCGTTGAAAATCAGTGATCGCAGCTGTGGATCAGAACACGAATTCGCGCGCCTTGGCAAAACCAGGAAGCGGCTTAACGGAGGCATTGAAGTAGACGTTTTCGGAAACGGTGCCGCGCTCGCTCACAAAGACCTTCGCGCGTGCCGAACCGCCGTAACCCTGTACCGTGACCAGACGGCCACCGTCACGAAGCTGGGAGAGCAAGGAGGAAGGAACTTCCTCGACTGAGCCACTGACGAAAATGAGATCATAAGGAGCGCCGGACGCGTTGCCAGCATTGAGTGAGCCTGTGACGACCGACACGTTCGTGTAGCCGGCAAGGTTGGTCCTGGCTTCCGTAGCGAGCGTTTCGTCTTCCTCAACCGCGATCACCGTACCGGCAAGCTGCGAAAAAAGAGCCGATACGTAGCCACTGCCAGCGCCGATCTCGAGTACGACATCATCCTTCGTGACCGCCGCAAGCTGGAGCAGCTTTGCAAGCGGCGACGGCTGCATCAGATAGCGCGCAGGCTTGGCGGCAACTGCCGGACAGATTTCGACGTCACTGTCGATATAGGCAAGCGGCTTCGCCTTCTCGGGAACGAAGGCCTCACGCGGCACGGTGAGAAAGGCCGTCAGCACGGAATGCGAGGTGACGTCCGTCGTGCGGAGCTGGTTGTCGACCATGTTTGCGCGTGCTGATTCGAAGTTCATTATGTCCTCTCGCCCGGTAGAAGCGGCTTTGTCTGCACGTCTCTTAATCTTAGCACAGCGGCCTTTCAAGGCTTCGCGAATGGCTGCGGCAAGAATTCGGGGTGCGAGCGGCGCCGACGCGGCCCTAGCGCAATCCTTCATGGAACAAAGGAGCGTGCTGTGATATTATTGCAACCGGAGGAATTGAGGAGGAGTAGGCCATGCCGAACATTATCGAATATCTTTCGTTGTTCGACTTCTTCATCATCGCAACGTTGGTTGGCATCTTCTGCTGCGGTCTTTTCGATCGTGAAACAAGCTGACTGCCTACCTTCAGGCCATTGTCAGTTTTTGTCCCGATAGTGTCGTTTCCTTGCGATTCGACGGATGGGACATGGCAATCAAACCGCTCCTGCTGGGCAGCTTCTTCATCTGCGCGTTGCTAGCAATCATACTCCTGATCCCCTTTGTGAGGGTCAGCGCCCCGAACATCGCGACAACCGGCGTGTCACCGATGCCATCACTGCAGCGGATCAACTGAACGCCAAGCCGCGGCGGAGGTAGCGACTGGAACGCGGGCCGAGAAGTTCTTTTTAGGCAAGAACAAACGACGAAACAGACCTTTAAGCTACAATGGCGGCCGTCAAACGGGACCTATATCGTGTCGCGGTCGATCCCGGAGCCTCCCCAGCCCCTCCCCAGTCGACAACCCGGCCGGGGCCGAATACAGCCGGGGCCGCTCGGTTTACGGCGAAGGCTACTGCAACTCGGTTTCCTCTTCTATGTCGATGAGAATGCCGTGGCGCAACGCTTCTTCCTTGGCCTCTTTCAGGGCCTCCTCGATCAGTATAGCCAGCATGTCGGCATGCAGTTCACGGCTCCACCAGGTGCGGTATTTTAGTCGCCGACTTCATAGGCGCTCCTCAGAACTGAAGATGAAGCTTCAGCGCCCTACCGAAAACTCGGCGATCGCCGAGTTGGTCGTGGGAAACGTCCGCGTAGGCTAGTGCCTTGCGGATTTTCATATGCCGGTGGAGAAAATGTCGTCGAAGTTTAGCCGTGGAGGGAGGGCGCTCCAGAAGCGTCCGACCCGAACCGCCGAGCTGCTCGGCGGGATGAGGTAACTATGACCGGGAGAGGGCGACCAACTTGGCCGCCCCCTCAGCATTGCTGGGACAGAAAACTCACCCCCGCCCTGTCTGCCGCGGACAGGAAGATGGAGCTGATCAAGGAGTGGGTCCGATACCTTCAAAGCCCCGTGTTATCCCCGGCAGACCAGTAAGAGGAGCATAGCGCTGTTGTAAGAGTTGGCCCAGATGGACCTAGGTCCTAGTCCGATTGGAGTAGGTGGATTGGCGAGCTCGCTGCAAACAAATTTCGCGGGATTGAAGCGGCAAGAGACGTGCTGCCAGCTGGCGATTGGACAGCAAGCTGAAAATCGGATTAAGACGCCACTGCCCGATCCGGCATGGCGAGGTCAACGCGACCTGATCAGAAAATCCGGCCGTAAATCAATATCTTACGGATAGAAAATAGAGTTGGAGGCCTCGCCCGGAATTGAACCGGGGTACAAGGATTTGCAGTCCTCTGCGTCACCACTCCGCCACGAGGCCTCACGCGGTCGAAAAATCGAACCGTGGCGGTCGTTTAGAACCATCCTAGAAAAATCGCAAGAGGGTTCATTCTGAATAATGTCCTTTTTCCATTCTGAATAAGCGTTTCCAGAACGTTCTTCCACAGGCTTGACGTGAGGGTCCAGGAAGACAGATCAAAGGGCCATTACGGAATCGTATCAGGAAGCGGATGCTTCACCTTTCATGCAACTTCTCCTTGAGCGAAGGCCGGAATTCTCTTTTGCTAAAGGTATGCACCGCTCATTTCCCCCGCCGCGATATCGGACAAAGAAGCAGCCACCGCCGCTTTTTTCTACCTGGCGATCATCGTTGGCGGACTGGCTGGCTACGTTGGAACGGACCTACTCACGTCCTCGACGCCGCTTGCGGCCTTCTCCAGCGCATGCAACATCAAGGGCAACGTCAGCCTCAACACTGGCGAGCGAATCTACCACGTCCTAGGCAAAAAATATTACGACGAGACCAAGATATCGCAACTCCACGGGGAGCCTGTCAGCCGCGGGCGATATTGCATTTACTCGGATCTTAAAAGCTGCATGAGCCGTCGCCTCTGGCCTTGAAGCCATCCGCGCAGGCGAGGTTCAAAGGTTCGTTCAGCGAGCGGGCCCCCGGCCCACCGGGGGTACATGACGAACTGATTGCGGCGAGCAAGAGAAAAGCGAAAGCTGCGATTGGCTTGTGCAAGCGGATCATGGGAACTCTCCAAATTGAGCATGCTACAAGGCCTGACCGCCGAAACCTTCCGATCCCAAATAAATCAGTGTTAGTTCCGGGTTCGGACCTGCTGAAACAGCTAAGCGGCGGTAAGCATCCCACGTCCCCAGCAGGTCGTGCTGTTCAAGCGACGCGCGGAAAGGTCAAGGGACAGCCATGACATGATGAACCTGTACTCGCCTGTTGGAAAGAGGAGAGGCGAGAATCCATGTTTTTGAAGGATATGTACGACGAACCGCCTGAACGAACGTGATCTTGCCTCTCACCTTGAGCTCGTCGATCACCGTAAATGCGGCAAACCTCGACCCGGAAGCGTGGTGATGATCCCGGTCACCCTGCCGCAAAAACCGGCAGGATTTCCAATCGACAGGCCCGCCGGTTTCTGTGATCAACCACTCTGATCGGCTGTTGTCCTCCTTGATGAGCTAGATTTGAGCGGTATTATTCAACGCGGTGAAGCCTGGCATGCAATTGCCCAGACGAAACCCGATAGCTCACGGGCAATCGCCGTCGTTACGGTCGTCGCTGGCTTTCCGGCCTTGGTGAGCTTTCGATAGCGGCTGCACAAACGTACTTGTGCCTTCCATGCCGTGTCGCGGATCGGTTTTGGAAGCTGCTCCTGGCGCAGCAACTGTTCACGGCTGATCTTTGCAGGAAACCGATAACTCCAAGCGGCTTCGATCAGCATGCGACGGGCCGTTCCGTTGCCAGCTTTGGTAATTCCGCCCTGGCGCCGAGTTCCACCGCTCGAATGCTCCGATGGTACCAGCCCGAGATACGCCATCAATTGGCGAGGATTGGTGAAGCGACTGATATCGCCCAATTCGGCAATCATCGTAGCGGCGGTAACCAACGCCATGCCGCGCAGCGACTGCAAAGCCTGTACGACCGGGGCCAACGACCAATCGCTTAACATCATCTCGATTTGCTTCGTCAGCCGGTCTCGCCGGTCTGTTGCAGCTTCGATCGTGGCGATATGATCCTCAAGCACGATAAGGTGGATTGGTTGTTCGAAGCGGAGACCAGCCAGCCAACGGCGGTGCATCTGTGTCCAGGCTGGCCGGTTATAATGAAAGCCGTGACGCAATAGAAATCCGCTGAGTTGCTGACGCGCTTGTCTTAGGCTGCGCACCGCAGCAAGGCGTGCTCGAACCAGATCGCGCATCGCTTCATGGGCGGGATCGGGTATCCAAACCGCGCTCAACTCCCCAGCGCTGCAGCCTTGCCAGATTGTTCGCATCCCGGCGGTCCGTCTTGATGCGATCACCCGGCTTTCGTGGGATCAAAGATGGGGCGACGACCACACAGTCATGGCCAGCATCGGAAAGCTGTCGTTGAATGCCATAGCCGCAAGGTCCTGCTTCGTAGCAGAACTTCAACGTCCGGCCCGGCTGCGAAAGCTTGGCCACCATACGGGCCAACGCTGAGGGGGTATTTGCAATCTGGCCGAATGCCCTCGCGTCACTGCGCCCACCGCCATCGGCAAGCGCGACCGCAATCGTCTCTTTGTGAACGTCCAATCCGACAAATGTGATAGTCTCTTCCACGGCCCGTCTCCTATGCATGAGGCTCTGTGCGAGGATAACTTACGCAACCCTCGATACCTGCATATTGTGAGACGGGTCACCCGGTCCCAGGCGAACATTTAGTCTAGTATGGCGAGTAGCACTGCCGCCGCGGGCCATAATATGGCTGATAGGTGTTGTCATATGCCCGATAGGAGCGGTAGCGGCTGTAACACCAATCGACGTGCGAATTGCCGATCGGGCCAACCCGTGGCTGTGAAGCAATGAGGCCGCCGATGATTGCCCCCGCCGCCAGACCACCGATCAGAGCGCCGGCATCATTGTCGTGACGGCGATAGTAGTCATCACGATAGTAGCGCCTACCATAGTGGCCGTGGCGATAGCCACCGCAACGATAGACGCTGCATCGATCGTAGTTGCGGTTGTTTCTCGCGCCAGAATCTCCAAACGTGCCGCGGCTTTGAACCGAATGCTCGTCACCCGAATTTTCGGCAAAGGACGGTCCGATGCCCGACAGGCTCGTCGCAATTGCCAATACCAGTACCGCAAGCTTCTTCATTCCAGCACCTTCTCATTTCCTGCCTGTCTCGCGTTGGAAAACGCTTAGAACTTTAACGCTCAGTCAAGTCTCAAGTTCCCTGGCTCCTATTGTAATGCACGGCGCAAAAGAATCTTAGCAGGTGCAATTGTGACACTTTAATTGCAAGCCCTGCCAATTTATGACGAGCTTCTAAAAATTCTCAAACGGATGGATGGAATGCTCAGCTGGTTTCGTAGACTTTTGCCGCGTGAAGACCGGTTCTTTGACCTTTTTGCCCAGCATTCCCGGACGATCGTTGGCGCCGCGGAAGCGCTGAACGAGTTGCTCGCCGGCAGGGATACCGAGCGGCATTGCGATCGGATCGTCGCGCTCGAAAACGATGCCGACAACATCACCCGCGAGGTGCTGCTTGCGGTTCGCCGGAGCTTCATCACACCTTTCGACCGTGTCGATATCAAGGATCTGATCCAGTCGATGGATGACGCGATCGATATGATGCACAAGACTGTCAAGACGATCCGGCTCTTCGAGCAAACCCAATTCGATCCACGCATGCAAGAAATGGGCGTGGCAATCGTGCAGGCCGCCCATCTCATCGCCGAGGCGATCCCACTGCTTGATCGCATCAACGCCAACGCTCCGCGGCTCATGGCGATTGCGGAGGAAGTTACCCGCGTCGAAGGACGCTCCGACGAGTTGCACGATCACGGCCTGAAGGAACTCTTCCTCCGTCACGGCGCGTCGAATGCGATGGCCTACATCATCGGCAGCGAAATCTACGGTGAACTCGAGAAGGTCGTTGATCGCTTCGAAGACGTTGCCAACGAAATCAGCGGCATCGTGATTGAGAACGTTTGATGGACGCCACCCTCGCCTTTCCGCTGCTCGCCGGCCTGATCGCGATCGCGCTGTTCTTTGACTTCCTGAATGGCCTGCATGATGCCGCGAATTCGATCGCAACGATCGTTTCCACGCGCGTACTGCGGCCTCAGTATGCCGTCGTCTGGGCAGCTTTCTTCAATTTCATTGCGTTCCTGTTCTTCGGTCTCCATGTTGCCGAAACCCTTGGAACCGGCATCATCGACCCCAATATCGTCACGCCGCTGATCATCTTCGCGGCACTGATGGGCGCGATCGTCTGGAATATCGTCACCTGGATCTTCGGCATCCCGTCCAGCTCTTCGCATGCTCTGGTGGGCGGGCTGGTAGGCGCCGGACTAGCAAAAGTTGGCTTCAGCTCAATCGTGTGGAGCGGACTGCTGAAGACAGCGGGCGCGATCGTCATGTCGCCGTTGATCGGCTTCATGCTGGCGCTCTTCCTCGTGCTTATCGTCTCCTGGATCTTCGTTCGGCAGACACCCTTTGCTGTCGATCGAACGTTCCGCGTCCTGCAATTCGTATCCGCCTCTCTTTATTCGCTGGGCCACGGCGGCAATGATGCGCAAAAGACGATGGGCATCATCGCCGTACTTCTCTATTCGCAGGGTTATCTCGGGGGAAGCTTCCACGTGCCGCTCTGGGTCGTGCTCTCCTGCCAGACGGCCATGGCGCTTGGGACACTCTTCGGCGGCTGGCGAATCGTCCATACCATGGGGTCGAAGATCACCCGTCTGAACCCTATGCAGGGGTTCTGCGCGGAGACAGGCGGCGCTCTCACCCTCTTCGGAGCCACGTGGCTTGGGATTCCGGTTTCCACGACCCATACGATCACTGGCGCGATCATCGGCGTTGGCGCCGCGCGCCGCGTCTCGGCAGTCCGTTGGGGCCTAGCAGGCAACATCGTCGTTGCCTGGGTGATCACGCTCCCGGCTGCCGCGCTTATTTCGGCGCTCTTTTATTGCGTGGCGGGCCTTTTCAACTGATTTAAGGGGCGGGTTTCCGCCTCTTGCTCCACCAGACGGAGAATCGCCGCCGCATCCGACGCACGAGATGCAGGTCGTGCGATAGAACGATGAATCCCAACGGAATCATCCAGAAGCCGAGAACGGGCAAGAATCCCAAAAATCCACCCAGGATCAGCAGCATGCCGATCGTCATTCTGGCGAGGCGCGACCGTGGAAGCGGAATACTTACGGAGCCGAGAACGAGATGGCCGGTGTTGTGATCGATGCCAAATCGCTTGGCTCCCGATTTTCCAGTGGTATCATGTGCTTCAGTCATCCACAGGAGATGGGGTTATACAGAACGAATACAAGCGGATGTCATTTTTTTGAAAAAACCGCTTGGCAAATCGGGCAAGCATTTGTATTAGGCCACTCACACCGCGGCGAGCGGTGATCCCTGGTAGCTCAGCGGTAGAGCATTCGACTGTTAATCGACAGGTCGCCGGTTCGAATCCGGCCCGGGGAGCCAGTTTCTCAGCAATTGCTGAACACTTTCAAGAGCGGTTCGAGTTTCGAACCGCTCTTTCTTTTCTGAAATCTCTCAGGCCTTTCTCGGGAAAAGCTCACCTTTTGGTCAAGGATTGCGCTCCGTTGGTGGGCGCGATGTTCGAACTTCTTAGAGTTGAGGCTTGGGCTCGCGCTGCCCATGGTGGCGCAAAGACGATCGAAATGCCCATGGCATGCTTGCCGATCGGCGACGGGAAACAGCCCGCGAGTGTTGGGACGGCTGCTGAATAATCCGCGCTTGGGTGGATAAAAACTTCGCAACAATGCTTTTGCCGATGGACTTTGCCATGTCACCCAAACGAAAAACGACGACAAGAGGAAATCCCCATACGTAGTCCGATGATAGCGCGGCTATTCTTGCTGCGGGTCTGGCAACCTCCGCCTTTGCCTAATCCAATCCCGATCCAATCGGCCCAACGAATGGCGGTTCTACAAATCCCAGCTCCAGCACCTACTCGGGCGACTATACGAGCGGCGATAGCGGCACACATCCGATCACTGTCGCTCCGATTGACCCGACGACCACGCAGAGCATCACACCCAGCCCAAGGCAATGGATTGCCCGGGTATGCCACAGGTAAATTCGGGTATTGACACCCGTGGCGGCGAGAGTGGCGCATCCATCAGTCCCCCCTGCCGCGAATACGACAACTGATCGGGCCGATGGCCGGCTTCCAAGAGGGCCGGGATGACCGGCCCTTTTCTTGCGCTTGAACCTCCAGAAACTCTCTCCATGAAGGCAGAAACGCCTGTTCCACGCCTACCGTAGTTTCGCGCCAAGAACAAAACGCCGACGCAGGGTCACCCAGCCGAACTTGGCTGGAAAGTGAATTTGTCACTGGTCAGGGACTTTGGTTTCGGGTTAGACTACACTTGCCGAATGGCGCGAGCGTTTTTGTCGGTATGGGAGCGCGTTCGCCCATGGGGCATTGATGAGCGCTTCAAGGGCTCTGGAAATTCTGTTTATTTTATTGTGAAGCAGGCTTCCGCGCTAGAAACATAGACGTCCGCCAGGTCGTCTTTTCGCGGAGCTGACGAGAGCGGGTGGCGGCCTGTTCGACAGATGACCTCCTGTCTGGCCGCCATCCGCCTCGTCCTTGCCTCGGACGTCGACGACTACTCTGCAGGATGCGCTAGGCCCGGCCGCGCATGCTTTTCTAACGGCCGCTCCCGCCAGCCTGTGAAGCGATTCACTGCCCAGAAATAGAGATTGTAAGGCAGGAGATTGACGAGCTTCATCATGTAGGTGAAGCGCTTCGGGAAGCTAATCTCGAAGCTTTGAGACTTGAGGCCCGCCGAAATCTGTTCTGCTGCCTCCTCCACCGACACCAGCGAGGGCGTGGGAAATTGGTTTCTCTTCATTGCGGACGTATCGACGAAGCCCGGATTGATGAGCTGGATGCGGATGCCCATCTTGTCGAGATCGAATTTGAGGCTCTCCGCCATATTGATCAAGGCGGCTTGTGTGGCGCCGTAGGCCGCACCTGTCGGCAGGCCGCCGTAGCCTGAAACAGACGCGACGATGGCAATTTGCCCCTGCCCCTTCGCCTTCATGTGCCGCACCGCAGGGACGAGGCAATTCACAACGCCCTGCAGATTGACCGCGAAACTCTGCTCAAAATCAGTAAGCTTCAACTCCTCCGCATGGACGGGGAGATAAACGCCGGCGTTAAAGACCGCCAACGCGAGCGCGCCATGTTCATATTCGATTGAAGCGAGCACATGCTCCATGTCTTCGGCGTTGGTGACATCTCCGTCCAGCACGATGATGCTGCCGGGCAGATCGGAAGCCTCGACCTGCAATTCGGCAAGCTTTTCATGATCGCGAGCGGTGACAGCGACCTTGTATCCGTCTCCGGCAAGCTTGAGTGCCAACGCTCGCCCAATTCCGCAACTCGCACCCGAAATCCAGGCAATTCCGTGTTCTGGACGAGCGACAAAGTCTTGCATGGCACATATCCTCCGGGCTGTTTTCTGAACGTCAAAACAGGTCCGGGAGTTCCTCGCCATCTCCCGGATTCAACGCAATATCACGCCATTGTGGCTGCTTTCAGCCGATCAGGTCACCTATCAGCTGACGCAAAGATCCGGTCAGCTTGACCGGCGCATCGAGAACCGAAAACGCGATGCAGGGACGGTCCCTTTCGGCGATCGGCCGATGGTCGACGCTCTCGTCTGCTACCGAGATATCGCCAGGTCCGAAACGGCCGCGTGCGTCGTTGAACGCGCCGTCCAGGATTAAGGTGAGTTCCATTCCCTTGTGGGTATGCGCGGGCAGCGCCCGGCCGGCCTTGATCCACATCAGGCTGACTTCGCAGCCATCGATGTCGGTGGAGTATTCCTTGAAGCCTGGAAGCTTCGTCTTCCAAGGCACTGTATCCACATCATAACCGACCAGATTGCGAATCGCCTTCGGGAAGAAGCCCCCGTGTGCCTGTAGATCGGCTGGCGCGTGATCTTCGGCCGGCGGCGCGGAGGCGAAGACGGCAGCGACCCGTGCCTCGCGATCGCCGATCGCAGTCTCCGGTATCTGCTCGAGAGCCTCACCAGCCAGGGCTTCAAGATCGCTCACGAGCAGACGATGATCTGCCTTCATTTCGAGATGCGATTCCACGAGCACCCGCGCCGGCTCAAGTAGAGATCCGGCGACGTAATGCGCCATCAGTGCATCGACCGTGTCGATATGCTCGTGAACCATGACGGTTTCGGTGATTTCCGCTTTTATAGATTGCTTTGTCATCATCCGTACGTTGAAAGTCAATCTCCGGATCACGACGGTCGCAAACGGCTCTGGCTCAAGCGCCCCGGACCACGATGAAGTCTAATTTTGTCGCTGCGCTCAAAGGGATGGAATAGCATTTCTTGCCAACCTAGCCTTGTGAAGGGAAAAGACCGTTCCTAAACTAAGCGTTCAAAAGAGGCAGAGTCCATGACCGTCTATCCGTCCGTTCTAGAGGCAATCGGCAACACCCCCTTGATCAAGCTCAAGGGCGCGTCGGAAGCGACCGGCTGCACTATCCTCGGTAAAGCGGAATTTCTCAATCCGGGCCAGTCGGTCAAGGATCGCGCCGCGCTTTACATCATTCGCGATGCAGAGAAGAAAGGTTTGCTGAGACCGGGCGGAGTTATCGTCGAGGGGACGGCCGGCAATACCGGTATCGGCTTGACCGTCGTTGCAAAGGCGCTTGGATACCGAACCGTCATCGTCATCCCGGAGACCCAGAGCCAGGAAAAGAAGGACGCCCTGAAATTGCTCGGTGCCGAGCTCGTCGAGGTGCCCGCCGTTCCCTACAAGAACCCGAACAACTACGTGAAGGTATCCGGAAGGCTTGCCGAGCAGCTGGCGAAGACGGACCCGAACGGCGCGATCTGGGCAAACCAGTTCGACAATGTCGCCAACCGGCAGGCGCATATTGAAACGACGGCCCAAGAAATCTGGAACGACACGAACGGCAAAGTCGACGGCTTCATCTGCTCCGTTGGCTCGGGAGGGACGCTTGCGGGCGTGGCAGCCGGCCTCAAAGCCTTCAGCAATGACATCAAGATCGGCCTTGCCGATCCCGACGGAGCCGCGCTCTACGAATTCTACAAGAACGGCGAACTTAAATCCGCTGGCTCCTCGATCACCGAAGGAATCGGTCAGGGCCGGATCACGGCAAACCTGGAAGGCTTTACGCCCGATTTCTCTTACAGCATCTCGGATGCCGAAGCCCTGCCCTACGTCTTCGACCTCGTCGAACATGAAGGATTGTGCCTGGGCGGATCGACCGGGATCAACATTGCCGGCTCAGTGCGCCTTGCTAAAGAGCTCGGTCCCGGCCATACCATCGTGACCATCCTCTGCGACTACGGCAACCGCTATCAGTCCAAGCTCTTCAACCCGGATTTCCTAACCTCGAAGGGCTTGCCCGTCCCGGCGTGGCTCGCCAAGACGCAAGACATACAGATCCCGTACGAACCAGCAGCGTGAGACCCCATGCCCGTCAATGCCCTCTATCGTGACGATTTCTATCTTTCCACATGCGAGGCGGTTGTAACCGCCATTCACGAAGACGGGGGCATTGAGCTGGATCGGACCTGCTTCTATGCGACATCGGGAGGCCAGCCGGGCGATACCGGCTTTCTCGAGCGCGCCGACGGCAGCAAGATCGCGCTCGCACAGACAAAGCATGGGGCAAGCAAGGACATCGTCGTCCATGTGCCGCTCGAAGGTGAGACCAAGCCAGTTGTCGGCGAAAAGCTGGTGTTGCACGTCGACTGGCCGCGCCGCTACAAGCTGATGCGAATGCATACCGCCTGTCATCTGCTCTCGGTGGTCTGCTCCTATCCGATCACCGGTGCGGCCGTTGGCGAAGACGAAAGCCGTGTCGACTTCGATATGACCGAGACAATCGACAAGGACGACGTGACCGAAAAACTGATGGAACTGGTGCGGCAGAACCATCCGGTCTACCTGCAATGGATCACCGACGAGCAGCTTGCCGCCAATCCGGGCATCGTCAAATCCAAGAATGTTCGCCCGCCGATCGGCCTAGGCCGGGTCAGCCTTGTCTGCATCGGCGAAAACTCTGCGATTGACAGCCAGCCTTGCGGCGGCACACATGTGTCCGAAACGCAGGAAGTCGGCCAGATTCACATTGCCAAGATCGAGAAGAAGGGCAAGGAAAACCGCCGCTTCCGAATTCGCTTCGGCGCTCCTGGCGACGAAGCTTGAAGCCTAGGGAGAGCAGAATGAGCGAAGAGAAGAGCCGGTTCGTCGTTTCGGCCGATTGGCTGCAGGCGGCATTGGGCAAGCCGGATTTGCGCGTCCTAGATGCATCCTTTTATTTGCCGGCGCAGAAGCGTGATGCCGACGCGGAATATGCCGCCGGCCACATCCCTGGTGCCGTCCGCTTCGATCAGGACAAAATCGCGGATCATTCCGTACCGCTGCCGCACACCATTCCCTCGCCTGAGCTTTTCGCAACTGAGGTCGGAAAACTCGGCATCGGTGAAAACGACCTTATCGTCGTCTACGACGGGATCGGAATGTTCGCATCGCCGCGCGTCTGGTGGCTGTTTCGCGTGATGGGCGCGCGGAATGTGTACGTTCTCGACGGCGGCCTTGACGGATGGAAGTCTGAGGGTCGACCGCTTGAGACAACCGTGCCGCACTATGAGCCCAAGGTATTTAGGCCGACCTACGACGCCTCGCGGGTCGTCACTCTCGACACAATGCGGGATATCGTTGCGAGCGGCGCCCTGCAGATAGCCGACGCCAGAAGCGCCGGCCGATTTGCAGCGCTCGAGCCTGAGCCGCGCGCTGGCATGCGCTCCGGTCACATGCCGGGTGCGCGAAACCTGCCGTCGGGTGTCTTCGCCAACCAGGGCCGCTTCAAGTCGCTGCCGGAACTCAAGCAGACGATCGAGGACGCGGGCATAGACCTGTCGAAGCCCGTCGTCACGTCCTGCGGCTCAGGCATCACAGCCGCGATCATTACGCTGGCGCTGGAATCGCTCGGCCATGCCGACAACAAGCTCTACGACGGCTCTTGGAGCGAATGGGGTGGCCGGGACGACACGCCCGTCGTCACTGGCCCACCAGAACCGGTCAAAGTCTAACGCGATGGTGAAGGCCCCCTCGTCCCTGAAAGCCCATATTACGCGCCTGGAAATGACGGCACCGCCGAAGGCAAGCCTGCCGGTGCCCATCAACATCCAGACGGCGATCATGCGCGCTCCCGATATTCCGCTGCCTTTCTACCGCTATCTCTACCGCCAGGTCGGGGCCCGGTGGCAGTGGGTGGATCGGATACGGATGGTGGACGAGGACCTGGCCAGGGCGCTGCATGATAAGCGCAACAATATCAGCGTGCTCTATGTGAATGGCGCACCCGCCGGTTTCTATGAATATTTCGTCGAGGATGAGGACACCATCGAGCTCTGCCACTTCGGGCTGATCGAGCATGCACTTGGTCTCGGGATCGGAAAGTGGTTCCTGCTGCAGGCACTCTATGCGATCTGGACGCTCAATCCGAAGC
This sequence comes from Rhizobium sp. BK538, assembly GCF_014197575.1. NCBI lineage: Bacteria > Pseudomonadati > Pseudomonadota > Alphaproteobacteria > Hyphomicrobiales > Rhizobiaceae > Rhizobium > Rhizobium sp. BK538. The sequence goes on from NZ_JACIFT010000012.1 coordinate 193,145, forward strand.
GAGTGACGACGACGACCAACAATCTCGATCATCCGCGTGCGCTCCAGCTTTACCAGATGTTCGGCTTTTCTCCGGTCTCCACCGGCGCGGGCATCGTCCGGCCGCTCAGCGACAAGGAACTGCTGGAGCTGAGTAAGAAGGGCTGTTGAGCAGGCCAAAAGGAACTCTGGCTGGAGGCGCTTGCGCAGGAATCGGGTGGCTTGCGCGCCTGCAAAGGCGCATCTCATGGCAATCAGCAAGGAGATCTGCAATGACCGACATCCGCTTTTCCGCCATGCCCACTGCCGACGCCGAAAATCTTTGGAACGGCGGTACAGATGCCTACGGTTTCTTGCCCGAGACGATGGTCTCAGACGGCCCGGGCTACCCCTGCCGTCACTGCCTGAACAACATCGATGCGGGCGAGGAACTGCTGGTTTTTGCATACCGGCCGTTTCCCGAGCTTCAGCCCTATGCTGAAACCGGCCCTGTCTTTCTCCACAAGCAACCGTGCGGGCGCTATGTCGCCGAAGAAGTCCTACCACCGGTTCTGACCAGCCCCGATTTCATCGTGCGCGGCTACAATGCCGAAAACCGCATTGTCTACGGCACAGGCGCGGTAACACTGACACCCGACATTCGCTCCTATGCGGCCCAACTCCTCGAGCGGCCGGAGATCGCCTACGTGCACGTGCGGTCAGCGCGCAACAACTGCTATCAGTGCCGTATCGACAGATGACAGCAAAAAGGGCCGATCGCAGGAGAATGCGATCGGCCCTGCCTCACGTAACGTGATGGGAATTACGCTACGTTCAGTACGCTTTCCGGGGCGTAGACTTCATAGCCTAAAGCTTCGGCCACCGGCTTATTGGTGACGCGGCCCTTATGGATGTTGAGACCGTTCCTGAGGTGACGATCCTCCGCGATTGCACGCAGCCCACGGTCCGCAAGCGCCAGCCCATAAACCAGCGTCGCATTGTTCAGGGCATGGGCCGAAGTGACCGGCACGGCGCCTGGCATATTGGCAACGCAATAATGCACCACGTCATCGACAACGTAGGTCGGCTCGGAATGGGTCGTTGCATGCGACGTCTCGAAGCAGCCACCCTGGTCGATGGCGACGTCGACGATCACGGAGCCTCGCTTCATCCCCGACAGCATTTCGCGGGTGACGAGCTTCGGTGCGGCGGCTCCCGGAATGAGCACAGCGCCGATGACGAGGTCTGCCGAGAACACTTCCTCTTCCAGGGCCTGAATGCTGGAATAGCGGGTATGGACGCGACCGCCGAAGATATCGTCGAGCTGGCGCAGGCGCGGCAGAGACTTGTCGAGGATGCTGACGTCGGCACCGAGGCCCGCCGCCATCCTGGCTGCATGCAAACCGACGACGCCGCCGCCGATCACCGCAACCTTGGCCGGCAGCACGCCGGGCACGCCACCAAGCAAGATGCCAAGGCCGCCATTCGCCTTTTGCAGCGCGGTCGCGCCCGCCTGGATCGACAGGCGTCCGGCGACCTCGGACATGGGCGCAAGGAGCGGCAGGCCGCCGCGGTCATCTGTTACAGTCTCATAGGCAACAGCGGTGACGCCGGAGGCGAGGAGGCCCTTGGTCTGTTCCGGATCGGGCGCGAGGTGAAGATAGGTATAGAGAATCTGGCCATCGCGAAGCTGCGCCCATTCGGAGGGCTGCGGCTCCTTGACCTTTACGATCATGTCGCACTTCTCAAAGATTTCCTTGGCCGAGGCAGCAATCTTTGCGCCGGCGGCCGCGTAGGCGGCATCATCGGCACCAATGCCAGCGCCTGCCTTGGTTTCAACCCAGACCTCATGGCCATGTGCGACATATTCACGAACGGATGCAGGTGTCAGGCCGACACGATATTCATGATTCTTGATTTCCTTCGGGCAACCGACACGCATTAGGCGTTCCTCTCTCTTTGTCCGCTTGGCGGAGTGTATTGACGAGGAAATCCAACCACCACGGCCACGAAATGTCCTTGCAAAGAAGGTTTGCGCCGACACTGATTTTCGAAGATTATTGCAAATTCGAGCAAATAATCGAAAGTCCTTCGAATGTCCGAACTCGACACCATCGATCTTGCGATTCTGAAGACACTTCAGTCCAATGCCCGCATTACCAACGCCGATCTTGCGGCCAAGGTCGGCCTGTCGGCATCGGCCTGCTCTCGGCGGCTTGATATACTGGAGAAAAGCGGCGTCATCAGCGGCTACCACGCGCACGTCTCTCACAAGGCGCTCGACTATAAGATGATCGCGGTGGTGCACATTTCCCTGTCGGGCCAGTTTGCGAAGACGCTTTCCGAATTCGAGGCCGCCGTTAAGCGCTGTCCGAACGTCCTCGTCTGCTACCTGATGTCCGGCGAATACGACTATATTCTCCGTGTCGCCGCCCGTGACCTGGAGGACTACGAGCGCATCCATCGCGACTGGCTCTCGGCGCTTCCACACGTCGTCAAGATCAATTCCAGCTTTGCCTTGCGGGAAGTCATCGACAGGCCAAATGTCGGGCTTTGACAGAGAGCCAAAATCGGCAGACAGTTCTTGCATCGGAGCAGCAGCTTCGTTACCCCTGCCTGATCCCCCCGCAGCAAGACGCACGCATGAAATCCAAGACCCAAGGTTATGTTTTCGTCCTGTTGGCGATCACCATCTTCTCGCTGCAGGACGGCATCTCGAAGCATCTGGCATCCGCCTACCCACCCGTCTTGGTTACCATGATCCGCTACTGGGCCTTTGCCGCCTTCACCGTAGCGCTTGCTAGCAGGATGAGGGGTGGCTTGAAACAGACGGCCTACACAAAGAGGCCGCTGCTGCAGGTGATCCGGGGTGTTTTGCTGGCCGCTCAGGTCGTCGTCGTCATCAACTGCTTTGCCCTGATCGGTCTTGCCCACTCGCAGGCGATCTTCTCGGCAACCCCGATTCTCATTGCATTGCTCTCGATGCCTATCCTTGGCGAACGGGTCGGCTGGCGTCGCTGGACGGCAATCGGTGCGGGTCTCGTCGGGGTGCTGCTGATCCTGAAGCCGGAAGGCGAATTCTTCGATGTCCAGCTTCTGCTTGCCGTCTTCTCGTGCTTCCTGTTCGCCTTCTATGTCATCGCCACCCGCCTTGTCAGCCGGGACGACTCGGCCATGACGAGCTTCTTCTACACGGGCGTCGTCGGCGGCATCGCCATGACGCTGGTCGGCCCTTTCTATTGGACCTGGATGTCGGGCTGGGATTGGGTATGGATGGCACTTGTCTGCATGACCAGCATATCGAGCCACTATTTCCTCATCCGTGCGTACGACATGCTGGATGCCACCGCCGTGCAGCCGCTGACCTATCTGCAGCTCGTCTATGCATCGATCATCGGCGTCGTGATCTACAACGAGAAGCTGAACCTCACCATGATCATCGGCTCCGTCATCGTCGTCGCGGCGGGCATTTTCACCGTATGGCGGGAACAGGTCGTTGCACGCAGATCGCGTCGGCAACAGGAATCTCGGCAATTTTAGATCGAGCTATTAAAGCATTCTCAACGTTCGTCCCATAGAATTCATCTGTATGTTTCTGGTGGAGCGTAACATGCAGCGCAATCTGAATATCATTACCCGCAAGGCCGAACGCCGGTCCTGCCGCATATTCGGTAAGGTCCGCTATCTCACCAAAGAAGTGGATGCCCGCATCCTCGACATGTCGGTTACCGGCATGGCCGTCGAAATCCGGGCGCCGATTCATGCCGCTTCCGGCAGCCGTGTACAGGTTCTTGCCGATGATCTCGGCACGCTGCACGGCATCATCCGCTGGAGCCACAATGGCCGTCTGGGAATTCAGTTCGATCCGAATTCCAATGCCCGCGCGCAGGTGGCGTCATATTTCCGGTTCTTCCACAAGGAGGTAAAACCAGTCCTGACGCGATAATCGCCCTGTCATTTTCAGGGTTTACTCCTTCGCAAATCACCATAATCTCGCCCGCGGGCCGGGCGATGCGTGATTTTCGAAGGAGTTTTCATGTCTTCCATTCTCGATCTGCCACCAATGACCCGTCGCTCTCTGCTTGGCGGCATCGCTGCCACGTCTGCACTCGTCCTGCTTCATCCCTTTAGCGCGCGCGCAGCCGCCAATCAGGCTCATCTGCGCCTGATGGAAACGACCGACATTCACGTCAACGTCTTTCCCTACGACTACTATGCCGACAAACCGAACGATACGATGGGTCTGGCGCGCACCGCGACGATCATCGACAACATCCGGGCGGAAGCTGCCAACTCGCTGCTGATCGACAACGGCGACGTGCTGCAGGGCAACCCGATGGGCGACTATATGGCCTATCAGCGCGGGATGAAGGACGGCGATGTGCATCCCGTCATCAAGGCCATGAACACGCTCGGCTACACCGTCGGCACGCTCGGCAACCACGAATTCAACTATGGCCTCGACTTCATGTTCAAGGTGCTGAACGGGGCAAACTTTCCGTTCGTCTGCGCAAACCTGACAAAGGGCCAGCTCGCATCGGATCCGACGAAGGATGAGCTGTTCTTCAAGCCCTACATCATCGTCGGAAAGACCATCAGGGACGGTGCCGGCAACGAGAACATGGTCAAGATCGGCTTCATTGGCTTCGTGCCGCCGCAGATCATGCTGTGGGATATCAAGAACCTCGAACGCAAGGCGCAGACGCGCGACATCGTCGAAGCTGCTAAGGCCTGGGTGCCGGTCATGAAGCAGGAAGGGGCAGATATTGTCATCGCGCTCTCGCATTCCGGCATCGACGGTGCGGCAGCCTCCGAGAAGATGGAAAATGCCTCCCTGCATCTCGCCGCCGTCGATGGAATCGACGCAATTTTCACCGGCCACCAGCACCTTGTCTTCCCCGGCCCCAAGACCTGGGATGGCATCCAGAACGCCGATCCGGTGAAAGGCACCTTGTACGGCAAGCCCGCCGTCATGGCCGGCTTCTGGGGCTCGCATCTCGGCCTGATCGATCTCCTTCTGGAGAAGGACGGCAAGGGCTGGAGGATCGTTGACTTCACCTCCGAAGCTCGGCCGATCTACCACCGCGATGACAAAAAGAAAGTCGTCGCCGATGTGGTCGACAAGAAGGACGTCATCGAGGCTGCGAAGGCCGAGCACGAGGCAACGCTCGCTTACGTGCGCACCCCCGTCGGCAAGACCTCAGCCCCGCTCTACTCCTATTTCGCGCTGGTCGCCGACGATCCGTCGGTTCAGATCGTCAGCCAGGCGCAAACCTGGTACATCAAGCAGATGCTCGCCGACACCGAATACAAGGACCTGCCGGTGCTTTCGGCGGCGGCGCCGTTCAAGGCGGGTGGCCGCGGCGGCGCGGACTACTATACGGACGTGCCTGCCGGCGACATCGCGATCAAGAACGTCGCTGATCTCTACCTCTATCCGAACACAGTCCAGGCGGTCGCCATTACTGGCGAGCAGGTGAAGAACTGGCTGGAAATGTCAGCCGCCATGTTCAACGAGGTGAAGCCGGGCTCAAAGGATGCCGAACTGCTGAACAACGCCTTCCCATCCTACAACTTCGATGTGATCGACGGCGTCACCTACCAGATCGATCTATCGCAGCCGCGCCGGTTCGATGATGACGGCAAGCTGAACAATGCCGATGCAAACCGCATCCAGAATCTGCAATTCGACGGTAAGCCCATTGATCTCAAGCAGAAATTCTTGGTCGTCACCAACAATTACCGCGCCGGCGGCGGTGGCAAGTTTCCGGAAATTGCGGCCGACAAGGTCGTCTTCCAGGCGCCGGACACGAACCGCGACGTCATTGTCCGTTTCGTCCACGAGCAGGGGACGATCAATCCGTCGGCCGACGGCAACTGGAGCTTCAAACCGCTGCCGGGGACGACGGCGGTCTTCCAGAGCGGTCCGAAAGCCAAGCAATTTCTCGCGGATGTGGAGAGCGTCAAGATCGAGGACGCCGGTGAAGGCACTGACGGATTCTCGAAGTTCAGGCTGATACTCTAGATGTGAGCTTCAGGAGGTTTTCAGCGCGGAATGGGAAGGCGCGGGAATCCGCGTCCTCTTACTCGGCGGCAATCGGTAAATCGGGCGGCGATAGCTCAGCCAGTTGGGCCGTAAAATCGGCGTGCCTGGGGCATTGCTCCAGCCTTACCCGAAACGCTTCGATCATCCAGCTTGCCGCCGGACCAGGCGGGCTGGCGATCCGTCTCATGGCATAGAGCGGATATTCTCCCTGCTCGAAAGCAGGCAAGTCGAGATGGACCAAAGCACCGCTTCTCAGATCGTTGCGAATAAGCGAGGCGGGCAAGCCGCCCCAACCAAGCCCACCGCGAATGAGGGAGTGTTTCGTCGCAATGTCGCTCACCCGCCATGTCTTATAGGAAAGCACATTGAAATCACGGCCCTTTGTCAAACCAGACGCGTCCGTCACCACCAACTGCGTCTCCTCACGGACATCCGCCAGGGTCAGCGGTCTGCCGATCTTCGCCAGCGGATGATCATGCGCGGCAACGGGCATCATGAAGGAATGTCCGATTTGTTCTGCTGCAAGCGCATCGTGTTGCTTCAGCAGAGCGCCGCCGATGCCTATCGTTGCTTTGCCGCTCAAAACGAGATCCATCACCACACCGAGTTCACCCACGGTCAAACTGAGCGCCACGGACGGGAACTTGTCACGGAACCCGCGCAGCACGTCGACGACCGCGTGCGACGGCACCATGACGCTGATCGCCACGGAGACTTCGGCCTCCAGCCCTTCCTTCAGCCCTTTCACGCGGGCACGCATCACCTCGAGATCCGAGACAAGCCGCCGCGCATCCTCAAGAAGCGCCTTGCCCGCCTCCGTCAGATTCGGCTGCCTTGCGCCGGAGCGCTCGAAGAGCGCCACTTCCAATTGAGCCTCGAGGTTGGCGATTGTGTAGCTGATGACCGATTGAGCGCGGTTTAGCGAGCGCGAAGCGGCCGAAAAGCTGCCCGTTTCCGCAACAGTGAGAAACACCTGCAGCTGGTCCAATGTCGGATTCGGAAGCATTTACCATCCAATCTATCGATGCTTTTGATCGACATTATCACAGTTTTTTCGATAGCCAGCCAGTCCTATTTTCTGCTTCGAAACAGCGGCTCGAAGCTCCCAAGACGTGCCGCAGAACCAAATTCGAGAGGAAATTCAATCATGTCGTCCATCCTGCTTTTGACTTCCAGCCCGCGCGTAGACTCGCTTTCCACCACGATCGCGGCTGACCTCGTCGAGAAGATCAAGGCTCAGCAGCCGGGCAGCGCTGTCGTTCGTCGCGACCTCGCCGCCAACCCGCTCCCGCATATCGACGATCTCTTCACCGCTGCCATCCGCAAGCCGGCCGATGACCGCACCGCCGCCGAAGCCGCCGCAGTGAAGACCTCCGACGAGCTCGTCGCCGAACTGCTCGCAGCGGACACGATCGTCATCGGCACCGGTCTCATCAACTTCAACATCTATTCGTCGCTGAAGACCTGGATCGACAATGTCGCTCGCGCCGGCCTCACCTTCACGTACACCGAAAGCGGCCCGGTTGGCCTTGCTACCGGCAAGAAGGTCTACGTCGTTCTCGCCTCCGGCGGCGTTTACTCGCAGGGACCGGCCGCCGGCATGAACCATGCTGTTCCGTATCTGAAGTCGGTTCTCGGCTTCCTCGGTATCACCGACATCGAAACTATTTACGTCGAAGGTCTCGCCTTTGGCCCGGAAGCTGCGGAAAAGGCAATTGGCGCTGCCAAGGCTCGCGCCGAGGAAATCGCCCTCGCCGCGTAATTGGTGTCCAGACTGATGTTGAAAACGGCCGGCTCTGACCGGCCGTTTCATTTTGTGCCGAGTTCGTTCACGAAAGCCTTTACAGTATCGAGTATCTCGCTAGCGAGGACTTCATCGTTCGCGATGCGTGCGAGGCCGAGTGCGCCGATCATGAGACAGGACGTGATAATCGCCTTGCGGCGCACCTCTGTTTCATTGGCCGCGGCCATGCGCGCCTGCATGTTGTGCAAGTTCGTCTTCATCTGATCGGTCGCGAGCGATCGACACCTCTCCCCACCGCGCGCGATATCAGCCGTGAGGGCTGCGAACGGGCACCCTCCGGCCGTATCGTTTCGGTGTTCCCGGCTCAGATAGCTGGCCGTATATTCCTCCAGCGCGATGTCCGCCGGCGCCCGCCCTTCGGACCGCACTTTCGCGGCCCAGGAGCCAAAGGCTGCCTGCATCGCCTCGGCGACCAGCTCGTCACGCGACGCAAAATGCTTGTAGAAGCCACCGACCGTCAGCCCCGCCTCCTTCATGAGATCCGCGACCCCGACGCCTTCAAGACCCTTCTCGCGCAAACGTTTCGAAGCAATCTCGACGATCCTCTCGTGCGTCTTGCGCTTATCCTGCTGTGAGTGGCCCATGAAATTCTCTCCCGGGATCGGTTGACTTATCAAGATTACAATCATAATCCTTATGGATGTTGATCGTAATCCAGATCAGGAAAATTTCCAAGAGGAGTTATGCAATGCGTCTGCAGAATAAGGTCGCCCTCATCACGGGCGGAAATAGTGGCATCGGTCTTGCGACCGCCAAGGTCTTCCTCGATGAAGGGGCCAGGGTGATCATTACGGGGCGCAATACCGAGACCCTCGCCGCGGCCGAAAAGGCGCTAGGCGGCAACGTGCTCGCGCTGAAGCTCGACGTTACTGATGTAGCGGCCACGGAACGGGTATTTGCAGAAGCAGCTGCTAAATTCGGCAAGCTTGACGTGCTTTTTGCGAATGCGGGTATTGGTGGTGCTACGCCACTTGGCGGGACGTCACTGGAGCAATTTAACGCCATCATCACTACCAACCTGACCGCCGTCTTCTTCACGGTCCAATCGGCTCTTCCGCATCTGAACGATGGCGGTTCTGTCATCCTCAACGGATCCGTGCATGCGGTGCTCGGTGCGCCTGGCTGGTCGGCCTATGCCGCCACAAAGGGTGCTGTGCGCGCCATGACCCGCAATATGGCGTCCGAGCTTGCACCGCGTGGTATCCGTGTCAATCAGGTGACGCCCGGCGGCACCAAGACACCGATCTGGCAGCCAATGGCGTCCACGGCCGATGCAATGTCCGCGCTCGAAGCCCGACTGGGCGGCATGAGTCCGCTCGGACGAATGAACGAAGCGGAGGAAATTGCCAAGGCTGCGCTCTATTTCGCCTCAAGTGATTCGACCAACGTCACAGGGATCGAGATCGTGGTCGACGGCGGCGCGACGGGCGCACCCTCCGGTGCCAAGATTTTCCGCGCCGGATAATCGCTAGCCCGTCTTCACAAGCCCAGGCTTGCCAACAACGCAATTGCGGCCGCCTTTCTTTGCCTGATAAAGCCGCTCATCGGCAGCCGAAAGGACGGTTGTGAAGCTCACGCCGTCGGTATCGGCTGTCGCCACGCCGATGCTGACGGTCACCGGCTTGCCATCCGGCGTCTTGACGCTGCTTGCAATCGTCCAGCGCAAGCGTTCGGCAAGTCGCATTCCCTCGGCATGGTCGGTTGCCGGGCAGACCGCGACAAATTCCTCGCCGCCAAAGCGGAACAGGCGGTCGGCCGATCGCAAAATGGTCCCGAGGCGAAGCGTGATCGCCTTCAACACCTCATCTCCCTGCAGATGCCCGAAGCGGTCATTAACGTCCTTGAAATGGTCTGCGTCCAGAATGATCACAGTAGCCAACTGCCCTTGCCGCAACGCTTCGCGGACCATGACCGGCGCTTCCATCTCCATGCGCGTACGGTCGTAGACACCCGTCAGAACGTCCCTACCCGTCCGGTTCAGCAGGTCGTTGTAGCGCTCCCGGAAAGTCAAGTCACTGAAGACATCGCTGATCGGCCGCACGCTCGCGGGAACGCCGTCGCGGCGTATCCAAATCTCGTAGACGGCAAAGAGCGCCGTATAGATGCAGACGGCGAACATCTTTGCCCTCCACCCGTCCCAGAAGGCGGAGGCCGGAATCTCGAGGAAATAGTGCAATGCACCGAAGAACCCGATCTGATCGAAGGTTAGGAGGACAAAGCCACAGATCATGAACCGTAGGATGATCCTGCGCTTCAAATAGCGGCCGAGACGCTCGTACAGGAGGATAATGCCGATGGAATCGAGATACAGAAGCGTTGTTCCCCAGACCATGAGCCAGCCCATTTCCTTGAGGAAATCGAAGTTCGCGCCGTCCCCGCGCGGCAGATCGATTGGCGTATGCAACTGAAGCAGCCACGCTACGGCGACCGTCAGGATATTGCCGAGAAACAGGCCGTAGATCGGCTGGCGAACCGTCGCAGCATCCTCCTGCAGATACAGCATGAGGATCATCATCAGCTTGCCGGCGAAGAACACCGACGATCCGGGCGACGCAACGCCGAATGGCAGCGCGACATAAAACACGGCCGCGAGGTAAGTCTCCATGAAATGCATGACGCCGAGGGCTGTGAGAAACACACCCAGGCCAAGGCGCTGGCGAAAATGCAGCAGCGTCACCATGAGCGTGAAATAGCCAACGGCCTCAATGACAAACAGCAGCAGATTAAAGGCTTGCATCAGGCGCCTCTCTCCTCAGCCAGCGCACCAACGCCAGAGGCGGCACGCCGCGCGAAGAATCAGCGGCGGCGAACATGAGTGGCTGTCCGTGTGTGGTGTAAGGCACGTGGACGTCCTGCAAGGCTGCGAACACCAAGATTCCTCGCAATCCTTTAAGATTACGTGAGGATTAATACCGTCACGTCAGACACCGGAGAGACCGCGTCGGAAGCGGATCAGACCTGACGAATTTTTGCACCATCGCTGAACAACGACGGGCCGTTCTGATCGATGATCTGTTGCGCTTTGCGCACCGTGCACTCGATCGCATCGTCGGAAGATCCAAACATGTCGGCGCGAATGAAGTTGCGCACGAGGACTTCTGCACCGACCGTCTTCTCGATCCGGCCAGCAAGGCGATACTGGCCGCCCTCTTTCTGCGGCTCGGCGTAGATCGTGCAGTCGCCGTAGAGCTGCGGCTCGGAAGAGACGCCTGCCGGAGCGTCAGCAGATTTGCCGCTGCCTGAAAACATTGAGAAAATGCTGGAGAAGATCGAAGCCATACTCCGCCTTTATCACGGCAGCTCGTGCCGGAAAAGTTAAATGATGAGGTTTGCGAGGATCTCGTTTTCAGTGATGTCCTCGAAGCCGATGGCGGCATTCTCGAAGTTCGCGACGAGTTGCGCAAAATTCTCCGGCGCCTTGGTTTCGATGCCGATCAGGACAGAGCCGAAATTGCGAGCCGTCTTCTTCAGATACTCGAAACGGGCGATGTCGTCGTCCGGACCGAGCAGGTTCAGGAAATCGCGCAATGCGCCCGGCCGCTGCGGCATCCGCAGGATGAAGTACTTCTTCAAGCCGGCGTAGCGCATTGCGCGCTCCTTGACATCGGGAAGGCGCTCGAAATCGAAGTTGCCGCCAGAAACGACGGCCACGACCGTTTTGCCCCTCAGCACTTCCGGATCCATTGCAGCGATCGCGGTCAGTGACAGCGCCCCTGCCGGCTCGAGAACAACGCCCTCCACGTTCAGCATCTCGCCAATGGTCACGCAGATCGCGTTTTCCGGCATCAGCATGACCTGCTCGGTCGGGAATGTTTCGAGGGCGGCGAAGTTCAGATCCCCGATCCGCGCCACCGCCGCGCCGTCGACGAAATTGTCAACCTTGGTGAGCGTCACCAAGCGCCCCGCGTCAATACTTCGCTTCAGGCTCGGCGCTCCGGCCGGCTCCGTAAAGATGAAGCCGGATTTCGGCATGAGGCCATCGAGATAGCCGGTGATGCCAGCCGCAAGGCCGCCGCCACCCACCGGCATCACCACCATATCAGGTAGCGTTCCTTCGGGCAGCTGTTGCAGGATTTCCGCAGCGACCGTCGCCTGCCCTTCGATGATATCAGCATGGTCGAAAGGCGGCACCATGACACCGTCGATCGCCTCGACGTGATCGCGGGCGGCCTGGTAGCATTGATCGAAGAAGTCGCCCGTCAGCTTGATGGTGATGAACTCGGCGCCAAAGATGCGAGTCTTGTCGATCTTCTGCTGCGGCGTCGTTACCGGCATGAAGACAACACCGGGCACGCCGAAATAGCGGCAGACAAAAGCGAAGCCCTGGGCATGGTTGCCGGCCGAGGCACAGACGAAGGTCTTGCCGCCAGCGCCCATGGCGATCGCCTTGCGGAAGAAATTGAAGGCGCCGCGAATCTTGTAGGAGCGCACCGGCGAAAGATCTTCACGCTTCAACCAGATGTCGGCGCCATAACGCGCCGACAGGTGCTCGTTCAGCTGCAGTGGCGTTGCTGGAAAGAGGCTGCGCATGGCCGCCTTGGCGCTCTCGACATCCTGTCTGGTCACGGTCGTTCGTCCATTCCTGTTTTGCTCTCGCTATCGCACAAGTGAGCGGAGCGAGAAAGCCCATATCCGACGATATTGTTTACTTCAAAAGTCATCTTTTAAATCGGAGTTCCAAAGCTGGTCGGATAACGCAATTGTGCGCTATCAATTCGCTCACGATGCGGCTACATCGCCCCGATGATATCAAGTAAATTTGCAAAGCCGGCTGCCTGGCTGCTTCTCGCGGCCATTATTTTCGTCACGCTGTCGCCGATCGGGCTGCGGCCGCATACCGTGACCTCGGTCAATCTCGACCGCGCGCTCGCCTATTTGTTGGTGGGCTTCATGTTCGCGGTCGCCTATCCCAGGCATTGGCTCGCGGTCGCCGTTCTCCTAATCTTTGGCGCATTGGCGATCGAATATCTGCAATATCTGTCGCCGACGCGCCACGCGCGCCTGCACGACGCGCTCGTCAAGATCCTCGGCGCATCTGCGGGAATATTCGCTGCCCGCGTGTGCGCAACATCCACAGCTGGCACCTCAGAGATAAAAACGCAGCTGCTTGGTGACGACTAATCGGCTGAGTCTTCGCTGGAAAAGCATGGTGCAACTGCCAATCGCAAGATGTCGCAATTCATACGCTGCATTTTTTACAAGCTATTTTTCTCAATATAGCTCGCAGATTAGATGAAAAATGATCAAGAACCCTTTCGTTCGCACAACGTTTGAATGTCGGCTGGGCACGGCGCCGAATTCAGATGCCACGCCTATCCCACTCGTTCTCACTGGTCGGCTTGGTTGACTTAACTCAACTCGGAATGGCATAGTGCCACCCAACTTCCCATCAATGACTTACAGTTCCGCATGTCCACTACATTGCGCATCATCTCGCTCTCTACCATCCCTCCACGTTTCGCCAAGCTTGCACCGACCCTTAACAGCCTAGTTAAGCAGAACGGCGCAGTGGATGAGATCCGGCTCTACGTGCCCAAACGCTATCGGCGGTTTCCTGACTACGACGGATCCGTTCCATCCGTGCCCACTGGGATCACGATAGTTCGACCTGAAGAAGACATGGGACCTGCATCTAAGGTGCTGTTTGCCGCACGCGAGCTCCGTGGGAAAAAGGCACAAATTCTGTTCTGCGATGACGACAAGGTGTTCTCGCCCAATTGGGCCTCTCAGTTGTTCGCGGCACAGGACGAGCGACCAGCGGAATGCGTAGCCCTGATCGGCAAGGACGTGCCAACCCATATTGCGAAACCCTCCGCCATTGTGCCGAAAGCAGTGCGCAGACGGAAAATGGATCTTTTGCTCCGCGCCCGCCGACTACGGCATAAGTTCGCTTCCATAGTGTTGCGTTTGGACCAGCCGAAACCGATGCCGACGTTGGTTGCGAAGGGCGGCTACGTGGATGTGCTTCAAGGGCTCGGCGGTGCCGTCGTGCGTCCAGAGTTTTTCGATGATATCGCGTATGACATCCCTGAAGTCATATGGGCAGTCGATGACGTTTGGTTGTCCGGCATGCTTGCACTGAAAGGTATCCCGATCTGGCTCCCTGCTGGGCTGGAAGAACCACGGACGACCGCTGCACACGATGTCGCCTCACTATACCTCGCCACCATCGAGGGTGCGGTCCGTAGCGAAGCCAATCGCCGGTGCATCGAGTACATGCAGCAGCATTTCAATATATGGCGATAAATTGCGCCACGATTGGGTGTGCAGAGCTTCCCAAAACAGATTCGCTAAGTTATTGCGATCGTTGAACGCGAGCGTGGCGAAACTGGTAGACGCAAGGGACTTAAAATCCCTCGGCCTTAGGCTATACGGGTTCGATCCCCGTCGCTCGCACCATCAGGGCCAGACTGTATCAACATCCAGGGCAGCCGGCCACCACCCTTTATCCTCGCTTGCGAATGTGCTTGTATGCGCACGCCAGAAGGACCGCGGTTGGGGCTGCGCATAGTTGTAGGCTTGTCTTGTGGGAGTAAGGCTATGGTTTACGATTGGGATGGCACGAGAACGCGACGTCTCAAATTGTTCAGGGCGGGAACGGCATTCATGATCGCCATTGCGGTTCTCGGAATACCGCTTCTTTTCTACGCAGTGAAACTGCACGATCTCTACGGCTGATGCGCAGTCGGTGACTTTCTCTGCGCAGTGTAAGCAGGCGCGAACCCAATGGCCGCGCCTGCCGGTGAAGAGAGCCGATTAGCCCAGCTTTGCGGCAATCTTGGCGACGTGAGCGCCCTGATACTTTGCCGCTTCCAGCTCGATCGCCGAAGGCTGGCGGGATCCGTCACCATCCGTGATGGTGGATGCGCCATAGGGTGAGCCGCCCTTGATTTCATCAACGCCCATCTGGCCTTGGAAAGCGTAGGGAAGTCCCGCGACGATCATGCCCTGATGCAGGAAGGTGGGGATAAAGCCGAGGATGGTGGACTCCTGACCACCGTGTTGCGTTGCCGAGGACGTGAAAACCGAACCGACCTTGCCGACCAGCTTGCCGGCAAACCAGTGGCCGCCCGTTTGATCCCAGAAATTGCGCATCTGCGACGCAACCGTTCCGAAGCGCGTGCCGGCACCAACGATGATGGCATCGTAATCAGCAAGTTCATCGACAGTTGCAATCGGCGCGGCCTGGTCCATCTTGTAGTAGGACGCCTTGGCAACTTCGTCTGGAACCAGTTCCGGAACGCGCTTGACAACAACGTCGGCGCCAGTCGACTTTGCGCCTTCGGCGACGGCATATGCCATGGTTTCGATGTGGCCGTAGGCCGAATAGTAGAGCACGAGTACCTTCGCCATTTACTTATCTCCATCAGGGAATTTGCGTTTGAATTCGTAGGCGGTGGAAACTTAGCAGCGCGCTGTAATCAACATAGCCCCACGCGGCAGAACGCACTGTTCAATGGCCATAGACGAAAAAATACTTGGAGCCAGTTGCGTGACCTAGCGGCGGTGACACGGTTTGCAAGACCGGCGAAGGGCGCTACCTATGTTGGGATCCAAACGTTCGGAAATTTCCAATGACCAATGAGACAGTTGTCACCGCCGCCATGCTTGCCATTGGCGACGAACTCTTATCCGGCCGCACCAAGGACAAGAATATCGGCCATCTGGCGGATATGCTGACGCTTTGCGGCATCGATCTCAGAGAGGTCCGCATCGTCGGCGACGAGGAGGATGTGATCGTCGAGGCCCTGAATGCCCTGCGCGCAAAATACGATTACGTCTTCACGTCGGGAGGCATCGGGCCGACCCATGACGACATTACCGCCGATGCTGTGTCCGCAGCGTTCGGGCTGCCTTGCGAATACGATGCTGACGCAATGACCTTGCTCGGCGAGATGTATGCGCGCCGTGGGCTCGAATTTACCGATGCCAGAAAGAGAATGGCCCGCATGCCCAGGGGGGCGCGCCATATCGCCAACCCGGTCTCGACCGCACCTGGTTTCGTCATCGGCAATGTTCACGTCATGGCCGGCGTCCCGCAGGTCTTCCAAGCCATGGTCGACGCGGTCATACCGACCTTGCGCACCGGCACGCGCGTGCTCTCGCTCGGCATCTCCTGCCCTTACGGCGAGGGCGACATCGGCACGCCGCTTGCCGCCATCCAGAAAGCCCACCCGGAGACGAGTATCGGCTCCTACCCCCGCTATGTCGGCCAGGCGTTCTCGACTGAAATCGTCGTACGAAGCCGCTCGCAGAATGCGGTCGATGCCGCGGGAGTTGATGTGCGCGCCATGATCGAGACCATCCGTCAAACAAAGGAGGTGGCTGAAAACCGCTCGGCAGAGGCGTAGAATAAAGGAGATCCCGGCTCGCCGTTGATATGCATCAAGGCACCGGCGCCCTTGCCGGCGCATTCTCGTTGAAGATTAGCCGATTTCATCCGCGTAAGGAGAGAATTGTTTATGTCTTACAAGACGATACTTGCCATTCTCGACACCGTCGACAACACCACCGCCGTGGCCGATTTTGCTTTCGCCATTGCCGCGCAGACCAATGCCCACGTTATCGGCCTTCATGCGGAAACCGTCGCGGTCGTGCCTCTCGTGGCACCAATGGAGATACCCGACCCCGTCGCCGTGCAGGCGCTTCAGGACATGGCGCGTGCGGAAACCCTCGAAGTAGAGCGCGTCTTCCGCAGGAAGGCGCAGGCTGAAGGCATCTCCTTTGAATGGCGTAGCTTCGCCTCATCCACCGGCTACGGCACGGCACCGTTGATCGAAAGCGCGCGAAGTGCTGACTTGCTGATCGCGTCGCAGGCCAATCCGGCAAAACCGTCGGACAGTCATGTCGACATTGACAACTTTCTCTTCGAAAGCGGTCGCCCGGTCATGCTGATCCCCTTTGTGCTGCGCCAGCCGAAGCCGATCAAACGTGTTCTCATCGCCTGGAACGGCTCAAGGGAGGCAGCGCGCGCGGCGTTCGACGCCTTGCCAATCCTGAAAGCCGCCGACGAAGTCGAGATTTTCTCCGTCGATCCCGTCGACAATGCACTCCAGTCTGCGGCTGTCGCGGGCGCGGACATCGCAGCGGCTCTTTCCCGCCACGGCGTCAAGGTCACCTTGGCGACCGCTCAAAGCGCGGACAAATCCGCGTCGACTGTCATCGAAAACCGTCTCTCCGACAGCAGCATCGACCTGCTGGTTATGGGTGCTTACACCCATTCGCGACTCTGGCAGATGATTTTCGGCGGCACCACGAAAACGCTGCTGCAGTCGATGACTGCTTTGACGCTGCTGTCGCGATAAGAATGACGAGGGGCTTGCGTTTTGCCCCCGGAATCCGTTAATTGCGGCGACCGATGACGAGCTCCGGCTTCGGTCCTCCAATCGCGCAGTCTCGGCTGCGCGATTTGCGTTTGGCCGATCGCGGAATGCTTTGTCCGGCCGCCGGCAAACGGCGTGTCATCATTCATGCCGCGGAGCAAACCATGTCCCTTCCCGATAAAGCCTTTCCCGTCTCCTGGGATCAGTTCCACCGTGACGCGCGTGCGCTCGCCTGGCGCCTTGCTGGTTTGAAGCGCGATTTCAAGGCAATCGTCTGCATCACGCGTGGCGGCCTCGTGCCAGCGGCGATCATCTCGCGCGAACTCAACATCAGGCTGATCGAAACGGTCTGCGTTGCCTCCTACCACGACTATGTGAACCAGGGCGAAATGATGCTCCTGAAGGGCATCGCGCCGGAACTGACCGCTGACGAAGGCGAAGCTGTCCTCGTCATCGACGACCTCACCGATACCGGCAAGACGGCCTCGGAAGTTCGCTCGATCCTGCCCAAGGCACACTTTGCCTGCGTCTACGCGAAGCCTCAGGGTGTTCCGATGATCGATACGTTCGTCACGGAAGTCAGCCAGGACACCTGGATCTATTTCCCTTGGGATATGGGGTTCACCTATCAGGAACCGATCTCCAAGGCCGGCCGGGGCTGAGCGCGACTCGCGGCGCAACCTGACAGGCCGGTGACAATTTCAAATTGCACCAATCTTTGTTTAACTAACTCATCGGATTCCGCTATCGCGCCGCCCCCTCAGACCTTATCCTTCAAAGCAACCGTCCCGCGCGGCAACGGCGTTGCGCTGCGGACCGGGGTAGAAGTTTAGTCGCGGGGCGCGACGTTGGAACGAATATGATGCGTTGGGGCTACGTCGGGACGGTTGCGGCTTTCGGGCTGGGCCTCTGTCTCTCGCCTTTGGCCACTTCGGCGGAACCGGCCTATGTGTCCGTCGTACGGGAATACGTCGAGACAGTCGTTAAGCCGATGGTGAATACGCCGATCGTCCGGAAGGCGATCGAGGACCAGAACGCCAAACTCGGCAATATCAGTGACGCGAACATCCAGGTGCTGGACAATACCTACCGCTCCGAGGTCCAGAGTGGCGGGTGGCAGATGGTCAGGCGCCTGCTCAACAAGCCGGTGTCACGATATTTGAAATCCAAGCAGGATGATTCGCAGGGCACCATCATCGAATTTTTTGTAACCGATCGTCATGGACTCAATGTCGGCCAGGGCACGATGACCACCGACTATTGGCAAGGCGATGAAGACAAGTTCCTGAAAACATTTCCGAGATATTCCGACGAGATATTTATCGACCGGGCTGAGCGCGATGAGCAGACACAATTACTGGAAACGCAGGCAAGCTTTGTCATCAAGGATGAAAACGGACAGCCTATAGGTATCGCAACGGTGACAATTGCGATTGACGCATTATGACCGAAATTGGCCTCAAACGAATCGGTTGCCGCATTTGGCCGGCAAAAGCTGCAACCAAATCAACACGGTCGCAACTTTTCTTAGATTTTTTAGGCTCTGGGCCGACTAAAGCTCGCAACCCATTGAATTTCTTGCACGACTTTGTTTTCCCCACTCTCCACAGCCCGATCCACAATATGTTGTGGTGAACGGTTCGTTAAAAACAACCCCTTGACGGAATCGCCAGTTTCCAACTTAATGGGTTCCGATGTTGCTGCGGCAGTTGGACCGGAATTAACGAGGCCGGTTCTCTTCAAAAATCGAGCGTAGAATCAGGGTGTTGCATCCATGAAGGATGATCGCCATGAGGGGCTTCGTGCGCGATTTTTATCTTCCAAAAAGTGACATCGGGGGGCTGGCGATAATAAGCTGTTAATACTATATTTAGTGTTTGCAGCCACCATCACCACAAGATACAGGAAAGCCATCTCCGATGACACTCCTGTGACGATACGGAAACGAGAACTGGCTGCGCTCCTCACGGCGCCGCCGGAGGTGGAAACTTGCGCCTTGATCAAACGGGGACGGGGCGCGCAAGCTAGAGGTTAGGCAAATGCGCATAGAACGCCGTTTCACGAAGGCAGGACAGAGCGCTTACGCGGATATCGAATTCCGCAAGGCGACGAGCGAGATCAAGAACCCGGACGGTTCGATCGTTTTCCGCCTCGAGAATATCGATGTTCCGGCGCAGTTCTCCCAGGTCGCTGCCGACATCCTGGCGCAGAAGTATTTCCGCAAGGCCGGCGTTCCAGCCAAGCTCAGGAAGGTCGAGGAAAACGACGTTCCTTCCTTCCTGTGGCGTTCGGTTGCCGATGAAGCGGCTCTGAAGGATGTTCCCAAGGACCAACAGTACGGTTCCGAAACCGACGGCCGCCAGGTCTTTGACCGTCTTGCCGGCACCTGGACCTACTGGGGCTGGAAGGGCGGCTACTTCTCGTCCGAGGAAGACGCCCTCGCCTTCAAAGACGAACTTGCGTACATGCTTGCTACCCAGCGCGTTGCCCCGAATTCCCCGCAATGGTTCAACACCGGCATGCATTGGGCCTATGGCATCGACGGCCCCGGCCAGGGCCACTTCTATGTAGACCCTTTCACCGGCAAGCTGACCAAGTCGAAGTCGGCCTACGAACATCCTCAGCCGCACGCCTGCTTCATCCAGTCTGTTGAAGACGACCTCGTCAACGAAGGCGGCATCATGGACCTGTGGGTTCGCGAAGCCCGTCTTTTTAAGTACGGCTCCGGTACCGGCTCCAACTTCTCCTATCTCCGCGGCGAAGGCGAAAAACTTTCCGGCGGTGGCCGCTCCTCCGGCCTGATGAGTTTCCTGAAGATCGGCGACCGTGCAGCTGGCGCCATCAAGTCGGGCGGCACAACGCGCCGTGCTGCCAAGATGGTCGTGGTCGACATCGACCACCCGGATATCGAGGAATATATCAACTGGAAGGTGAAGGAAGAGCAGAAGGTCGCTGCCCTTGTCACCGGTTCCAAGGTCGTCGCCAAGCACCTGAAGGCGATCATGAAGGCCTGCGTCAACTGCGAGGCTGGCTCCGAAGCCACTCGGGGCGATTGCTTCGACCCGAACAAGAACCCTGCCCTGAAGCGCGAAATCCGCGCTGCCAAGAAGGATCAGGTTCCTGAGAATTATATCGGCCGCGTCATCCAGTTCGCCCGCCAGGGCTACAAAGACCTCGAATTCAAGACCTACGACACCGACTGGGATTCGGAAGCCTACCTCACCGTATCCGGTCAGAACTCGAACAACTCGGTCTCGATCAAGGACGACTTCTTGCGCGCCGTCGAAAACGACGGCGACTGGAACCTGACCGCCCGCAAGGACGGCAAGGTCATGAAGACGCTGAAGGCCCGCGATCTCTGGGAGTCGATCTCCTACGCCGCCTGGGCATCGGCCGACCCGGGCCTGCACTTCAACACGACGATGAACGACTGGCACACCAGCCCCGCAGCCGGCCCGATCCGCGCATCCAACCCGTGCTCGGAATACATGTTCCTCGACGACACAGCCTGCAACCTGGCCTCGCTGAACCTCATGCAGTTCAAGGATGCCGCCACCAAACGCATCAACATTGCCGACTACGAGCACGCCGTCCGCCTGTGGAGCGTTGTTCTCGAAATCTCCGTGATGATGGCACAGTTCCCGTCGAAGCGGATTGCCGAACTCTCCTACGAATACCGTACGATCGGCCTCGGCTATGCCAACATCGGCGGCCTGCTGATGTCCTCGGGCATTCCGTATGACAGCGACGAAGCCCGCGCCATCGCCGGCTCGCTGACGGCGATCATGACCGGTATTTCCTATGCCACCTCGGCGGAAATCGCTTCCGAGCTCGGCCCGTTCCCGATGTTCAAGCCGAACCGCGAAAACATGCTGCGCGTCATCCGCAACCATCGCCGTGCCGCTTACGGCGAGAGCTCGGGCTATGAAGGCCTGTCGATCAACCCGGTCGCGCTGATCCATTCCGAAAACCCGGACCAGGATCTCGTAGCCCATGCCAAGAGCGCCTGGGACAAGGCTCTCGAGCTCGGTGAAAAGCACGGCTACCGCAATGCCCAGGCAACCGTGATCGCGCCGACCGGCACGATCGGGCTCGTCATGGATTGCGACACAACAGGCATCGAGCCCGACTTCGCACTGGTGAAGTTCAAGAAGCTCGCCGGCGGCGGCTATTTCAAGATCATCAACCGTGCGGTTCCAGAGGCGCTGCGCACCCTGGGTTATTCCGAAAGCCAGATCGCCGAGATCGAAGCTTACGCAGTCGGTCACGGCAACCTGAACCAGGCGCCTGCGATCAACCCCTCGACGCTGAGGGCCAAGGGCTTCACCGACGAGAAGGTCGAGGCGATCAACGCCGCGCTGAAGTCGGCATTCGACATCAAGTTCGTCTTCAACCAGTGGACGCTCGGTACCGACTTCCTGAAGGGCACGCTGAAGGTTTCCGACGAGCAGCTCGCCGACATGAGCTTCAACCTGCTCGACCATCTCGGCTTCTCGAAGAAGGACATCGAGGCTGCGAACATCCATGTTTGCGGTGCGATGACGCTGGAAGGTGCACCATTCCTGAGAAACGAACATCTCGCCGTCTTCGATTGCGCCAACCCGTGCGGCAAGATCGGCAAGCGTTATCTCTCGGTCGAGAGCCACATCCGCATGATGGCAGCTGCCCAGCCCTTCATCTCGGGTGCGATCTCCAAGACGATCAACATGCCGAATGAAGCCACCGTCGAGGATTGCAAGAGCGCCTACATGCTCTCCTGGAAGCTCGGCCTGAAGGCGAACGCCCTCTATCGTGACGGCTCCAAGCTGTCGCAGCCGCTGAACGCCTCGCTGATCGAGGACGAAAGCGACGAGGATGCGGTTGAGGAACTGCTGCAGCAGCCGGTCGCGGCCCAGGCCGTCACCATCACCGAGAAGATCATCGAGCGTGTGGTCGAACGCGTCACCCGCGAGCGTGAGAAGCTGCCGAACCGCCGTCAGGGCTACACCCAGAAGGCCGCCGTCGGCGGACATAAGGTCTATCTGCGCACCGGCGAATTCGGCGACGGCCGCCTCGGCGAAATCTTCATCGACATGCACAAGGAAGGGGCCGCCTTCCGTGCGATGATGAACAACTTCGCGATCGCCATCTCGCTTGGCCTGCAGTACGGCGTGCCGCTCGAAGAATATGTGGAGGCCTTCACCTTCACCAAGTTCGAGCCGGCCGGCATGGTCATCGGCAATGACGCTATCAAGAACGCCACGTCGATCCTCGACTACGTGTTCCGCGAACTCGCCGTGTCCTATCTCGGCCGCCACGATCTGGCACATGTCGACACGTCGGACTTCTCGAACACGGCGCTCGGCAAGGGCATCCAGGAAGGCAAGACGAACCTCGTCTCGACCGGCTGGACGCGCGGCTACAAGCCGACGCTGGTAACGGGCAACGAGCGTCAGGCCGGCGGCGAGCCGAAGGGCGCCGCCACCACAGCCCCGGCGCGTGCCTCCTCTGGCGCCACGGTGACGTCCTTTGCCGGTGCTGCCGCCCGCAAGATCGAACCGACCGTCGCCATTTCGAGCTCCGAAATCGTCGCTTTCAAGCGCGACTATGAGGAGCGGGCGAAGGAACTAGCCGAAGAGATCGCCGAGGAAGTGATCGAAGAAGTTACGACTGAGGCCCAGCAGCAGGCAACCGCCCTCTTCTCCGACAAGGCGGCCGCCGACGCGGCATCGGCCAAGACGGAAGCCAAGAAGGTCGAAGCCGAACGCCGTGCCCGCTCCATCATGCAGGGTTACACCGGCAACATGTGCTCCGAGTGCCAGAACTTTACGATGGTGCGCAACGGCACTTGCGAGAAGTGCGACACATGCGGCGCAACGAGCGGCTGCAGCTGATAGCCGGTATTCGGACGACGACACGACGTGAGAAACCGAACCAATAACTGGCCAAAAAGCCGAAAAACGACCAATTTCCGGCCTCAGAGGAAGCTAAAACTGGCCAACTAGGTTCGGAGCTCAAAAAGCCAACAAATCCAGGCGTTTCGACGCCTGGAAATGCTTACAAGAACAAAAAGGGATCAGGCAACCCAGCGCCGCATGCGACCGATCGGGTTCAACCCCTCACTTTAGGCCCCCTCAAGACCTGACGCTCCGCGCACTGGTGATTTTCAACGGTTGACGAATGGCGACTATCAGAACGATCGAGATCGAGAATTTTCGCGGCATCAAGAAGCTGCAGTGGCATCCGAAACCAGGCGTCAATTGCCTGATCGGTCCGGGCGATAGCGGCAAGTCTACGATACTAGACGCTATCGATCTCTGCCTCGGCGCGACACGCTCTTCGTCGACGATCCGATCAGCGTCACGATCACGCTTGGAAACCTCGCACCTGAGCTGAAGTCCATGGAAGGTTACGGCGTCTATCTGCGGGGGTACGATTCCGCGAAGCAGGAACTCGAGGACGAACCCGGTGCCGGCCTCGAGACAGTTCTCTCGCTGAACATGCGCGTCGAAAGTGATCTCGAGCCCGTATGGACATTGGTTTCGGACCGAGCTCAGGCGGCTGGTCTGACGCGGAACCTTTCCTGGTCGGACCGTACCAACCTCGCCCCTGTCCGGATCGGCGCGTTGTCCGATAACAATCTCGCCTGGCGCCGAGGATCGATTCTCAATCGTCTCTCGGACGAGAGCGCGGATGCATCGACCGCCCTTCTGGAAGCGGCGCGCGCGGCACGGAAATCCTTCGGCGTAGATGCGGACAAGAAGCTTGGCAAGGCGCTCGACATCGTCACGCAGGTGGCAGGCGAACTGGGGATAGACGTCGGTGCGAAGGCCAGGGCCGAGCTTGAGGCCCACTCGGTTTCCGTGGCGGCGGGAACCATCTCGCTTCACAGCGAGACGGGCGTTCCGCTACGTCGGCTGGGCCTGGGATCGACAAGACTGATGATTTCCGGCCTTCAGCAGAAGAGCGCCTCGGAGTCGGCGGTGCTGCTCGTCGACGAACTCGAGCACGGCCTGGAGCCCCATCGGATTATCCAGTTCCTGCACAATCTCGGTGCCAAGAACGCGGACACACCTCTGCAGGTTTTTCTGACCAGTCATTCCCCTATAGCAGTCAGGGAATTGACAGTGGAGCAGCTTTGGATCGTGCGACGTTCCGGCGGCAAGCATGAAATCCGGTGGGTCGGCGACTACCCGGATCTGCAAGGAACTCTGCGAGCCCACCCAGACGCCTTCCTTGCGCGATCAATCCTTGTTTGTGAAGGCGCAAGCGAAGTGGGGCTGGTCCGTGGCATCGATCAGAACAGGCACGCAGCAGGCAAGGCGTCAATGTACGCGACGGGGACCGTGCTCGTCGACGCGGGTGGGTGTGACAAGATTCTCGGACGGGCGCTCGCCTTCCAGACCATGGGTTATCGAGTGGCCACGTTCCGGGACGACGACGTAAAGCCTAACCCAGGCAAGGAAGCGGCGTTCGAGGTCGACGGCGGCGAGGTATTCAAATGGCGGGATGGCAACAAGCTCGAAGTCGAGCTCTTCGGGAGCCTTCCGGAGAACGCAGTCAACATCTTGCTTGAAAAAGTGCTGGAAGATCGCTCGGAGACCGAAATTAACGACCAGCTCAGCAGCCGTTCCGGCAATGCGGTCACGCTCGCAATTGTCCGCGACGAGCTAGGGAAAGGCGTGCTCAGCGGGGAAGCCAGAAAGGCACTGGGAGAAGCGGCCGGCGGAAACAGCGAGGGCAAGAAGGCATGGTTCAAGTCCGTCGGTGCGATGGAAGAAATCGGTCGAGAGGTCGTAATCCCTCACCTGCTAAAAAGTGACGTAGCCTTCAAGGACGTAATCGTCGCAATGAGAAAGTGGTGCGTCGGTGCCTGAAGATGCAATCGACTTGCTGGGAATCCGTTGTGGTTCGATCACAGCACCGGCCGGTTGCGGGAAGACGCAACTGATCGCGGATTCCTTGAAGCGGCATTCGGATCGAAAGCCCATTCTCGTTCTAACCCACACCAACGCCGGAGTGGCCGCGTTGCGGTCACGGCTGGAGCGTGCGGGCGTCCCTTCTTCCTCGTACCGCCTAGCGACGCTTGACGGGTGGGCGCTCAGGACGCTGAAGACATTTCCACGACGTTCGGGTATCGATCCAAGACGTCTCGAACTTGTCAATCCCCGCACCGACTATCCGGCAATAAAGCATGCCGCGGCCGCGCTGCTCGGTGGGAAACATATCAATGACGTCCTGGAGGCAAGCTACGGCCGCGTCATCGTCGACGAGTACCAAGACTGCGGTCTCGAGCAGCACGGGATGGTTTGCCACCTCGCCTCTGTTCTCCCGACAGTGGTCCTTGGCGACCCCATGCAAGAGATCTTCAGCTTCAACGGCGCGCACCCCGACTGGGAGGGCGACGTCTGCTCGGCGTTCCCGCCCGCCGGTGAACTTTCGACGCCCTGGCGATGGATCCGGGCCGACGCCCGAGGATTCGGCGAATGGCTCCTCGAGGCTCGGCGCACCCTGATGGCTGGAAACCAGATAGACCTTCGTGACGCTCCGCCGGAGGTGGAATGGGTGCAACTCGATGGGATCGAAGACGACACCAAGCACCGTAAAGCCTGCACCGTCAGGTCTCCGCAGGCGGGTGGAGATGTCTTGATCATGGCTGCGGGCAATCAGAAGGACGTGCAGCGCAGGATCGCACGAGAGACGCCGGGCGCGGTGACTGTCGAGAACGTAGATCTGACGGACGTTATCGCCTTCGCCGAGCAGATCGAACTCGACCGGCCCGGCGATCTGGCAACCGTGCTTGCTTTCGCTTCGGAGGTGACGACCGGCGTGAATCGCGCCGAACTGATGAACCGAGTTGCAGTGCTCGAGCGACAGGCGGAGCGGAAAGTAGCCACGGGGGCAGAATTGGCAGCGATCGCCTACAAGACGACCGGATCGGCAGAGGATCTCGTCAAGCTCTTCCTTGCTCTGGAATCCAATCCCGGCGCACGCACCTTTCGGCCAGAAATCCTTCGTACCTGTATCCAAGCCCTCCGATCGTGCTTGCAAGGAGCCCCGGCACGTTCCTCGACGCCGCCCTTCGGATCCGCGAGCTGACGAGATCGATAGGACGCCGAGTTCCTGCAAGGGCTGTCGGAAGCCCGCTTCTGCTCAAAGGACTCGAAGCCGACGTAGCGGTTATCCTGGATGCCGCAGATTTCGATAGGATGCCGGTCCGCAACATGAAGAACCTTTACGTCGCCATCACAAGAGGATCGCGCAAGCTCATTGTCTGTTCTCAGAGCCCTTTGATCGGGTAGATCAATCACTGCCGACCCAGCGCATGCGGAATGTTTTGCGGTCTTCAACGCTCTACCAAAACTTAACCTGATCGCCCTAATCAGGCTCAACGATTTTGGGGCACCGGCATGGCATTGATACCTTCCAAGGCAGAAGTCGAGGCACTCTCGGCAGAGACCGACGCATCGTATTTGCAGCGGAAAATCATCGGCGGCGGATCCGGACGCAACGGAGTAGTGTTCGAGTTGCGGTTCATAGCCTTTCGTGTCCTTGAAGAAGTACTTTTCGCAAAGAAGGCGAACGCCGATTTCTCGACTGTCAAGTTCGGCGTTCAGGTTCGATCTTACATCGATGACTTCGTCGTCGCACGCGGCAACGAAGTGAACTGGTACGAGATAAAGTCCGGCGAGGCGACCGAGTGGGATGAAGGTCGCCACACGATCGCCGACAACTTTCTCTCTCAATACTTGCTCGATCACGGTCGTCGGCTAAAAGCTAAATATAATCTGGTCGTGCCGACCCAAGAGAGAAAATCCCATCTCGACGACATGGCCGACCACCGAACGAAGGGCGTCGTCTTAGTCGTCATATTTCCGAACACGGGTAATGTCGACGACATCGAGATCGAATACCCTTGGTTCCCCAACGACCTATCGAAGCTGATCCCGCTGGACGCCGCCCGCCGCGACCTTGAAGATCTCTACGTAGGACTCCAGGCGACGGCTCTAAATTTTCCGAACAATGAGATCCGAGATCTTGCGTTCGTGGCCGAGCAGCTTTCGAGAAAGTACAAGGGTGCATTCACCTGTGTACCAGACCAGCGCCTTGATCCTCGCGCCGAAGCGATCATTTTAGCTGTCCCCGGTATGACCGTTGCGGTTTGCGGCGATCAACTCCACTATAAATGTACCAATCCCGAAGTGCGAGGGCGGGTGCTCGGTTGTCGGATCGGATCGGCGTCAGGGCAGGCATTCGAAGAGGAAATAATTGCTCGAAGGCCGAAAACTTGGAAGAGATTGTCACCGCTGCTAGGAAGGAATTATGGTGGAGCCTGAACTGTCTGAAGCCATAGAGGATCAGTTCCTCGAGTTCAGCTCGACGAAATCAGGCGACCGCGCGACGATCGAACGTCTCGCGGGCTTTTTTCTTGGCAATCTTCTTAAAGAGAAAGTCCCCGTTGCTCAGCAGGTCGTTCAAGTTGTTATTCGAGCGGCGGATTTGTTGTACGCTGACGGCTTCATCGACAGCCTTGCCCAGGCAACAGACGCGGAAGCGCTACCCGCCGACATCGGCGTCACTTGTTACTGGAACGAATACCACCGCCTCTCGGCGGAAGCCCCCCTTCCTGATATCGCGCCTCTGTACAGAGAATACCACGCGCTCGAAAAAGGGGGTGTGGATGTAACGGCGCTCGTGACCTCCGGGCTCTCCGAGCCGGCAGCGATATCTGGGAACCTACGTCGTGTTCGCGAGCGAACAGGCTCTACCCATCTGTTGGTGGTAACGTCTACGGCCACGCAGGAGGAGATCGACATCCTCGCGGACTACCTTTCAGAGGATAGGATTTATGACGCGAGGCTCCTCCTCGGGGCAGATCCATCTGTTCAGCATCGTCTCCGGCGACTACTGCCGCAGATCGCCTCGGAAAATGTCCCTGACAACTCCTATACCTATCCGTCGTTTTTGGACGGCTTGCATGAACGGTATGGTGAGTATCGGGCGAACCGAATGGCGGGCTTCGGACCGTAATCGGATATGCCTGCGCTGATGTGCCATTCCGTGCTCGGTTTTTCAGCTCGTCGCTTGCGTCGGAACTGCGTTTCGAGACTTGGCGTCTAAGGATTCCCGACGGCGCATGGGCTTCGCTCGACGGACGCCTTCCGGAGATGGTGGTGGAGATCACTCTGACGATGACCGCCCGCCAGCTCAACAGGGTCGCGCACCTGAGAGCGATCGTCGCGGAGGGAAGCGAGCTGTGGACCTCGTCGCAGCCCGCGCCCACGAACGCAGGAACACGGGCCGGCTATCTGTTGGGGACAGCACAGGACCTGAGCGTCCTCACGCTTTACAGGCGCGAAGAATTCGAAGCTCTCGCCGGTCGTGTCCCGGAACTGGCCCCGCTTCTCGGTGGGCCGGCACTTCCCTTCATCATCGTCCAGGAGGGAAACGGATGTCACACCGCATTCGACATAGTCTGGAGACGGCATCGATGGAAGAATTAATAGGTAGATCCTATGAGGAGGGTGGATAGCAACCTCACCTTGCCACGGCGCTGGTTGCTATCCACCCTCCTCATAGGATCTACCCAATTCCGAAATTTTCTGTAGTCATAGGGATCCCCACTCGTCTTCCGACTGACTAGGTCTAATCGGTAAAGAGGGGCTTACGCGGCGTCCGAGTACCGCGAATGGACCCTTGATAGGTCGCTTTAGCGTTTACCAATCCTTACGCTCAAAACGCTGTTAACGCGGAGGACGTGTTTCCACAGCCAAGGAAATTTTGTGTGGTGGCTATCGATGGGCGGATGGTGATCCCCCATTCACGAGCGCAGCGGCGATCCTTCGCCAAGTGGACGGCGATTAGAGAGCTGGAAAGCGATGTGCGGGGGATAGACGCCGCCCTCCCCCACACATCGTTCACGCCAGGATCAAGCGAAAACGAAATCGTTGGCTTGCAGGCTTGCGATCGAGACGCCTTCGAGGCGAACGTAGTTGTTGACGTCCGCGTAAAGCCACGTGGTACCACTCACCCATTCTTGTGCGTTCGCCAATACCGCCGAAAAGTCATGCAGGCTTGCGATTGCACTCACGTCGATTTTGTCGACGCCGACATCGAAATCGTCGATCCAATCCTGCCCGTTCGACGGGTCGAAGGCGAACGTATCCGTCCCGCCGCCCCCAACGAGAAAATCATCCCCGTCCCCGCCGACGATGATATCGTCACCGTCGCCGCCGAATAGGATGTCATTTCCGGCCTGCCCATAAAGAGCGTCTTTGTTGCCCAGTCCGTAGATGGTGTCATCGCCATCCTGCCCGTGGATCGTATCGAGCCCTGCACCACCATTCAGCGTGTCGGCTCCAGACGTGCCCTCGAGCGTGTGGGTAGAATTCTGCAAGATGAACTGAGAAACGTCGATGCTGTGGTCAGTCCCTGTTCCGGGTGCGTCGAAGACAATCCACTCGACGTTGTTGGCGACATCCATAAGCTGGCCGCCGGAGACGACTACGGTGGAGTTATTGACAAGATCCAGTTTGAAATCGTCGTAGGCACCGTCAATGACGAGCGTATCAGACCCGTTACCGCCATCTACCAGATTCGCTCCGACGCCTGCGAATATGACATCGTCGCCATCGCCGGCATTGATCACGTCGTCGCCAGCAAGACCGTAGATCGTATCATTTCCACCAAGACCTGTGATGGTGTCCTGGCCGGCTGTCCCCGTCAGCGTATCAGCGGAAATCGTCCCGGCAACGGCTGTCGCAGATTGAGCTTCGATCAGGCCACTGACGCTGACGCTCGTGTCATTTTGACTGTCCGGCGTATCGAACACAATCCATTCGGCATGGGATATCGTGTTTGAAACACCGTTTCCACTTATGAGAATTGAATGATCGTCCCGGACGCTGATCGCGAAGTCGGTGTACGCACCGCCGATGACCACGGTATCGACGCCGTCACCACCGTCGACAATGTCTTTCCCCGTGCCCGCGAATACCACATCGTCACCGGCGCCGGCGTCGATCGTGTCGTCGCCCTGAAGTCCGTAGATAGTATCGTTTCCGGCGAGGCCGTGGATCGTGTCGTGCCCGGCAGTACCGGTCAGCGTCTCGTTGCCCCCCGAGCCGGTCAGATCGGTTGAAGAATTAGACTCGATGAGGAAGCCCACGTTTATACTGGTGTCGTCTTGCCCATCGGGCGCATCGAAGGCGATCCACTCCACGTCGGCAATCCGATTTGTGATGCCTGATGCGGTTACCAGAACCGAGTGATCGCGTTGGACAGTAACGGTGAAATCCGATTGGGCACCGTTGATGATAACAGTATCGCTGCCGTTTCCGCCATTTATGTTGTTGGTTCCATCTCCCGCGAAAATGACGTCGTCGCCGTCTTCACCATAGATCAGGTCGTTTCCGGCCAGACCAAAAATGGTGTCGCTCCCGGCACCGCCGAATATAGCGTCGCCCCCAGTCGATCCGGTGAGGCTGTCACCACCGCTGGTACCCAATGTCATGAAAGCGGCGGCCGCCTGCACAGCGGCGTAAGTAAATGCAACACCCGCGAACGAGAACTCCTCGACATTTATGACCGTGTCTGTGTATGTGTGGTCCCAGATCTGCAGATGTCCGCCCGACGCCACTATGATCGTGTAGGACGCGATGCTGTTGAGGAAGGCGACGGTGTCGAATCCTGCTCCTCCGTCGATCTGATCGCTACCGTTCTGTCCGTCGATGATGTTGTCAGCGCTGTCACCGGTGATGGTGTCGTTGCCCTGGCTACCGATTACGTTCTGGATGGCAGCGAAGCTGTCTTGGCCATTCTGGGTACCAACCGCCGTCCCCTGACCGGTCGAGGTAAATTGAACTGTCACCGATGCCGTATGCATCGAGAAATCGACCGTGTTAACGCCGCCTCCGCCGTTGATCGTGTCGTTTCCACCGCCCCCAGCGAAGGTCTCATCTGCGTCTGACCCCGCAATTGAATCATTGCCGAGACCACCGATAATCCGTTCGATGTTCGTGAAGGTATCAGACTCGCCGGAGGACCCCGTGGCGGAATATTCTCCCCAGAAATCGTCATGGGATATGGTCAAGTTCTCGGTCGAGGTGGCGTAGCTAATCGTGTCGACGCCATCTCCACCGTCATAGCGGTCATAGCCGCCGCCATGTGTGGAAGCGTCGATCGAGTCATTCCCGCCACGGGCAAAAACCGTATCGTCGCCGTCTGTGCCGGCGAGGTCACCATTATCGCCGTTATTTCCTTCGATCCTCCAGCCACCGTTCGAAGTAGGGTCGAAAGTCAGATAGTTCTTAATGCCAAAAAGCAGAGCATTCGTGTAGGAATTGACCATAGCGTCGACATATAGGATCGCCTCTTTCGCGACCGCGTCATAAACCTTTTGGCCTAACAGACTGAATCCGTATTTCTCGTCATAGTCAGGATAGTAGACGCTCGCCAAAGCAGTGTCGAACGAAAGCAGATCCCCGAAGGAAGTTGCCGCTGCGAGATCGGCGCTTGTAAGCTTCACCGTGATAGTCATTCCGTCCGAGACCCACTGAGAATAGGCAGTGAAGTCGGCATCGGATCCGTCGATTAAGTCGAGCTTTGCACGATCCTCGAGTTGCTGGTCGGTTAGCTGAACGTTCGGAGTATTTACCCCACCTCCGACTAGTGTCCCATCTCAGAGATTATGACGGGTTGGTCTATGCCCAGAATTGGCAGCTCTTGCGGGGGGACGAGCAGTTGGATGCTGCGCGCGACGC
>NZ_JACIFT010000013.1:0-221423 GCF_014197575.1 Rhizobium sp. BK538
ACATGGTCGCCCTTCTTCACCGAGGTCACACCCGGGCCGACATCGACGACGATGCCGGCGCCCTCATGGCCGAGGATGGCCGGAAACAGGCCTTCCGGATCGGCGCCCGACAGGGTGAAGTCGTCGGTGTGGCAGATGCCGGTCGCCTTCACCTCGACCAGCACCTCGCCGGCCCGTGGCCCCTCCAGCTGAACGGTCATCACTTCAAGCGGCTTGCCAGCCTCAACGGCAACGGCGGCGCGAACGTCCATGTCGAATTCCTCCCAGATTGTTGTTTTCGATCAATTGTCAGGCGGTGCGTGCCCAGAGTTCCTTCACGCGCTGTTTCAGCAGCAGTGCTTCCTCCCACCGGTCGGTAGTGTCCTGCCCGTCGCGGCCGGTGATGGCGTAGGGCTTTGGGCCGAGTTCACAGGTGAAGGCGAGCGTATCATTGGGGCCAGCCCGGCGTCGCCAGCTCCGAAAGCCATACTCCCACCAGTCCATGAAGAGATCGACCCACGGCTGGTGGTGAGGGAACGAGATCTCTATTTGCACCTGTTCTCGCGAGGCGACACGTCCGTGGAAGGACCACGAACTGTCTAGGATGCGATGGATCATGCCATGGTTCTCGGCCGATACCGGCCAGGCAAATTCACGCCCGACAAGAAAGTGCGACAGATCGCCGAGCAACCGGAGACTGGGAAGTTGATCCAAGAGGTCGAGGGTGAAGAAGAGGTCGGTCGTCATCCGGTCGCGATGGGTCTCGACATAAACCGGAATCTTCGCTTCCTCGCTCAGTCGCTGCCAGCCCTCGAGTAGCGGAAGACAGTCCTCGACGCGGCGAAGCCGGACGTCGGGTTGCAGACAGATATGGGCAACACCATATTCGGCAACGTTCTCCAGCACCGGCTTCAGGTCATCCACACTCTTCGGAAAGCATTGGCCTTCAGCCTTCAAGCCGTGCGGCTTCAGGAGCGAGTGCAAGCGCCTGACGTAGTTCCGGTCGTACCAATGGGCGCTTACCCCATCAAAGCCGGCTTCTGCGATCTGCTCGATGCGTTCTTCAAGCGAGAGTTCAGGCTGGATGGCGCTGCGACGTTCCATAGCCCAAAGCGACTGGAAGACGGATAGGGATTGCATCAGCGCCTCCACAAGTTCAGTTGAGGGCTAAACAGCATGAAATTGCGGTCGTGGCGAGGCGTTCGTTGAGGTGTTTTGATCAAATGCAAAGCGGTTAAACGTTCTGGGCATTGATCGTCATGAAGCGCACGGGATCGGTTATGATCTCGGCTCTGACAATGTCGAGCTTGTGCAGGATCATGTCGACAGCCCGGCGCGCCTGAACCTCGGGCGTCTGGTCGATGCATATGTCCATGAGACCGGACTGCAAATGGCGCTTCTTCTTGTCCGTCAGCTCGTGGCCGACCCAAAAGACATCTTTCTGCTTAGCCCACTGCTGCAGGACGATCGCCACGCCTTCGTCGCCGCCACCTGCCGAATAGACGCCGATGATCTCAGGGTTGTGGCGAAGCGCTTCGCTCAAGAGTTCAGCCGATTGAAGATCGTCGTCATGGCCGAACATGACAAGCGAGAAGGAATGCTCCGGAGAACCTTTCTCGGCGATGTAGTCGGAAAATCCTTTGATGCGCTGGCGGTGATTTGCGTAGGCACCGCTATGACAGAGGGCAACCAGCCTTCCGCCGCGGGAACCAAGCATGCCGGTCATGTAGTAGGCGGCACAACGACCGGCTGCGTAGTCGTCAATGCCGACGAACGGAATATCGGGATCGCAACGGGCAACGATCTGAACCACTTCCACGCCGGCCGCGCTTACCTTGCGGAGACTTGCGCTGACCCTCGGATCGTCGGGTGCGCATATGATCAGCCCGGAGCGCCGGAACGCCGGATTGGCAACGTGACGCGCCATGCCAACAGGATCGCTCTCCTTGACGAAGGTCCGGTGCAGAATGACATTTTTGTCGAGCGACGCGGCGATCCGTTCGAAGGCCTGATTCAGCCGGGCGAAGAAGCTCGTTTCGGGGCGAACGAGGATGACCTCAATGCGGATTGCGCCGCGGTTGAAATGTGACTGGCGTGTCCCGTATTCGAGCTTCTTTGCTGCCCGGATGACCTTCTCGATGGTCTTCTCCGTGACGCCACCGCGGCCATTGATGACACGTTCGACGGTCGCCAGTCCGAGCTTCGCCTCTCGGGCGACATCCTTCAGAGTCACTTTGGACATGTTTGGCTCCTCCTGCCGAGACTATCGGTCGGCGGCAGCATATGAGCACAGTTGCAAAATGAGGAAAACACCTCAAGCAATGTGTGGGCTCCCACCGACTGCTTCGGTATTTTCAGAGCTAATCGATGCGGAGGAGTGGCAATGGACGATACACTTTATGGAAAGCGCAACAAAAGGGGCGATTGGGCGCCGTCCAAACTGCTCACCTACCCACCTGTCTTCGTTTGGCCGGTTCAGCCGATCCGATTTCTGAAGTGGGTCTTTGGCTATCCGGGATATCTAATGCCCTGGAACGTCCTCTATGCCGTCGTCGGGACGGTGCTCTGGCTATACGCGACGCCGTCGTTCGAAACGACGAAGACCTTCTCCATCGGCTGGATCGCGTATCTCCTGGTGCGCAATGCGGCGCTCGTGTTCATGTTTTTCGGAATGTTCCATTTGCGCCTCTATATGCAGCGCAAGCAGGGAACGAACTTCAAGTACAATGCCAAATGGCCGTCGGTCGGCAACGACGCGTTTCTCTTCGGAAATCAGACCATCGACAACGTGATCTGGACCTTCGCTAGCGCGGTCCCGATCTGGACCGCCTTCGAGGCGGTCACGCTCTGGGCATTTGCGAACGGCATTATCCCCTACGTCTCGTTTGCGGATCATCCGGTCTACTGCGGCATCATCATGCTTCTTGTTCCGACGTTTCGGGACCTCCATTTCTACCTCGTGCATCGTCTGATCCACTGGCCGCCGCTCTACCATGCCGTCCACAAGCTGCATCACAACAACGTCAATCCCGGCCCCTGGTCCGGCCTGGCCATGCATCCCGTCGAGCATCTGCTTTATTTCTCGGGCGTGGTGATCCATTGGATCGTGCCGTCCAACCCCGTCCATGCGATGTTTCACCTCGTGCATGCGGGGCTTGCTCCAGCCCCCGGTCATGCCGGCTTCGACAAGATCGTCTTCGGCGAGGACAGCGCGATCGACACCCACGCCTACGACCACTACCTCCATCATAAGTACTTCGAGTGCAACTACGCTGACGGTGTGATCCCCCTCGACAAGTGGTTCGGCACCTTCCACGACGGCTCGGCTGAGGCGCAGGAGCGGATGGACAAGCGGTTCATGGAGCAGGCGCGCCGGCGCCAGGAAAAGAAGGCGCGCGGACAGCAGCAGGCAAGTTGAGAGATCAATCATCCTCCTGAGCTTAGAGCCCGGCGATACGCCGGGCTCTTGCTTTCATAGATGCCGGCGAACCTCTCAAGATGAGGTTTTTTCATCACAATTTTCGCGGACGAGGGAAGCGGGCGCAACTACCGTCTTGATGCGGACATCGGGTGCCGCACCATCTCTGGGAGGAGAACATGTTCAAACTCTTGAGCGCCAGCGCGCTCGCACTGGTGCTTGCAACTCAAGCTCATGCCGCCGAACGCATTGGCGTTTCAATGGGAACGCTGTCGAACAACTTCCAGACGCTGATCGTCAACGGTATGGACGCCTACGCCAAGTCGATCGGCGTGGAATTGCAGATCGAAGATGCAACGACTGACGTCAACAAGCAGCTGGATCAGGTTCGCAACTTTGCGAGCAGCGGCGTGTCGGCGATCATCGTGGATCCTGTCGATTCCGATGGCACTCCCGCGCTCAGCAAGGTTGCCGAAGAGGCCGGCATTCCGCTCATCTACGTGAACGTGCAGCCAACTGATCTGTCGACGCTCGGCAAGCAGCAGGCCTTCGTTGGTTCCAACGAAGTCGAATCCGGGACGCTGCAGACGAAGGAAGTCTGTCGGATGCTCGGCGGCAAGGGAAATGTCGTTATCATGATTGGTGATCTGACCAGCCAGGCCGCCCGTCAGCGGACGCAGGATGTGCATGACGTTATCAAGACGCCCGAATGCAGCGGCCTGAACGTGGTTCAGGAGCAAGTCGGAAGCTGGAGCCGCGTCAACGGTGCCGATCTGGTCTCGAATTGGCTGACCTCGGGTCTCGAATTTGATGCGGTCATCGCCAACAATGACGAAATGGCGCTGGGTGCCATTGCCGCACTCAAGAATTCAGGTGCGTCGACCGACAAGATCCTCGTCGCCGGCATCGACGCCACGCCTGAGGCCCTGCAGGCAATGAAGGTTGGAGACCTGAAGGTCACCGTCTTCCAGGACGCGAAGGGGCAGGGCAAGGGATCGATTGACGCAGCCTTAAAGGCCGTGAGAGGCGAGAAACTGGATCGCGAGGTCTGGATCCCGTTCCAGCTCGTGACCCAGCAGAACATGGCTCAGTTCGAAAATCTCAACTAGCTCGGACTACCTCACGGTCTGAGCACACGGATCACGGCGACGCCTTTGTGCTTCGCCGTGATCGCGCTGTTTGGCGACCAGGTAGGCAGTGTCGTGCCGGTCGCGACGGCGCGGATGCTTCCCGAATAGCTTCATTTAGGCTGCAAGATACGAAGGGCAGCCATGCATCAACGGCATTGGTAAACCGCAGCGATACGCTATCTATCGCCGTGCAATACAAGGAGAAAATGATGAAGAAGATCGCAACCGTTGTTGCTGCCGCATCCCTGATGCAAGCCTTGGCCTCAAGCGTTGTCGCGGCCGATTTGGCGACCACCTACCAAGCGCCCGAGGCCGACGTGCGTGACGGGGTCAAGATCGGGATACTTACTTGCGATGTCGGTGGTGGCGTCGGTTACGTCCTCGGTTCGGCAAAATCGGTTGATTGCGTCTTCAGCCCGACCTCGGGTAGCGAGGCGCAGGATCGATACACCGGCGCGATCCGTAAGTTGGGCGTCGATGTCGGGTTCACCACGCGCGGCCGGATCGTATGGGCGGTGTTTGCACCGACCACGGGATACCATCGCGGTTCGCTGGGTGGCCTCTATCAAGGCGCATCGGCTGAAGCGACGCTTGTTGCTGGTGTCGGTGCCAACATCCTCGTTGGCGGCACTAGCGGCTCGGTCCAATTGCAGACGCTGAGCGTCACCGGCCAGCTCGGCATCAATGTTGCTGCTACCGGAACGTCCATGACGTTGACGCCGCAAGGCTAACAGTGTCTCGCCGGCAATCGCTCGGCGATCGCGCATAAAGCCGGCCGCATTCTCATGCGGCCAGCTTTTTAAGGGTCGGCATGGGAGGAAACCGTGAGATATGCCGCGATACTCGTTGCAATGGCGCTTGCCGGCTGCAACACAACTGTGCCGCCGCTTGAGCCCATACCTGGAAGCCTGACCTATGGACGCGTCGCGCACTCACCATACCCACCTGGAACGGTGATCAAGAACACGTTCCTGGGAAAATGGGGTTACCGCACGTTCGAGAAATACGTGGTCCAGCCTGATGGAACACTCAAGTTGACCTATCAGCAGACTGCCCCGGATTTCCTGACCGACTGATACTTTCGGTTCGGCGGCCGCTATCGAAGTTTCGGCGGCTTACTGATGCCACTCGGCTGAATATCTTGTTCAGGGGCGTGGCGTTTGAGGAGTTTGTGCAGCTTGCGCTCTTCTGCGGAATCGGCGCCGGTGCGTCTGCCTTGGTTGACGATACTCCGACCCCGCGGCCCCGGATTTCTGATCTGTCTGTTTGATGTGCTGTGCATGGCCTTTCCTCCCGCGGGGGAAACGCACAACTCGCGCCAATGTTCATGGCCGCGCTAGAAAAGTCTTCGCTGCAATATTCGAAACTGTCTCAATTTCGAAAAACGGTACAGGCCGCTCCGGCGGCGCGGACGGTCACGCAGACCTTGTCGGCTTCGGCGCGTGTCTGCCTGCCGATACGGGCTGCGTAGCGCGGCCTGAAGCCGAAGCTGCGGTCACGCACGCGTACGATGACCGGCTCTTCACCCGCGAGCGATGCCGGAAGCTGACGTGCGGCCGCCGAAAACAGGCGAAGGGCGGCTGCGTCGTTGTTATGTGCCGCAAGCTGCGCGCCCCACGGTGCCCACGGCCCCTGTTGAACCGAGGCGGTTTCGGTCAGCCGGCGCTTGCTGGCAAGCTCGATGCAACCATCGATGAAGGGCTTGTCCGAGGTCAGAAATTGCGCGGCCTCATCAGGAGGGTTGTTCTTCCATTGTTCGATCGTATTCGCAGTAATGGCAAGGACGTAGCTGCGCGTCTCGAAGGGCAGCAGGCCTTTATCGAGATAGTCTGCAAGTCCCTGCTCGCCGGCATTGTAGGCTGCGGCCGCAAGGCCGAGATTGCCAAAGCGTGTTCGCAGCTCGTCGAGATATCGTGCTGATTCCTTGAGGGATTCGAGGACATCGAAACTATCCCTCAAGCCGCGCAGCCTGGCCGTATGGGGCATGAACTGTGCGATGCCCTGCGCGCCCTTGGGGCTGATGGCGCCCGCCCTGAAGCGGCTCTCCCGCCAGATCAGGCGGGCGAAATATTCCGGCGGTAGGTGGTTTTCCCGCGCGAAGTGATCGATCGCGACGCAGAGATCGCGGCCATATGTTTCGCGTGTGATGCAAAGCCGCTCGCCGGAGTTCGGTACCGCAAGCGAATAGACGCAGACGCGATGCGATGTGGCGGCAGGCGGCTGGGAATGGGCCATCCGTGGAAACGCCAGCAGAAAGCCGGCTACCACCATTACGATGCCTGCTTTGCCAAACGATACGCCCACAGCAGCCATCGTCCCTCTGCCGCAAATCCTGTCTTCTACGTCGAGCCGGAAAAGATACGCCCGTCAATGATGACGGGCGTAGTTGGGAGATTAATACGCACCTGCACGTTAGCAATGCTGAATATGACGTCAAGACAGAAACGGAGCATGGAAGGTTTTTGCCATATGCCTGTCGCCGCTGCTCGACTATTGTCAGGAAGAAAAGCTCCCGGTTGAGCGAGGCCGCCATGAGACTTTCCGCTTGCATCGAATGGCTGTTCGCAGCCGAAGCCGACAACTTTGCGGACAGGATCCGGCTTGCGCATGCACATGGCGCGGAGGCCGTCGAATTCTGGAAGTGGACGAACAAGGATATCGGCAGCATCGAGTGGGCGCTGACGGAAACCGGTATAGAACTCAGTAGTTTTGTTGCAGAACCGATGATTGCCCTTACCGATCGCGCCAATAAGGACGCGTTCCTGAAAGGCTTGAAAGGTTCCGTGGAAATGGCCAGGCGCCTCGGTGCCCACACGTTGATTGCGCAGGCGGGCGATGACCTTCCCGGCAAGTCTCGCGAAGAGCAGAAGGCGGCGCTGGTCGAAACCCTGACCGCCGCTGGCGAGATTCTCGAGGGCAGCGGGGTCCGCCTTGGTCTCGAGCCACTCAACACGTTGATCGATCACGTTGGCTATTTCCTTCATTCAACGGTCGAAGGCATCGAGATCGTAAAGGCGACGAGCCGTCCGGAGATCGGCATCGTTTACGATGTCTATCATTCCGCCGTCATGGGAGAGGACACGGCCGAGGTGATTGGCGGCAACATCGACCGGGTTTTCCACATCCATATCGCCGATCATCCCGGACGGAACGAGCCGGGCAGCGGCGATATCGACCTTAAGCGGCGCGTCGATTGGCTCGTCGAACATGGCTACGGTGGTGCGATCGGGCTGGAATATCGGCCGTTGGCGGCGAGCGCCGCGACGATTGCAGAGACCCGGCGTATGCTCGGCTAAAAGCAGCACGAATCATACTCGGATGGTCTCGGCTATTTCAATCTGACGTGTCGTGCACCATCTAGTGGATGAGTAATGTCTTCCCTCAATCGGGAAGCGACTGTGTTTGTGGAGCGTAGCCATGCAATCCCTTTCCGATGTGCCTTTGTATTTCATGGACCAGAGCGAAGGCGTGTGGCCCTCGCGTCGGCGAAAGATCATTGATTGGCTGGTCACTGAAACGCGCGACGAGCGCTTCATCGACAACATATTCGTGCAAATGTGCCAGCGGCTGCGGGACGAGGGTGTACCCGTCGCGCGCGCATCGTTGCACTTCAGGACGCTCCATCCGCAATGGCTCGGAGCACGTATTCTTTGGAAAACCGGTTTGGCCGAGGCCAAGATCGACACATTCGGTTACGGTGTCGAGAACACACCGCAGTTCCGCAACAGCCCCGTGAACGAGATCTTCAGCGGTGCGACTGAAGTCCGCAAAAACCTCGAGACGATGCGCGACGGCGACGGCCACCATCAGTTCTATGACGAACTGATACGTGACGGGCTCACAGAGTATATCGCCTGGCCAATGGAACACACGCTTGGCAAACGGCATATTGCGACCTTTTCCAGCGATCGGCCCGGCGGCTTTGCAGAGGAACATATCGCCTTCCTCAAGGACATTTTGCCTGCCTTGACGCTTGTCACCGAGATTCGCATCAAAAACATTCTCGCGCGGACTTTGCTGGAAACCTACGTTGGTCCCCATGCCAGCGGACAGATCCTTGCCGGGGCGACGACACGCGGCAGCGGTACGACCGTCGGTGCGGCAATCCTGATCTGTGACCTACGCGATTTCACGACGATCTCGGATCAGTGGCCTCGCGACGACGTGATCGACTTGCTCAACGGCTATTTCGACGCGATGTCGGAGCCGATCGAAAAACATGGCGGCGAGATCCTCAAGTTCATGGGCGACGGCATGCTGGCGATCTTCCCGCTGGCCGATCCGATGGCCTGCAGGAACCTGCTGGCGGCGATCAAGGAGGCAGCGGGCGCTGTTGCCGCCCTGAACGAGCAGAATGGGCGTGATGGTCGCGAGGTCCTGCGCTACGGCATCGGCGTGCATGTTGGGGACGTGATGTATGGCAACATCGGCTCGCGCCGGCGGCTCGACTTTACGGTCATAGGACCCGCGGTCAACGTCGCCTCGCGCCTGGAAAGCTTGACGAAGGAGATCAAGCGTCCGGTACTCTTCTCCAGAGCCTTCGTCGAGATGGCGACGTGTGAGGAGGGCATGGAAAGCCTCGGCTCGTTCCCCCTCAGGGGATTGGGCGAGCCCGTCGATGTCTTTGCCTTCAAGCAATCCTGAGAGTGGCAGGTATCTGACAAAAGCGTGGGCAGGGTTTCTAAACGCGTGGCGGGGTTGTAGGGCTACCATAGTCGAACGATCTTGAAGCCCTGCCAGGAGACAATCCCTCATGCCCGGTCCGTATGTCGTTCCCGTCCATGGTGACGAGGAACTTCCGAAAGAGTGCGACGTCGTGGTGATCGGCGGCGGCATTATCGGTTGCTCTACGGCGCTGGAGCTCGCCGAACGTGGCTTGCGCGTCACGCTCTGCGAGAAGGGCGGGATCGGAAAGGAACAGTCGAGCCGAAACTGGGGCTGGGTGCGGATTTCGATGCGTGATCCGCGCGAGGTGCCGCTGATGGCCGAGGCGCTGAGAATTTGGGATGGCCTCGACAAGCGCACGGGGCGCGATGCGGGATTCAAGCGCGCCGGCATCATCTTCATCTGCGCCAACGAGAAGGAACAGGCCGACCACGAACGCTGGCGCACCAATCTGGACGGCTACGAGATCGAATCCCGCATGCTGACGGCGCGGGAATTCGCCGAGACTGTTCCCGAATCCAGGCTGGACATCGCCGGAGCCCTCTACACTCCGGCTGACGGCCGGGCGGAGCCGCAGAAGGCGGCACCGGCGATCGCCGAAGCGGCGCGCGATAAGGGAGCGACCATTCTGACGGAATGCGCCGTACGCGGCATCGAGACCGCGGCAGGCGCCGTCAGCGGCGTAGTGACGGAGCGTGGTGCGATCGCCTGCAAGGCTGTGGTTCTGGCTGGCGGGGCCTGGTCCAGCCTGTTTGCCGGTCGGTTCGGCATCGACCTGCCGCAGCTCAAGGTGCTGAACAGCGTGATGCGCACAAAGCCGCTGGAGGGTGGCCCGGAACAGACCATCTGGGCGAAGGATTTCGCGATCCGCAAGCGACAGGACGGTGGTTATACCGTCGCCTGCGGACACGACAACATCGTCGATATCGTGCCAGCCTCGTTCCGCTATGCTTCAGCGTTTCTGCCGGCCTTGAGGTCGGAGTGGAAGTCGCTTTCCTTCCGCCTTGCTGGCCGCTACTTCGACGAGTTGCGTATTCCGCGGCGCTGGTCGATGGATGACG
Organism: Rhizobium sp. BK538; assembly: GCF_014197575.1. Classification (NCBI taxonomy): domain Bacteria; kingdom Pseudomonadati; phylum Pseudomonadota; class Alphaproteobacteria; order Hyphomicrobiales; family Rhizobiaceae; genus Rhizobium; species Rhizobium sp. BK538. Next base: position 10,254 of record NZ_JACIFT010000013.1, read on the forward strand.
CAAGTCCGTTCGAGTATCACCGGGTTCTCGATCCAGTGCCCTCGAAGAAGTTGACGCAGGATGCACTCGGAGGCCTGAAGAGGGCGTTTCCGATGTTCGAGAAGGTGGAAATCGCGCAGCGTTGGGGCGGCTACATCGATGTTACGCCGGATGCCGTGCCTGTCATCTCGGCGGTCGACGCCATTCCCGGCTTCCACATTGCTACCGGGTTTTCCGGGCATGGCTTCGGAATTGGGCCGGCAGCTGGACGATTGATGGCTGACATCGTCACGGGCAGGGCGCCTGTCGTGGACGCGAGCGCGTTCCGACTCTCGCGCTTCACTGACGGCTCGAAGGTAGAACTGATCAGCGGCTTCTGATTGCACGGAGGTCCGCCCTGTTTATATCAACGTTGCCGCCACCTCGAATACGTTTGCCACAGCGACAGCTCCCGGATCCGGCACGCCCTCCAGATCCTTCTCGCCGACGTAAGAGGCGCGGCCCGCCTTTGCCTTTCGCATTGCCTTTGTCGACTCGGCACCGGCTGCCGCAACCTTTGCCGCTCCGGCGACATTACCTGATGTTAAAACAGCAAGCGCCGGAGCCAGTGCGTCGACCATTGTACGGTCGCCGACACTGGCTCCGCCATAGAACGTCATCCGATCGAGCCCGGCAAGCAGGGCGGCAGCGATATCAGCCTTTTCCGCCATGGCCTTGGATGCGGCCGTGAAGAAGATCGAGAGCAGCACGCCGCTGGAGCCGCCCATGCTGGTGCTCAGGATCTCACCGGCCGAGGCCATCAAGGCGGCGGGATCCTTCAGCGGCAGCGTGTCGATGCGCGAAAGAATACTGCGCGCTCCTGTCGCCACGGTGGAGCCCGTATCGCCATCGCCAACGCGGCTATCCAGGCGGTTCAGCTCGCTCTCGAGCGAAATCAGATGCTCGCAAAGCGTCGTCAGAAAACGGTGGGTCTGCTTGTCGTCGCGTCGAAATAGAGCGGATTATGCAGGTTAGGCTGATTTTTATGACCTAGACGGATCGCGAGGTATGATCGGCAAACATGACGAGTGTGATCGCGCCAGTGGCGCGTACGTGCCATCCTGCGTGCAATCCACAATCGAGAGGTCTGGTACGCCCTAGGGGAATCGAACCCCTCTTTACAGAATGAGAATCTGTTGTCCTAACCGATAGACGAAGGGCGCATCAGGCAAAGAAATAGGAACGAACAGGCAGTTCGACAAGACGTTCGAGCTTTGTGAAAGCGGAGATGGCGACGACTTGTTTGGTCTTGCTTGGCCGGGCGCGAACCGATGCCCTCAGCTTAGTACAGTGAACGGATGTCCCGCGCGACGTCGCTCAAATCATTGTTGAACTGGTGATCCTTGCGTTCGAACATCCGAACCACGGCGTGCGGAATCGCTTTCGCATAGAGATGAACATGCGTAGCGGGCACCTCCGCGTCGTCAATGCTATGATAGAGATAGAGGGGAATGCCGGGCGAAGGGCGTTCTGAGACGTCGCCGCAGTCACCCATGTCGTCGCTTGGCCATCCGCCTTCACCGAAGAACGGCGCAGCGATGACAAACAACCCACCGAATCTCAGCTTCGGCTGCTTGGCAAGCGCATGGATCAAAATGGTGCCGCCGAACGAGTGACCTACGAGAATTGCCTCGTCCCCCAGCGAGTCGAACTCTTTCGCCAAGGCAGCCTTCCAGACTGAGTAGCTAGGATCGTCTTCACCGGGCATTCGGGGATAGCGGATGGCATAGCTTTTGCCGAGCTCGCGCGCGAGGCTCGCCACGAGCTTGTTGTCCCAGTGGTCGTGGACGCCTTCGCCTGCTCCTTGAACGAAGAGGACCTGCTTAGCCATTGCGCCATTTTATTCGACGGACACTGACGGACGCAAGGCTGGGCTATGAGACTCCGAAAGAGCGCGGGAATACTCAGCAACGGGGAAACGTCGTCAACGCCGCAGCGGTCGCTCGACAACGTGCTCTTCTAGATGCCATCAACTCGGGACGCGTGCCACCCCTTGCGGACGGAGGCGTGATTGGCAGCGGGAGCCTTGTTATTCCCTCGGGACCGGGCTCCGCTACGTGGCAGACATCAACCAGAAGAAGCTGGCTAAGGGTGCCATGGGCAAGGTGAAGTGACCATGAGAACGGACGAAAACGAAAATCTGCTAGCAGGGAAACGGCGCTAGCAAATGCCGCTCATAAGGTATTGAAAACATTGAATGGAGAATTTGAAGTGGCACGCCCTAGGGGAGTCGAACCCCTCTTCCCAGAATGAAAATCTGGTGTCCTAACCGATAGACGAAGGGCGCTTCCTTCGCGGTGGCGCCCTTATAGTCAGGCACTTTAAATCCCGCAAGCGGCAAATTCGATTTTTTTCATAATAATCGCAGGAATTTTATGCGGGTGCGAAATGCCGTTTATTGCAGCCGAATCAAAATACTATTGGTCGGTGTTCGCAATTCATCCAGCGAACTTACGTAGCGTTGTGAACGCCTGAACAGCAGCGTCACAGGGCGTGCGCGATGGTCGCCGGAGCAGTCCTGCCTCCACAACCCCAGTTCCAATCCCGGTTCTTTCCGGTGTCGAGGTGGACAGAGTCGGTATGGCAGTAGGTGCCGACACCGCCGCGATCCGGCAGCGAGCGGATATAGCTTGCGATATCCCATTTCGACACGCCGTCGATCTGAATGTCGGCCGCGTCACAGGTCTTGTGCATGGATTCTTCGGCGCCGCCGACCATGCGGTTGTGGTCCGGGTCGCGGTAGCCCGAGGTGACGACGACCGGTTTGCCGAAATGCGTTTCGACCGCCTTGATCACGTTCAGCAAGTTCGGCTTGAAGCAGCCGACTTCCACTTTGTCGTTTTGAAGATGCAGGCCGTTGGGCGCAATCCGCGTCATGCCGGGCAGGGAGGCTTTTTGCAGCAATCCGGAAAGACTGCCGAGCAAGTTTTGCCTGGGCGCGCTGTAGAGCGCATTCATCGTCTGGCCTGCCAGGGCTCCCGTCGAGAATGAGGCGCTCTGCGTCGGGGCGCTCGTGTTCTGTGAGGATTGCTGTGGCAATAGCGGCTGGCCCTGCTGTGTTTGCTGGGACTGATCGACCGGAACCTGGCTGCTATACACGCTCGAGCGCGTGGGGCTGACACCAACCGGCGCGTAGGCGCTACCACCGGCCGGCTGCAGTTGGGTCGAGGTCGGATTGTTCTGCGGCAGCGTGCGTACCGAAAAGATGCTCATCGCCTGCGCATTGATGCCGGTTGATTGCATTGCCAAGCCGCCGATATTGGCGGGAGCAGAAACGGCCGATCCTGCTGCCATAGGCTGCGCGTTCAGAGCCTGCGCAGGCTGAGAGCCCGATACATTCGCCACCATGGGATCGCGATAGCCGGGTTGGGCAGGCGTGGTTGCGGCGGCTTGCTGCGCCACTGCTGCCGGTTCGACTGGGGCGACGACGGCCGCGGCATCGGCAGCCTTCTTGTCCGACATGCAGCCGGTGAGCAGCAGCGTCGCCGATGTTGCGATCAGCAGGGCAGGTCTGAAAGGTAACCGCTTTTCAACAGCGAGCACGCGAGCATTCTCCAGAGGATGGCGCAAGCCGCGCCAAAATCGCGTCGTTCGCCTTGAGTCGGCTGGAGAGTGCCTGCGCCATTAGCCTGCGGCAAGCGCGATGCGGACACGCAGGTCCGAAATCGCAAAAGCCGCAAGCCTCGCAAAAGCCTCGGCTTACCAGGCGCCGGTATTGCCCATCGAAGCCCAAGGTTCGGCCGTCGGGAGGCTGCCACCTTTCTGCAGAATCTCGATCGAGATACCGTCCGGCGAGCGCACGAAGGCCATGTGGCCGTCGCGCGGCGGCCGGTTGATCGTGATGCCGCTGTCCATGAGCTTCTGGCAGATGGCATAGATGTCGTCGACCTCATAGGCGAGATGACCGAAATTGCGCCCGCCTGTATAGTCTTCGGTATCCCAGTTGTAGGTCAATTCCAGGCAGGGCGCGCCCTTGGCGCCGGCCTCGGCCTTGTCGCCGGGAGCTGCAAGAAAGACGAGAGTGAAGCGGCCCTTCTCGTTCTCTGTGCGCCTGACTTCTTCGAGGCCGAAGAGCGTGGTGTAAAAATGCAGGGAGGCGTCCAGATCTTTCACGCGGACCATGGTGTGGAGATAACGCATTCTATTTCCTCTCTAATGCGGGGCGTTGGATTCTTATGTGGCGGAACACCAGCTTCGGGCAAGACAGCGGGGTATGATCGGCAATTGGGAATAATCGAAAAGTAGGACTTGCGCTAATCCGTTACCAACATGTTAATCTTGATCTCAAGAATCAGTTAACCGTAACAGTGTGACGCGTATTGAGGGGCTGGCGACATGGCTGACAGGATTTCATCGAAGGAATTCACCGACCTCGATCAACTCGCGGGGGAAGCGGTCGACCTCATTGAAATCACTGGCGTCGTCAAGTGGTTCGACGTGGCCAAGGGCTTCGGTTTCATCGTCCCGGACAACGGCATGCAGGATGTCCTTCTTCATGTGACCTGCCTGCGCCGAGACGGCTACCAGACAATTCTCGAAGGTACACGGATCGTCGCGCTGATCCAGCGCCGTGAACGCGGCTATCAGGCATTCAAGATTCTCTCCATGGATCAGTCGACGGCCGTACATCCTTCGATGCTGCCGCCGGTTCGCACGCATGTGCAGGTGACGGCGACGAGCGGGCTTGAGCGCGCGCTGGTCAAGTGGTTCAACCGCACCAAGGGCTTCGGCTTCCTGACGCGCGGCGAAGGCACGGAAGACATTTTCGTCCACATGGAAACGTTGCGCCGGTTCGGTCTCACCGAGTTGCGCCCGGGTCAGGTTGTGCTCGTGCGTTACGGCGATGGCGACAAGGGCTTGATGGCTGCCGAGATCCATCCAGACGTGCCGAGCCCGGTGAGCCGCGCGCACTGATGCGTATGCCCGCCCATTGGATCAGAAGCGCCCTTGCGGCGCTTTTTTTCATCATTGCCCGTCCGGCTCTTTCCCAAGAGCCGATGACCTTTGACAAGGAACCGTTGATCATTCAGACGGCTACCGGCAAGCGACTGAACTTCATCGTCGAGATCGCCGAAACGAACGAACAGCGCCAGCGTGGCCTCATGTATCGCAAGGAGATGGCCGAAGACGCCGGCATGATCTTCGATTTCGGCGTTTCGCGGCGGGTGCAGATGTGGATGGACAACACCATCCTGCCGCTCGATATGCTGTTTGTCGATTCGACGGGCACGGTCCGCAGCATAAAGCAGAACGCGGTGCCGTACTCACGAGACATCATCGATTCGATGACGGAGGTGAAGTTCGTGATCGAACTCAATGCCGGCGTGACAGCCAAGCTCGGCATTAAGCCCGGCGACAAGGCGATGAGCGCAACGACCACAAGGAAGAAGTAGAAGGCGCCCATCGGAGCGCCTGTTCTTTGCCGTCTCTGCAGCCTGGGTGGCGGCTAGAACTTGACGCCGATGCCCGCCGAAACGATTTGCTCGTCGAGATCGACGTCGGTTCCCTGGATCTCTTCGTCGCTGTAATCGTTGTAGCGATATTCTGCCCGACCGAAGAGGTTGTCGGTAAAGGCGTAGTCGAGGCCTGCACCGACCGTCCAGCCGTTGAAGGTCTTGTCCGCATCGCCGGCAGGCGTATCGATGGTGGCACGCGTGGTGGCCCAGCCCGCTGTGGCGAAGATCAGGGCGCGGTCGACGGCATAGCCGACGTGGCCGACGACTGAGCCGGAGAGATCTGTACCTGCCTCTGTTGGCGTGCCAAAGACAATCAGATCCTTCTTGTTCCAATTGTAGGAAAGATCGCCCTCAATACCGACGACGATGGTATCCATCTGATAGTTCGCGCCGACGAAGCCGCCGACCAGGCCGCCGTTGAAATCCTCGGAAGAACTGGCGCCGGGTATGCTGAAATCGCTGCTCAGGAAACCTATGCCGCCGCGCAGGCCAGCATAGGGTCCGGTCCAGCTGAAAACTGGGGCAGGTGCAACGGGCATCTCTGGGACATCGAGTGCAAGGTCCGCGGCGCAAACCGGCAGGGCAAGTGCGGTCACGACGAGAGTGAGTGAAATCCGCAAGAACGACATACTGAGACTCCCCGTAGAGTTAACAAAGTGCAGCTGAATATGGTGAATGATACCTTATGCCGCCTTAACAACGGGTTTCTGCGCAATTTTCGCGCGTTAGTACCATTGCTGCTCCGGAGCGAGCCAAGAACATGTGCTTTAGCGGGGGGAGGCAAAAAGCCGCAGCAATTCTCGCTCGGAGGCCAGGCCGCGATCGTTAGTCATGCCGTGAATTTAGGGAAAAATGGTCGGAGTGGAGAGATTCGAAATTGAAAAATATAAATTAAAGCAATAAGTTAATGGAATTTTTGTAACGTTGTGACGGTCGTCGTTTTGTACGCCGTTCCACTTATCCACAGGGCGGCGTTGACTGACCGGGCAGGCTGAGGGTGATGCTCTCGATCACAGCGCCGGTCTCTTTCGAGCTTTCCGCAAGCGCTCTCTGAGCGGCGGCAAATGACGACGCGCAGAAGTTGGCGAAGGGCCTGCACGCGGTCCTTGATAACGTTGCCGTCAAGAAGAGCTAATTAGTCTTGCCCAGCGCCTGCGGCTAGCGGCCAATCCCAAACCTAAGTTTGGATTACAGGCGTTTGAGGGTGGTTGTAGGGTTGCTGGAGCCGCCACCAAGGAGCGCTCGAAAGTGACACTTTCAGAAACATAGGTTCGAGCGCCGGATCCATGACGGTATGTGACATCCGCGTCCTACCGGGTGGAGAGTGACAGGCTAGTCTTCACGCAAAACAGGAGCGCGTCATGTCGCAGGCCGAAACAACACCCCGTATGAATCCGCAGCAGACAAATAGCAGCTTGGAAAACACCTTTCATCTGGGCAAGCCAGGAACTGGCGAGTTGGTTCCATCGCGCTACGCGCTGCGGATCGGCGAAATCGATGTCCTGGTGGTCAGCGACGGGGTGCTGCCGCTGCCAACCAAGATGTTGGGACACAATGCCGACGCCGCGGACCGGGCCGCCTGGCTGGACGACATGTTCCTGCCGCCGGACGCTTATGATTGGGCGCTGAACGTGGTCGTGGTGCGCAGCGGCGAGCAGACCATACTCATCGACGCTGGGCTAGGGTTGGACCCGGACCTGAACTTGCCGCGGGCCGGGCAGTTGATCAAGCGGCTGGAGGCAGCCGGCATCGATCTTGCGTCCGTGACCGACGTGGTGCTTACCCACATGCACATGGACCACATTGGCGGGCTGCTCATCGACGGGGTGAAGGACAGCCTGCGTCCGGACCTGCGCATCCACGTGGCGGCCGCCGAAATCAAGTTCTGGGAGGCTCCCGATTTTTCTCACGTCTCCATGCCGCCGGGGTTCCCGGACGCGCTTCGGGCGGCCGCCAAGCAGTTCTCGAAGGAGTACCGTGGTCAGCTACGGCTATTCGATGAGGAACACGAGGTGGCACCGGGGGTAGTCGTCCATCGCACCGGCGGCCACACTCCAGGGCACAGCGTCGTCCGCCTGGCGTCCGGCGGCGAACGACTGACCTTCGCCGGCGACGCCGTGTTCGCGGTCGGGTTCGAACACCCCGACTGGTACAACGGCTTCGAACATGACCCCGAGGAGGCAGCCCGCGTCCGGGTGCGTCTCTTGCGGGAGTTGGCGGCGAACAGTGAACTGCTGGTGGCCACTCATCTACCGTTTCCGTCCGTCGGCCATGTGGCGGTCACCGGTGACCACTTTCGTTGGGTGCCAGTCTTCTGGGACTACTGACCGCTTGCTGGGTTAGGGCCGAACTAGACGACTGCATGCGTTTGAACAACCATTCGATCGCTGCCTCATCGCCTGTATCCTCGCCGACTTAGACCTCGGTTTTCAGTACCGCTAGCAGGTCGGATCATCTCGCGCCCGCGCCGCGCCGGCTTGTTCTCCGGCAGCGCGGGTGCATCTGTTCGAGATCAGCCAGCCTTTAGACGACGGCCCTTTTCATCAGTCTGGTTCGGCCTCGCGCCCAAATTCGTCCGAGCCCGTGATCAACGAAAATCAAAAAGTGGCGCGCGTCCTCAACCTCGGCCGAGCAGAAGAGATCCGAGGATTATCCACTCTGAGCGGATAATCTTTAAAGTGAGAGAGGAATTATAAATTGCTGCGACATAGGGCACTTGGGACGTGAGAGATTGCTCACGAGCGATGATCGCAGGAGATGGCAATGGTTGAACTACCCCGTAAGGAAGAATTCGAGTCCACGGATCCCGGCATAAACGGAGACGATCCCGCAGCAACACCCGCCGAACAGGTCGCGTCCACGCCTGTTGCCGCTCCCCGCCGGAAATCTGCCGTCAAGAAGGGTGTGCTTGCCTTGGTCCTGCTAGCCGGAGGGGCGTATGGCGTCCACTTCGGCCACCACTACTGGACCGTCGGCCGATTTATCGAGTCCACCGATAACGCCTATGTAAAGGCAGACTACACGACGGTTGCTCCGAAGGTGGCCGGCTACGTCAAGGAGGTGCTCGTTAATGACAACGACGCCATAACTGCAGGGCAGGTTCTTGCGCGGATCGACGATCGTGACTTCCAGGCGGCACTGAATCAGGCGCGGGCCGACGTGAAGGCGTCGGAGGCTGCGATCACGAATATCGACGCGCAGATCGAACTGCAGAGATCGGTCATCGGTCAGGCTCAGGCGTCGGTCGATGCATCGAATGCTTCGCTTGTCTTTGCAAAGTCCGAGGCCCAGAGGAATACGCGCCTGATCAGCACCGGGGCGGGGACGCAGTCGCGTGCGGAACAAAGCCGCTCTCTGATGGATCAGGCGACCGCCGCAGTCCAACGCGACCAGGCTGCGTTGATCGCCGCGCACGACAGGGTGCCGGTTCTCAAGAGCCAGCGCGACCAGGCGGTCGCTCAACGGGAACGAGCCGCCGCAGCCGCGCAACAGGCCGAACTGAACCTCTCTTACACGAGTATCGTCGCAGCGGTCGACGGAACAGTCGGCGCACGCTCGATCCGCGTTGGACAGTATGTCACCGCTGGCACGCAGTTGATGGCGGTGGTGCCCCTGCATTCAGTCTATGTCGTTGCCAACTTCAAGGAAACGCAACTCACCTACGTTCGGGCGGGGCAGCCGGTGGACATCAAGGTGGATAGCTTTCCAGGCCTCGAAGTGAAAGGGCACGTGGACAGCGTCTCGCCAGCGAGCGGCCTCGAGTTCTCCCTGCTTCCCCCGGACAATGCGACGGGCAACTTCACAAAGATCGTCCAGCGAATCCCGGTGAAGATCATCATCGACGACGAAGCCCGCGCGGCTCAGCTCCGGTCCGGAATGTCCGTAGAGCCGGAAATCAACACAAGACTCGCGCAGCTCTCGGAAGCGAAGTAACGGGGCGCTGGCGGGTAACCGTCTCTCTTCTCCGATCACAGAAATACCGTGGTGACGATTCCGCAACTGCGACAGGAGCAATGTCATGGCTACACTCAAGCTCGTAGCGAACAACAAAGAGCCGCCGCAAGCTGCATCGTCTCAATCCGCCAAAACCGGGATGAGCCCTCTCCGGATGTGGTGCGCGGTCGTCGGATCGACCTTGGGCGCATTCATGGCCGTCCTCAATATCCAGATCGTCAACGCGTCGCTCGCCGACATTCAGGGTGCGATCGGTGCCGGCAAGGATGACGGCGGCTGGATCTCGACTTCATATCTCATTGCGGAAATCGTGGTCATCCCCCTCAGCGGCTGGCTCGCTCAGGTCTTCTCCCTCCGGAAGTATCTCCTGACCAACGCCCTTCTGTTCCTGGTCTTTTCCGTTGCTTGTGCGTTCGCCACAAACCTCGAACAGATGATCGTGCTCCGTGCCATCCAGGGCTTTGCTGGGGGTGTCCTGATCCCCATGGCCTTCACGATTATCATCACGTTGCTGCCGAAACCGAAGCAACCGATCGGACTGGCACTCTTTGCGCTTTCGGCCACGTTCGCTCCAGCGATCGGGCCGACCATTGGCGGATATCTGACAGAGAATTACGGCTGGGAATTCATCTTCTACGTGAACCTCGTCCCCGGCTTGCTGATGGTCGCTCTGCTCTGGGCCTCGCTAGACGAAGCTCCTATGAATCTAGGCCTGCTTGCCAAAGGGGACTGGCCCGGCATCGCCACCTTGGCGATCGGCCTTGCCGCCCTTCAAACGGTGCTGGAGGAGGGCAACAAGGAAGATTGGTTCGGATCCGAGTTCATCGTCAAGCTCTCGATCGTCGCCGCAGTCTCTCTGACGCTTTTCCTGATCGTCGAGTTCAAGACCGCTAACCCGCTTCTGAATCTGAGGCTCCTCGCGCGCCGTAACTTCGGCTTCGGCATCTTGGCGAATACTATGCTCGGCATCGCGCTCTATGGGTCTGCGTTCGTGCTGCCGATCTATCTGGCGAGAATCCAGGGCTACAATTCAGAACAGATCGGCATGGTGCTTGCCTGGACCGGTATCCCGCAGCTAATTCTCATTCCGCTCGTTCCCAAGCTGATGAAGCTGATCGACGTCCGGTTGCTGATCGCCATTGGCTTCGCCCTCTTCGCTGCCTCGAATTTCATGAACGTGCACATGACCGGAGACTATGCGGCCGACCAGCTTTTCTGGCCGAATGTCATCCGTGCCATCGGGCAAGCCCTTGTCTTCGCGCCGCTCTCGGTCGTTGCGACTGCTGGCATCGAACAGGAGAATGCAGGCTCCGCATCGGCGTTGTTCAACATGATGCGCAACCTCGGTGGCGCGGTTGGAATCGCCTCGCTTCAGACTTTCATATCGAAGCGTGAGCAGTTCCATTCCAATATCCTCACGAACTCGATCAGCATCTTCGAAGAAGCCACGCGAAATCGCGTCGCCAAACTGACAAATTACTTCATGAATCACGGCGTCAGCGACCAGGCCACGGCTACTCACAAAGCCATTGTCGCCATTGCGTCCAGCGTGCGTAAGCAGGCCAACATCATGGCCTTCAGCGATGCGTTCTTTCTGCTTGGCGTGGGCCTCGTCGTCGCTTTATTCGCAACGCTTCTCCTCAAAAAACCAAGCGGCCAGATGTCTGGTGGCGGCGCACACTGAACAGCAATTCTCAAGGAGATCACCATGAACACGATCACACGAGAACCGATTTCCCGGAGACACCGCGGGAGCGTCGGGCCCAATGTCGATCCTGGCTCCATCCTTGCCGTCCTGGAATGGCTCGCCGGCGACGAGTGCCATTCGATCGACGAAGCCGGCTTGGTTGCGGGTCTGGGTCTCAGGCTACGACAGATCGGCCTCCCGATCGACAGACTTACGCTCCATCTGATGACCCTTCATCCCGAGATCCTCGGCCGAACGGTCGCATGGGCTCCATCCGAACCCGTCGAAATCCATGACAGGGATCACGGGATCAAGGTCGAGTTCGCCTCCAGTGCACTGGTCAAGGTGATGGAGACACGTGAGCCGATGATCGTCGATGCGGGCGACAGAGACTCCCCATGGCAGCATATCGACGTCTTCGCGGGACGGAACCTCGTCCAGCTCATGATCGCGCCGCTGTGCAATGTCGATGGGCCGGTGAGTGCGGCGGGATTTGGGACGAAGCGGCCAGGCGGCTTCACGCTGTCCGAAATCCGTGTCATCGAGCGGATCCTGCCTTCGTTGCGCAATACCTGCGAAATGCGGGTCATGCGTCACGCCGAGCTGTCCCTGCTCGATACATACATCGGGCCGATGACGGCTCAACGAATCCTCGCCGGCAAAATCCGGCAGGGCGAGATCGAGACGATGCAGGCAGCACTTCTGCTTTGCGACATGAAGGGATTCACCGAACTCTCGAATCGTCTGCCTGACGAAAAGGTGCTGGAACTGCTCAACGCCTACTTCGATGCGGTGATCCCTGCGATCACGGGCAACGGCGGGGAAGTGCTGAAGTTCATGGGGGATGCGGCACTCGCATTCTTCCCGACATCCGACGCTGTGGTTGCGTGTCGACACGCGTTGGCAGCAACCGCTGAGATCTTCGCCAATCTTGCCGGATTCGAACAGAACGGTGCCCGCGTCGATGCAACTGTGGGATTGCACTATGGCAAGGTGAGCTATGGGAACATCGGCTCCGGACGGAGGCTGGATTTCACGGTCATCGGTTCGGACGTCAATCTGCTCAGCAGGATACAGACTGCCTGCGGGGGGCTCGGAAAGTCGGTTCTCATGTCTGACACGTTCCGCCGTAGCTCCGGGGCCGACAACATTGTCTCCACCAAATTTCACCGCCTGAAGGGTTTTGCCGATCCGATCGAGCTATTCACGATTGCGGAATAGAGAAGGCCTCCCTTCAACCGGTCTCGACTGCCAGTACGGAGGCCGACTGTCCGGCATGCCGCTCGCTCAACGGATGCGCGATCGGCAACCCATACCTACGGTACGCGGATCAGCCGGACGTCTGTTTTGTCCGGAGACGCTCGGCATAGTTGGCGTCAAGGTTACCTACACTGACCGGTAAGGAGTCTCAAAAGACCCTCGCGAAGCTCGGTTTCGTCCAGTGAGCCGGTAGGGTCGAGTTTCGCCCATGCCGTTCGCCAATTGCAGGATCGCGCTGCGTGCATGACGTTCCGATGCTACAACCGCAACAATCTTTGGCGTCAAATGGGTTTTGGGACGTGCCTACAATCCGTTTTCTGGGCCAGACCGCGTCAACGTAAACCAACGTTGGGCTAGCAGGGGACATCGCTTCGGGAGCTAAGTACCCGTTGCACTCCCGACGCGAAAACCATGCCTCGTCCTATGGATAGACGCTTGGGGACCTCATCCTCCGGAAGGTCGGGATAAAGCTGCGACGAGCTTTTGCGAGTTGCGTCATCGGCTTCGCCACAGGAGAAAGAAATGAACAAAGCCATACCGATCGTGATCGTGTTGGCCGCCTTGGGAGCTGCCGCCTGGAAGTACGACGTGCCCGCGGCCCTAGGGATTGCGCGTAACGCTGACGAGGAACTGGTCCTCTACGGCAACATCGACATCCGCCAGGTCTCGCTTGCGTTCCGCGTAAATGGTCGCATCGAGGAAGCGATGGTCGATGAAGGCGATGTCATAAAGCGCGGCGATATTCTGGCGCGCCTCGACAAGGATACGTACGATCATGCCGTTAGCTCGGGGGAAGCGAACGTCGCCGCCCTGCGCGCGACGCACGAGAAACTGGTCGTTGGCCCACGTCAGACCGAGATCGCGCAGGCACGGGCCACTCATGACGCAAGCGTGGCGGACCTCGAAAAGGCAAGTTTGGCCTACGACCGGGCGCGGCGACTACGGCCGCAAGGGACCATTTCCGAGGCCGGACTGGACGAGGCAACTGCAGCGAGAGCGATGGCGGCAGCGCGTTCGGATATGACGAAGCAGGCGCTTGCCTTCCTGCAAGAGGGTAGTCGCGTCGAAGACATCGCCACTGCCGCTGCACAGGTGAAAGCAGCGGAGGCCGCACTTCTCACGGCCAGAACTTCTCTATCGGATACCGAGCTGCGCGCACCCAATGACGGCGTCATCCTGTCGCGCATCAAGGAGCCGGGCGCAATCGTATCGTCATCCGATCCGGTGTACGTCCTGTCCCTGACAGCGCCTGTCTGGGTGCGTAGCTACATCGGCGAAGTCGATCTCGGCCGGATCTATCCGGGGATGAAGGTCAAAATCGCGTCCGATACCGATCCTGATAAGACCTACGATGGAACGATCGGCTTCATTTCTCCAGTCGCGGAATTCACTCCGAAGTCCGTGGAGACACCCGAGCTACGTACCGATCTCGTCTATCGACTGCGCGTCGTCATCGACGCGCCCGGCAAGGATCTTCGCCAGGGCATGCCTGTGACGCTTCGCTTGCCGGAAATCAAGGCGGCGACGAAATGAACGTCGTAGCCGAAACCACCCTTGCTGCCGACTTCGTCCGCCTCGACGGTGTGACCAAGCGCTTCGGGCAGGGAAAGCCGGCGCTCGACCAGGTGTCTGGCTCCATTCGTGGCGGTGAGATCACAGGGCTGGTGGGGCCGGACGGTGCTGGAAAGACGACCCTGATCCGCTTGATGACCGGCCTGATGGTGCCGGACAGCGGAGGGGTCGAAGTTCTGGGCTTCGGCACGCGCGAACGCTCGGCCGACATCCAGGCGGCCATCGGCTACATGCCGCAGCGCTTCGGCCTGTATGAGGACCTCTCGGTCCAGGAAAACCTCGAGCTCTATGCCGACTTGCGCGGTCTTGCGAAGCAGGACAGGGCGAGCATTTTCGACGAACTGCTCACATTTACCGACCTGAAGCGTTTTTCCACACGCCTGTCCGGAAAGCTCTCCGGAGGAATGAAGCAGAAACTCGGTCTTGCTTGCGCTCTCTTGAAGAAGCCTCGCTTGTTGCTTCTCGACGAGCCTGGCGTCGGCGTCGATCCTATCTCCCGGCGCGACCTCTGGAAGATGGTCGAAGACCTGATCAAGGAGGGCGTGGGCGTCGTCTGGTCGACCGCCTATCTCGATGAAGCGGAGGCCTGTGATCGCGTTCTACTGCTGAACGAGGGCAAGCTGCTGTTCTCGGGCAAGCCGCAGCAAATGACTGATCGGGTTAAGGGTCGCGTGTTCAGGGTGACCGGCGTCTCCGGGCGAAGGCGCACGATGCTGGCAAAGCTGCTCGATGAAGACGGCATTGTCGATGGCGGGATCCAGGGCGAGGCGATAAGGCTGGTAACGACGCCGGGTCGTGAAGCGCGATTTGCGGCCAGTGGCGACGCCAAAGTGGGCCCTGCCGCGCGCCGCTTCGAAGACGCCTTTGTGGACATGCTGGGTGGAGGGCCGGGCGGACGCTCCAGGCTCGCGGAGGCTCAGGCTTCCCTGGTCGCCAGGCGAGAGGGGCCGGTCATCGAAGCCAAAGGACTGGTCAAGCGCTTCGGCGACTTTACCGCAGCCGACAACATCACCTTCGACATTCCAAGCGGTGAGATATTCGGGCTGCTTGGACCGAACGGTGCCGGCAAATCAACCACCTTCAAGATGCTCTGCGGTCTGTTGAAGCCAACGGGCGGCGAGGGACGTGTGGCGGGCTTCGATCTGCGCCGTGATGCCGCGCAGGCGCGCAACCGTCTGGGATACATGGCGCAGAAGTTCTCTTTGTACGGCGATCTGAGCGTTCGGCAGAACCTTCAGTTCTTCGCGGGGGTTTACGGTCTCACAGGTAGCAAGAAGCGTGAGCGTATCGAGTTGATGACGTCGATTTTCGACTTCGGACCGCGCCTGTCGATGTCGGCAAAAGACCTTCCGCTCGGTTTAAAGCAGCGGCTGGCGCTTGCATGTGCGGTGATGCACGAACCGCAGGCCCTGTTTCTCGACGAACCCACCTCGGGTGTCGATCCGATTACCCGGCGCGAGTTCTGGACCCATATCAACGGTCTGGTCGAAAAAGGCGTGACCGTCCTCGTCACGACGCATTTCATGGACGAAGCCGAATACTGCGACCGCATCTCCCTGATCTATCGCGGCCGATCGATCGCTCTCGGCTCCCCGGACGAGCTCAAGGCCAGCGTCGTCACGGCGGAAAACCCCGATCCGACGATGGAAGACGCCTTCATCGCACTGGTGCAAGGCTCGGAAACGAGGGACGCCAAATGACCGGCCACCGCAACGCACCGCAATCGGGCCGCGCCCTTCGATTTGTCGCGCTTGTTCGAAAGGAAAGCCTTCAGGTCGTCCGAGATCCGAGCAGCATTCTGATCGCCTTCGTGCTGCCGCTGATCCTGCTCTTCCTGTTCGGCTACGGCATCTCCCTGGACACGAAGGAGACGCGCGTCGGGGTCGTCATCGAGGATGTGACGCCCGTCACCAGCGATCTTGCAGCGAGCTTCCAGGCTTCGCGCTATTTTTCGGTGACGACGGGACGCGATCGCCGCGAATTCGAGGAAGATCTGGTCCTCGCGCGGATTCGAGGCATCATCGTCATCCCGGCTGATTTTACGGACACATATACGGCCGTAACCCATCCTCAGATCCAGGTGATCGTCGACGGCTCCGATCCAAACACGGCGAATTTCGTGCAGAACTACGTCCAGGGGGCGGTCGCGACGTGGCGGCAGCTTCGACAGTCGGAGACTGTGGCTGATGGACCGCCTATCAAGGTCGAACAGCGTTTCTGGTTCAATCCTGAATTGACGAGCCGCTCCTTTCTCGTTCCCGGCTCCATCGCGATCATCATGACGCTTGTCGGGACCTTGCTGACGTCGCTGGTTGTCGCCCGCGAGTGGGAGCGCGGCACGATGGAGGCGATCATGGCCACCCCTGTTACGGCAATCGAACTCCTCGCTGGCAAGATCCTTCCATATTTCGCGCTCGCGCTCGCATCGATGACGCTGTGTGTCCTTCTCGCGGTGTTCGTTTTCGGCGTCCCGTTTCGCGGCTCCATAGGCGCGCTCTACCTGCTGTCTGCAGTCTTCCTCGTTCCGGCGCTGGGGCAGGGGCTGCTGATCTCGGCAGTGACGAAGAACCAGTTCCTGGCCTCGCAGATGGCGCTGATAACGGCGTTCCTGCCGTCCTTCTTGCTGTCCGGGTTTCTGTTCGAGATCAATTCGATGCCACAAGTCATCCAGTGGATCACCTTCGTGGTGCCCACCCGCTATCTGATCCCTTGTCTGCAGACGGTTTTCCTGGCCGGTGACATATGGCCGATGTTCTTTCGCTCCATCGGAGCAATGTTCCTGATCGGCTCCGTCTTTTTCATCCTCGCTGCCCGCAGCACGCGCAAAGGGATTGCCTGAGATGTGGTGGTCGAGACTGATAGCCCTTGTGGTGAAGGAGTTGCTGGCGGTGCTTCGTGACCCGAAGGGCCGTGCCATTCTGATCGGGCCGCCAATCGTGCAGCTCGTGGTGTTCTCCTATGCGGCGACGCTGGAGGTTCGCAATGTCGACGTGATGCTGCTCAATCGAGATGCAGGACATTGGAGCGAGGAGCTTGTCGCACGTATCCAGGGGTCGCCACGTTTCAGGCAGGTCATGCTCACGGACAGTCCGCAGGCGGTACGCGAGGCGATCGACCGCCAGAGGGTGACGGCCGCCATAACCGTCGGCCCGGATTTCTCTCGTGCTATCGAAGCCGGTGAGCCCGCGGATCTGCAGGTTCTGTTGGACGGACGTCGCTCGAATGCTGCCCAGATCGTTTCCGGCTACATCACCCAGATCGTGCTCGGCCTGGCAGCCGAGACACCGGCGGGCCAGCGGAAGGCGGCGACAGTGATAGAAACCGTACCGCGCTATTGGTTCAATCCAAACCTGATCTATCAGTGGTTCATGGTACCCAATCTCATTGCCAACATCGCGCTTCTGATCGGACTGATTGTGACCGCGCTGTCCATTGCGCGCGAGCGGGAGCTCGGCACCTTCGACCAGTTGATGGTCTCCCCGCTCCGCACGCATGAGATCGTGATCGGCAAGCTCACCCCGCCGATGCTGATCGGGCTCTTTCACATGACCGTCTACATTCTCGCGGCTGTCTTCATCTTCGCGGTTCCTTTGCGCGGATCGCTCATTCTGCTTTACGCAAGTTCGCTGTTCTATCTCGCCTCGATCGCAGGGATCGGTCTTTTCATCTCCGCGCTGTCGATGACCCAGCAACAGGCGATCCTCGGCGCATTTCTCTTTCTTGTCCCCGCGACGCTTCTATCCGGCTTCGCGACACCCATCGAAAACATGCCGGATTGGCTACAACCGATCACGGTCGTCAATCCGTTGCGGTATTTTCTCGTCATCGTGAAAGGCATATTCCTGAAGGACATTCCGTTGTCCGAAGTTGTGCGGCAGACGTTGCCCCTCCTGGCGATTGCCATCGTGACGCTGGGTGCGGCGTCTTGGCTGTTCCGACGCCGCCTCGAGTGATCGTCCAAATTCCCGAAAGCCGTCGCTACTAGGCCGGTCAACGGCTTGGTCTGCTTGCGATCGTGTGGTACTGAACGGTACCGCACTTCCTTTTTCAGAGAGTTCTTTTGAAAACGCCTGCCCATAATGCACTGTCACCAAAAGAGGAAAGCAGGCGAGAGGAGATCATCGCCGCCTCCGCCTCGGTCTTTTTCGAGAAAGGGTTCTCCCGGACGTCGATGGACGATGTAATAGCGATCATCGGCGGCTCCAAAAGGACCCTTTACAGGTATTTCCCGAGCAAAGACGAACTGTTTTTTGCGGTGGTGACAGGTGTCGCTGACCGCACGATGGAAGGGCTTAAGGTCAAGCATAATCGCGACCTTCGTCAAACCTTGATGACTTTTGGAGAAGGCTATCTGCGCACCGTCATTTCGTCGGACGGCTTGTCGCTGTTCCGCGCCGTCAGCTCTGAAGCGCCACATCTACCGAAACTCGGGGAACGATTTCTACAAGACTCGACGAACCGCGTTTCGCAACTCTTGGCGGACTATTTTGAAGAACAGAACCAGCGCCAACCTGCGGAGCCGATCGGTAACCCCAAACTGGCTGCAGGGCAGTTTCTGGCTCTCGTCCGGGGGCAGATCCACTTCGCTGCCCTGCTAGGGGGGCCAATTCCGAGTGGGAGGGATCTCGTCATTGTGGTGAGCCAGGCAGTCGAGACATTTCTTCACGGCGCGGTCAGCAGGAAATGACCGATTGAGACGTCCTAGCGATAACTTGTGAGTTTGTGGGCCATTTGACAGGTACGGTATAGTACCGTACCTGTCACCCAAGCAGTCAGACGCCGAAGCGTAGTCGGGCGACGGTCGGATCTGGCTTGCGCCGATAACCGATTGAGCGGCATCGCCTTCTACCTGGGTGGCCGCCCATCCAGATCGTGAGGTATCATGGATCACGCGCCAAACTCCAAGTCGGCAACACCAGTCGATCCGCTCCAGGCGTCGGTAGCCGATATGACGAGCGAGCGCGTCATCGTTTACAATGCGGATCGCAGGATCCTCCATTGGAATTTGGCCTCGCAAACTACCTACGGATGGGCGGAAACCGAAGTTATCGGCAGGCGGCTGGCTGAGTTCGTCGGCGAAGACGGCGTCGATTGGTCTGCGGTCGTCGCAAAGAGCCTATGGCAGGGCAGGGCTCGTAGAAAGACCGCGGCCGGCGAATTCGTTGAGCTGCGGCTAGGCGTCCAGGTACATCGTGATCAGGCAGGGGCGATCCTCAGCATCGTCGAAAGCGGTCGTCTCGCCGCCACTCCCGAAGCCACCAGCGAGCCTTGCCTGCAGATCGACCCCCAGGTCTATCGGGAGCTGAAGGGCAGCGAAACGCGCTATCGTAATCTGATCAACAACGTGCCGCTCCCACTCTGGCAGATAGATGCGCGGATGATGATCGAGGCCTTTGAAGGACTGAAAGCGTCGGGAGTTGGCGATATCGTTGGTCATTGCAAAGAAACGCCGGGGTGCGTGGAGCTGGCCAAGGAGTCGGTCCTCGTGACGGGCGTCAACGACAGCGCGATCAGGCTGCTGAATGCTTCCGGGAAAGGAGAACTCCTAGGGCCTGTTCGATATCTGTTTTCCGCTAGCCCGGAAACCGCCACGCGCATCATCGCGGCCCGCTTCAACGAGGGCTGCAATTATATCGAGGAGATGAAACTCCGCGCTTTCGATGGCCGGCTCCTCGATGTCCTGCTCTTCGCGACGTTCCCTCAAACACCTGACAACCCGGACCTCGCGCTGATCATGATGGTCGATGTCACGGCACAGCGCAGAGCCGAGCGGCAGCTCCGCAAAGTCGAATCGGATTTCGCGCATGCGGCTCGTGTTTCGACGCTTGGTGAGCTGGTCACGACGATTGCGCACGAGGTGCGGCAACCCCTGTCGGTGATCCTCACCGATGCAGACACCGGAACACGGTGGCTGGATCGCGACGAGCCGAACATTGCCAAGGTGAAGGCGATCATGGCAAGAATCATGGAGAACTCGCGCCGAGCCAACCAGGTGATCAGCCGTATCCAGGACATGACCGTCAAGCGGGATCCTGTGCGACAGCAAGTCGAGGTCAATGCCGTTGTCGAAGAGGCTTTGGCTATCGTGGCGGCTGAAAGTCAGGTCCAAGCCATTGCCGTTTCATCATGGCTCGATGATCGGCTTCCTATTGTCTTGGGTGACCGCATCCAGCTCCAGCAGGTGGTCGTAAACCTGTTGCTCAACAGTATACAAGCCATCTCCGTCTCCGCCCCAGAAATGCGAGAGATCTTCGTCGAAACTTCGATCGACGAACGAGGAGCCATGACCCTGTCTGTACGCGATACCGGCGGAGGCATTCCTTCCGGGCATCTTGATCGGATCTTCAATGGCTTCTTCTCGACGAAAACGGACAGCATGGGAATTGGCCTGGCGATATGTCGATCCATCGTCGATGACCATGGCGGCACGATCAGCGTGGCCAATGGCGTCAAAGGCGCGAATTTTCGGGTCACGCTTCCCATTTCGGTTCCTGACGAAACACCCAACGAATGATTTGGATACTCAGGCTGTGGACCGTCACCGGACCAATGGGTCTGAAGTCGGAGAAATCGTATGCGAGATTGGAACGATCTCCGGCTATTTGTCGCCGTTGGTTGTTCAAGAGGTTTCGCTGCCGCCGAACGGGAACTTGGCACGCCGCGGTCTACGTTCTGCCGTCGGATCTCCGCATTGGAAGAAAGATTGGATGTCCGGCTGATTGACCGTTCGACCCGCCGTTTCTCGGTAACCGACATCGGCTTGCAATACTTTGAGCGATACCGAGCCATGGCGATCGAAGCACGCGCGGCACAAGAGGCAATTGATCACACCAAAGCCAAACCTTTAGGGGACGATTGACTTCGCACCTTCCTCGCATGCCATCAGTGATCGACAGCCTCAGGCAGCGGCCCGGAGACCATAGGGGCAAACCTTCGTTTGATAGCCTCCCCAGCAGGCCGTGCGTATGGTGGGAATTTCCTCGCGAGATTTGATATGGGTCACGAAGTTCCATTGTTGCCGCTGGCTATCAGTGTCCTGGGCGTCGGCGGGATTGTAGTGTGGCATGTGCAAGGCCCGTCTCGCCCAACCGCCCGGCTTATCGTGCAGATCGCGTTCTTTGCGGTGATGACGGCGGTTCTGGCCTACGCTCATGCCTTTCCCTTCCATTACGAGCCTGGCAGCCTCGACGGGGCGAACGCGCTGCTTGTTTCGGCGAAGATCCTCTGGTGGGTCCATTTGTCCTGGGCCGTAATCGGTTTCGTGCGGATCTACATCGTCCTCGATCATCGTCCGCGAGAGGCGAGGCTGATCCAGGACCTGATCGTGGCCGTCGTGTACCTCGGCGTGTTGCTTTCGATCCTGGCCTTCGTCTTTGGCGTCCCGATCGGAACGTTAATGGCGACGTCCGGGGTCATCGCCATCATCCTCGGACTGGCGTTGCAAAACACCCTCGGTGACGTGTTCTCGGGCATCGCACTAACGCTTGGTCGTCCGTACGTGATCGGCGACTGGATCGAGTTGAGCGACGGTACCGAGGGAAGGGTGATGGCCAGCAACTGGCGCTCGACCTACCTCCTTACCGGCGCTCACAATGTCGTTGTCCTGCCAAACAGCGTTCTCGCCAAATTGGGCCTTACCAATGTCAGCCAGCCCGACGAGAACCATCAAATCACGCTGCGGGTGAGGGTGGCTCCGACGCGGATGCCTCGAACAATCATGGAGGTGATGCGCACAGTGCTCGACAGCAGCAACATGATCGTGAAGCAACCCCGTCCGAACGTCGTGCTCGTCGGTATCGACGCCAGCGCAGTCACCGCCGAATTGCAGTTCCGCGTCACGAGCCCGGCGCAGCGCGGCGAGGCCCGCAGCGAAGTCATCGATCTCGTTTATCGTCATTGCAGGGCCAACGGCTTGCAACTGGCGACGCCACTGGAAAGCTCGGTGTTCGCGGGGTGCAACGCTCGACTTGAGGTGCAGCCTACGGCCCCAACAGCGCTCGGCCTTATCGAGGCCATCCCCATCTTCTCTGTCTTGAGCAGTGACGAGCGCGTCGCTCTCGCAACCTCCGCAACCCGACGAATACTTGCCCCCGGCACCGAAATCGTCCGGGAGGGCAAGGCACTCGCGACACTCATGATTGTGCAGGCAGGCATCGTGGCAATGAAGAAGGATAACGACGAAATCGCCAGGTTGGCACCCGGAGACTTTTTCGGCGAACAGGGATCGCTTGCTGGTATGGAGGAAAACCACACGCTGGAAGCTGTCACGCGCGTCATCGTGTACGAGATCGACAAGGACGCCTTTGCTGCGCTGCTGCGGGATCGGCCGGAGCTTGCCGAAGACCTGGCCGCGAACCTGGCTCACAGGGAGCGGATAGGAGAGAGATCGACGGCGCCGTCGATCCAGCATGAGCGTCGGCGTCTGGACCTACTCAACCGAATAAGGTCGATGTTCCAGATACATCGGAACCATGTGAACACCTGAACTTAATCGCTTCGCTCACCACCTTGGGAAGCTAAATCCATTGACAGGACGGCGTCATTGGATGCGAATGCTGCATGACCTGACATAGTCTTTCGGTGCGATTGTTGCTCTCGGCGCAACGACGGGAGGCCCATATGCCTGAAACTGGCAGTTCGAAGCACCCGCTCGCCACGGTTCACATCATCGACGATGACGCTCACTTGCGAGCGTCGCTTCTCAATTTCTTTGACTCGATAGGACAGCGGGCGGCTGCGTTCGAGAGTGCCATTGATTTCCTCGAGCACGCCGATCTGACGCTGCCCGGCTGCATCCTCCTCGACATTAGAATGCCTGGGATGACAGGCTTAGAGCTTCAGGAAAAACTGACAGGTCTCGGATACCCGCTTCCGATCATTTTCATGACGGGAAACGCCAGCGTTGCGACAAGCGTATCCGCCATGAAGGCCGGCGCTTTCGACTATCTATTGAAACCGTTCAGCTCGGAAAGTCTGATCAAGGCAACGAAACTCGCTTTGGATCGCAACGCCGAACTGCGCGGCAAATATGCGTCGTTGCTTCATGCCCAAGACAGCATTGCCAGCCTGACGCCGCGAGAAGCGGAAGTGTTCGGATTCGTGTCCAAGGGTCTGATGAACAAGCAGATCGCCTACGAGATGGGAATAAGCGAGATCATGGTCAAACTGCACCGTGGTCGGATGATGAAGAAGCTTGACGCCCGGTCTGTCGCAGATCTCGTACGCATCTTCGATGCGGTCTATCCGCAAGGTTCGAAGTGACGTTCAGGCGACGGCTAACCTTCGTATAGCTATCCATCCGATGCGGGCATCGCCTACGATCTGCGCGTAATCAATCATCTCGAGAAGGAGATAATCCATGCGAACGCTGGCAATCGGTTTGCTATGCGCGGCTATGATCGCGGTTCCCGCCGCGGCCGCGGATAAATCGCACAATGCCAATGTTACCGTGGTGTTCGACCACAAGCTTCCGAACGTCCCCGGCAAGAGCATGCGCGGCGTTCTGGTCGAGTATGGCCCCGGTGGCTACAATCCCTCGCACATGCACCCCAAGAGCGCCTTCATCTATGCAACCGTTATCGAGGGCTCAATCAAAAGCCAGGTCAATGGTGGCGAGGTGAAGGTCTACAAGAATGGTGAAAACTGGATGGAAGTCCCCGGCGACCACCACCAGGTGAGCGCCAATGCCAGCGAAACCGAGCCTGCGAAGCTTCTCGCAGTCTTTGTAGTCGATACCGATGAAACCAAGCTGGTGTATCCCGACAACTAAGGTTGTCGCTGCGATGCGGCGGGGGCCACGGCAGCCCTTCGCCGCTACCCGATTACGAAAACCGGATGATCCGCGAAGGATCACGAAGCGAAAGGTCGAAAACATGAAAATCGTAATCATCGGAGGCTCGGGCCTCATTGGAACAAAAGTTGCCGCTCTCCTGAGAAACCAGGGACATGACGTCGTGCAGGCCTCTCCGTCCACCGGAGTAAACACTCTAACGGGCGAGGGGCTTTCCGGCGCACTTGCCGGTGCGGCGGTGGTGATCGATCTGGCTAACTCGCCCTCATTCGCGCCGGCCGACGTGCTTTCGTTCTTCAAACAATCGACCTCCAATCTCATCATTGCCGAGAAGGCGGCGGGTGTTCGCCATCACGTCGCGCTTTCCATCGTCGGCATCGAGAGATCACCCGACAACGGCTACTTCCCTGGGAAGGTCGCTCAGGAAGATATTGTCAAGAAGGGCGGCGTTCCCTACACGATCGTCAGGTCGACGCAGTTTATGGAGTTCCTGGGCGGCATCGCCGACAGCGCAACGGTCGACAAGACTGTCCACGTTTCACCTGGAGCGTTCCAGCCGATCGCGGCGGACGACGTCGCCGGCTTCGTCGCGGAGGCTGCGACTGGTACTGCGGCAAACCAGACAATCGAGATCGCAGGTCCGGATAAGAAGCCGATGAGCGACTTCCTGACCGGCTATCTTGCCGCCACTCATGACGCTCGGACCGTGGTGGTCGACAAGGAAGCCAGGTATTTCGGCTCACTCGTCGACGACCAATCCCTGGTCCCGCTGGGCACCGCCAAGCTCGGACGGTTGAACGTCAAGACCTGGTTCGCGCAGCGCGCGAAAGCTGCTGCCTGAGTTTGAATAGCTAGGGACGGCGCGGACGACCGCGCCTCGGACTTAGGCGGACATGCGACCTTAATACGATTTACCTGCCGAACGCGAACGCGTACATTTGCTGGTCTCACTCGTAGACCGGCGGCATGGCAATCGTCTCATGATCAATATCTCAAACCCGTCTGCGGCGCGCGACCCGGCGGCCCTCGTTGTCGGCGTCATTGCCGCCCAGGTGATCGGCGGACTGTTCGCCCAAATGTCGCCGTTTGTTATTGCCGGGTTGATGGACGGTTTGTCGTTGTCAGAGCGCGACGCGGGCATCGTCACCTCCGTGGAACTTCTTGCGCTCGCTTTCACCGCGATCTCGATCGCTCCTGTTTTGCCCCGGCTCTCCTACCGGCGTGTCTGCATTGCGGCTGTTGGATTGATGTTGCTGGCTCAAGGAGCTTCGATCATTGCTGGCGGATGGACAGCCTTGATTTTGCTGCGGACCCTTGCAGGCGTCGGAGAAGGAGCGCTTTATGCGATGTCGTTGACCATCGTCGCCTCCCACTGCCGCAATCCCGAAAAGGTTTTCGGTTTCTTCCAACTGGTCTGGGCCCTTGGAAGTGTCCCACTCTTCAGCATAGGTGGCGAACTAACAGCCGCATTTGCGCATAGGGGTGTCTTTGCGTTGATGGGCGGAGTTACCCTCGCACTTGCTCCGCTGCTTCTCCTTGTTCCGGATACCCGGCCGTTCAAGGAAGAGAAAGCTGCGTCGGATGCTGAGGCCATTTCACCTCTGGTCGGCACATTGCTCTTAGCCGCTATCCTCCTCTTCGTTGCAGTGTCCGCCGCTCTTTACGCTTTCAGCGCTCCCTTGGGCGAGCGTGCAGGAATGGAGACCACCGCAGTCGGATACGCGTTGACCATCGCCTCGTTCGTCGGTCTCATCGGCGCGGCAGCGGCCACGGCGCTGAACGTTCGCTTGGGAAGGGCGATGCCCATTTCCGCGTTCTGTCTCGGCTATGCGCTTATCGCCCTGGTGCTGTGCCTCTGGCAAAATTCCACAGCTTATGTGATCGCCCTCGTGGGATCGGTTATCCTTTACTACTTCTCGATGCCCTACCTCTTCGGCCTTGCCGCGGCTATCGACCGTAGCGGGCGTTGGGCAGCAGCGGCGGGATCAGCGTACTTGTTGGGTTTCGCAGCCGGCCCTGTCTTGGGCGGCGTTGTGATCGCGGCGAGCGGCTATACGAGCCTTGGTGCGGTTTGCGTCGCGATGACGGCTATCGCCTGGATTCTTGCGATGATCGTCATCAGCCGAGCCCGCCTTGAGGCCCGGGCGACAGATCTTCTGCCATCGAAAGGGTGAAGGCAACGGTCGCGCCCCCGGCGTCGTTGTTGGTCATCCGGAATTGGCCTCCATGGGACTCCACGATCGAACGACAGATCGCGAGCCCCATCCCCATGCCATCCTTTTTGGTCGTGAAGAACGGCTCGAAGACACGATCGATCTCGCTGAACCCACTCCCGGCGTCCCGAACCTCAATTCGCACAGCGCCGGACCCATCGCGACATGAGCGTATATCCAGTGAACGCGCGCTATCCTCCGTCTTATCCATCGCCTGGATGCCATTCCGGATGAGGTTCATCAGAACCTGTTGTATCTGTACGCGATCAAGGGCGATCATCGGAGGATTGGGATCCAGATCCGTTGTGATCCGAACGGCGTTCGCGCCAACTTCGTCGGCCATGAGGCGGCAGACTTCCTCTATGAGGAGGTTTGCGTTTTCAAGTGTTCGAGGTTGCGAAATGTGTTGGAACAGGGCGCGGATCCGCCGGACGACATCCCCTGCGGATACCGCCGCCGTCGTAATGCGTTCGGCAGCGAGCTTTGCCCGCTCCACGTTCGGAGGATCGACGCAAAGCCAACGAGTGCAGGCGTCTGAATCGGCCGCAATCGCCGCCAAAGGCTGATTGACCTCGTGCGCGATAGAGGCGGACAGTTCGGCCAGGTTTGCAGCTTGAGTCGCATGGGCAAGCTTCGCGGCCGAGCGCCGCAAGGCATCTTCCGCTTGCACCTGATCATGAATCTCGTGGCAGAGGCCGAACCACGTGACGATGTGCCCATCCTTGTCGCGCATCGGCTCAGCGCGACCCGACATCCACCTGTACATGCCGTCAGCCCGAAGGAGTCGATACCTCATGGCGAAGCTTTCGCCCGTCATCAGGCAACGCCCCAACTCGTTCCCTACGGGTGCTGCGTCGTCCGGATGGAAGATTGTATCCATCACGGTCTCGAGAGTTGCCTGGTCCAAGATTTCCAGACCGAGAAAGTCAGCCATGCGCTTGTTCACCAGTGTGGTAGTCCCGTCTGGTGTAAGTCGCCACAAGTTGCTCGGGACCATATCGACCAGCAATGACAGCTCGGCCGTCCGATTGCGCAGATCCTCCTCGGCGCGCCTCTGCTCTTCGATGTCGATCGTCTGCCCAAACCATGCGTTGATAAAACCTCGGTCATCGTACGACGGTCTGCCCGATGCTCGAAACCAACGATATTCGCCATCGTCCCGACGCAGGCGGTGCTCGCTGTCGAAGTGCGCCCCCGTCTCTAGGCTGTGCCCCCATTTCGCCGCAACGCTCTCATGATCGTCGGGATGAATATATCGCCGCCAACCGAATTGGTCTCCTCGCAAGAAGAATGCGACCTCATCAAGTGTCGTGCCGAAGTATGCTTGCATGCTCTGGTTCATATAGGTGAACCTGCCAAGCGGATCAGCACACCAAAGATGCGCCGGTATGCTCTCAGCGAGCTGCACCGTCAAATCTGAGGTGCCGCCGCCCGAATCCGTTGAAGTGGACATCGTCCTCGTTCGCGCCTGTCTACTCGACATACGATCCTCCGCGTTGTCGACCACTCCATCCACCGTTGCTGGTTTGCTGGCAGATTTCCTGGCCCCGCGCACGATTCTACATAATTAAGGGCGCACTCGATGCTGAGTTTATAGCCCCTCTGGTGAGAAGTGCAGCCCCAAAACTTTATAGGGGAGTGAATCGAAGTCACCATCAAACCCGTGTGACTTGGGGTAGACGTCGATTTAAGCTGCTCGCTTCAGACTACCGGCAGCGACACGTTGCGCGCCCCGAAGCCGAGCTCGCTCGCGAGATGGAAGCTTCCTCCGGCTTCATTGGCGAAGTGGCTCACGATTGTCAGGCCAAGTCCGCAGTCCTGTCGTCTTAGTCGTGAAAAACGGCTCGGATGCGCGACGAAACATACCGTGCCGCATCCCATCGGCCTCGATCTCAAAAAGCGACGCCGCCACGTCGAACTTGTCTAATAATCATCTTCTCCGCTGATTTTCGGCCGAACACGTGCGTGCTTCTCGACCGGTCTGTCTGCGCCACCCTGTCGGCCATTCGGCGCACGCGCCCCCGGAAGCCAGCTGTCCGCCCGCGGCCTAGGTACGGCGGGAGAGAATGGCGAGCAAGTAAACTTACGTTTGGATTACGGCCGCGCTCATCGGACTGTATCCTCGCTCTGCAGCCCCAGACGGTCGTGGCCCGGCGACCCTATACGACCAGCACGGAAGGAAAAAACGATGGATTCCAAGGTGAGAGACAACCCTGAAATGCATCGGTTTGAGCGCCAGATACATGCAGGAGTGTTGGCCGCGGCATACTATGAGGTGGACGGCGAACGACCTGTCTTCGTCCACGTCGAGGTTCCGGAATTCGAGGGACGGGCATTGGTGCCGCCCTCGTCAAAGGCGTCTTCGATAATCTCCGGGAAAGAGGCCAAAAGGCCGTGATCCGGTGCTCGTTCATGCAGAACTTCCTGCAGACGCACCCGGAATTCAATGACGTCGTGGACGGATCCTAGCAAGGCCGCTCGGTTCTTGAATCGTGCCCCGTCACGTTCACCGAACAACAAAGGAACCGTCCGATGAAGCTCTACTACTCTCCTGTGGCATGCAGCCTGGCAGACCACATCGCGTTGAGGGAAGCCGATGTCGATTTCGAGATTGAGCGCGTCGACCTCGCAACGAAACTGACAGCAGGCGGCGCGATTTCGGTACCGTCACCCCGAAAGGATACGTGCCGGCGCTGGAACTGGAAACCGGAGAGATCCTGACGGAGAACACCGCCATTGGACCGCGGCGCGTCACTCCTTTTTCGGAGTTGGTCGGGTGATGAACAGTTCCGCTGTCGCTGCCGCTGCACGCATGCATGGGTCAGGCGCTGGAGAGCAAGTAAACCAAGGTTTATCATCACTAGGCTTGGCGTTCGTGATAATCAGACCCAGCGGCGGCACCCACTTGGCATCGACGTCATTCCGCCCCTCATAAGAGAGGGCGCCGCAGCGAGTGGAGGATCGATCATGGAAAAGCTAGATACGAAACAGGATTTATCCGCCGAACCTATTGTCTATGTCATCGATGATGACAAGCACATGCGAGACGCTCTTCTCGACCTCTTCATGGTAACGAATAGGCGGGCTTCCGCTTACTCCAGTGGACCTGAGTTCATGAGCACGGCCGATACGACCGCCCCTGGCTGTATCGTTGTCGACCTTCGAATGCCCGGAGGCACCGGCCTCGATGTCCAGAGCCAGTTGATCTCGCTCGGAAGTAAGATGCCGGTCATTTTCCTGACGGCCTATGCCGACGTTCCGGCCAGCGTCAGGGCGATGAAAGCCGGCGCTACCGATTTCCTCACCAAACCGTTCGTTACGCGGGATCTGCTCGACGCTGTAGACCACGCCATTCGCCTGGACGGCGAGAGACGCAAAGTTGAAACCGAACGCGAGCAGATTCGGAGGCTGGTCGATAAGCTGACCCCGCGAGAGCAGCAAGTGATGCTCGGCGTCGTCAGCGGGCTTATGAACAAGCAGGTCGCCTATCAGCTCGGGATCAGCGAAATGACCGTGAAGCTGCATCGGATGAGCGTGATGCGCAAAATGCAGAGCCGTTCCATTGCCGATCTGGTTCGCAAGGCCGAAAAACTGCAAAGGAACTGAGGGCGCCCGCAGAGCGCGGGCTGAACCGAATGGCGCGGAGGATGCATGAAGCACCCTCCGCATTGTTTTTATACGGCAATGAATCTCAGCAGATCGAGATTGATGATATCTGCATGGGTCGTCACCATCCCGTGCGGCAGTCCCTTGTAGATCTTCAGTGTCGCGTTCTTCAGAAGTTTGGCGGAGAGAGGGGCGGAATCTTCAATCGGGACGACCTGATCGTCATCACCATGGAGAACGAGAGTCGGAACCTCGATCGTTTTCAGATCTTCCGTAAAGTCGGTTTCCGAGAAAGCCTTGATACCTAGGTAGTGAGCGTTTGCCGCGCCCATCATGCCTTGTCTCACCCAATTCTGGATAATCGGCTCAGAGGCAACGGTGGCGGGCCGATTGAAACCGTAGAAAGGCCCGCTGGCTACGTCGTAATAGAATTGGGCTCTGTTCGACGCCAGCGCAGCACGGTATCCGTCGAATGCCTCGGTCGGAAGTCCGCCTGGATTGTCGGGTGTCTTCACCATGATGGGCGGCACTGCGCCGATGAGTACCAGCTTCAGAACGCGGCCTTTGCCATAGCGGGCGACATAGCGGGTAGCTTCGCCTCCGCCCGTCGAATGACCGATGTGAACAGCGTTCCGCAAGTCCAGATGTTCCACGACGGCGGCAACATCGGCAGCGTAATGATCCATATCATGGCCGCCGCCGACCTGTTCCGATCGGCCGTGTCCGCGACGATCGTGGGCGATAACACGGTAGCCTTTTCCCAGAAAGAAGAGCATCTGGGCGTCCCAGTCGTCGCCGCTGAGGGGCCACCCATGATGGAACACGATCGGCTGCGCCTCCTTCGGCCCCCAGTCCTTGTAGAAGATGCGGGTTCCGTCCATCGATGTCACGTAGCCATGCCCGGCCTTTTCGGATGTCGTGGTTATTGAATTGACGTTCATTCCGAACTCCTATGCTAGTCCTGTTCCAGTGCCGAAACACCGGCCGCAACGCTAGCATCTCCACGTTGGCGCAAAAGCTATACGTACGTTTGATCGGTGACAGCCGCCTCGATGCCCCCTTGCGATCCCATCGTTTCCTGTCCTGGACCTGTCGAAGGATGCCCGCGGTCGATGGCCTTCCGTTGCGGAAGGAACTTGTGCGTCGTCAGCCAATCGTGTGCCTACGTTGGACTGACGCGCGGCGCGGGCGTAAAACATGTCGAGCGATCACAGCGAAGCTCCGGATGGAGAGCAACCGATGACGCCTGATACTGTCACAGCTGGCAATTCGCCTATCGAGGCCGCAAAGACCGTCGAAAACTTGACCGGCGTCGGTTGGGCATTCGATGCGAGCGGCAGGTGGATTTACCTCTCACCTGTCTTACAAGCCGCTCTAGGCAAGACGCCAGACGAGTTGAACGCTTGGTGGAGCGAGGGAGAGGTCGCTTGGAAGCAACTGCTCTATCCCGATGACTATGAACGCGTTGCCGGAGAATGGCGTCACTCCATTCATTCCGGACAAATACCGCAACAGAGGTGGTCGGTCGAATCCGTGCCCTTTTCAAGCATACCCCGGAGGCGCGCAGGACATAGGCGCTTGACGCTGTGGCGGTGGAGGCCCGCGATCTGATGGCTGAAGAAGCCACGCGACGGGGCGTACGGATGGAATGCCGAATTGAGCAAGATCTTCCGCCGTTGTTCTTCGATCCTATCCAGATACAACAGGTCTTCGTCAATCTCATCCGGAATGCATTGGAAGCAATGGACCTTGCTGCAGATCGCGGGATGCTCCAATTGAGCGTACGACGCGACAGCGAGCGGATTTACACGGAAATATCCGACACCGGGCCGGGCGTCGAAGATCCAGAGCGAATATTCGAACCATTCTACACCACAAAGGGGCAGGGGATGGGGATGGGTCTGGCAATATGCCGATCAATCGTCGAAGCGCACGGCGGCAGGCTCTGGGTGGAGAAGAATGATCCGACCGGAGCGAAGTTCATCTTTGATTTGCCGGTCGAGGGCCAAGAAGCTTAAGGATCCGTCGTGCAGATTACGCCGCCCACATTTGAAGCTTCGTACATGCGCTAGATCTCAATAGCGGTTTCGATCGCCCTTCGAAGTTCCGCGCCAGCAAAAGGCTTGAACAAGCAGATTCCTGCCCGTTTCGCTTCGTTGATCAGCGCCTCTTGCGCATGGCCTGTCATGAATACGACGGGTATCGCGATCTTTCGCCGGTTCAGTTCCTTATAGAGGTCGATGCCGCTCATGCCTGGCATTGAAATGTCGAGGAGAAGACATCGCATTTCGGGGATCCGGGGCGATTCCAGAAAATCGGCAGCAGACGCGAATGTCACGACGGAATAACCGGACACCTCGAGCAGATCGAGCAATGATTCCCGAACCACTGCGTCGTCGTCTACGATGGCAACCAGCATTTGAAGCATTTCCATGTGATGTAGAGCTTCTTTGCTCTATTGGAGGCATGCTCACCGGCCAAAGGCAAAATCGCACTTGCCGAACCAAGCACAGGTAGTCGGGCCGAGACCGCGCCTTCGATCCCTACGTTCAAGAGGAACGATCATCGACCTATGGGAGTATTGGCGTCAATCCAAACCTAAGTATGCTACCGGCGTTTCCAGCGCGCTCTTACTGCTCGCGGCGGTCATCAGCGGGGAAGGGAATTGGCGGAAACGTGGAATTCATCGCTGTCGCGAGCAAGACCGACAGGATCTGCATCCGACGGTCCTGCAAGAGCCTATCGCATTGAAAACGAAGAGCATCGTCTGACCATTCTCTTCGGCGAGTTTGCGACGGCGGCCGAGCTGCTTTTACAACATTACCCGCGCGCCACGCTGGAGAAACTATTTCATGGTGGCCGGTCGCTAGGTCGCGCTTCGCCGACAGCTTCCGCCTGCGGAAGGCGGCCATCTTTGGTAGAGAGACGCCGAAACACCGAACTTCATGATCGAGTTCCACAGGCCTTTGGGATGTTAGCGATGCTTCGAACGGCTAACTCAAGTGAGCTGTGTCAACCGGACACGATGGAGACGATGAACGCAGGGATTTTTCCGGTTTCATCCTGCGGCCAACGCATTGAGGAACGTGATCAAGAGGTTGAATTCAGCGGTGGTCAATTTCACATCGCTTCCGTCCAACCGTATCAAGCAACGCTGCCGAACGGATAGCTTGTAGTCATCAAAGCGATAACTGCGTCGATCGCGTGCCGGAAGCGGCGACGTCCTATCGCGCATCGCCACAGTCAGCCTAGCCATGAATTCGCGGTACCCAAAGGGCTTGACGAGATAGTCTACAGCGCCAGCCTCCAATCCTCGAACCTTGTCGTCTTCATCGCTCAAGTCGGCGCTAGTAACGATGATCGGTGTATGGGTCAGCGAAGCCAGATTCCGCACCGTGGCGAGAGCCTCCGATGAATTAACTTCTACAATCATCGCATCCGCGATTTCCATCGCGACCAACCTTCGAAGTTGGCGTTCTTCTGAGACCAGGCTAACTTTGATCGAGTTTGCGGCGAGGACGTCCGCTATCTTCGTCCGGGTCGTCATGTCGTGATCCAGAACAAAGACGTGTTTTCTGGCTGCCCCAGCGTTCCTCAAGGAGTACCGTTGGGATCAGCAAGGCATTTGAGAGGCGTTCAACCGCAACGCGTGAACACCGATCGGAACATCGAAGCCGGAGACCCTTTGCGGACCCAGGTAGTCGGTTTGATCAAAGCATGCGGCTGCTTGTACGAAATCTCCCGAGAGCAGGACTGGACGATCTAGTGTTTTGGTGAGCGCCTCGAGTTTGAAGGCCAGATTCACCGCGGATCCGATCACGGTGAAATCGAGACGCTTTTTGGAGCCGATGTTCCCGTACATGACTTCACCGAGGTGGATGCCGGTGCCAAAGCGGACCAGTTCGGCAGTTCGTCGCAAGCAGGACGCGCTTTGATATCCTTCCTGCACCGCCGCGAGCAGATGCTGGCAGGCATCCGTGCCATCCATTGGAAATACCGCTAGGAGGCCGTCTCCGATGAATTTCAGTATCTCGCCGCCGTGACGTTCAATCGGCTCCGCGACGACATCGAAGTACCTGTTTAAGATTTCGATCAGTTCGTCACGCGGAAGACTGTCAGACAGACGAGTGAAGTTTCGCAGATCACAGATCAGGATGGCTGCAATGATCGTCTCTCGACTGCCACGCGTTATGGCGCCGTGCAGTATCTCGTCGGAGGCGTGCGCACCCACGTAAGTCTCCAACAGCGTTCGAGCCAGTTGGTCCTTTACCCGTACTTCGGTGACGAGCGAGTACCACGGCATCAGCGTGTCGAGGAGCGCCAATTCCTGATCCGAAAAACCATCGGGACGATCGGTAGCGAAGGTAATGAGGTGGCGGCGACCTTGCGTGTGATCGAGGGGCCAAGCCACGTAGTCGGTATGGCCGTCGTGTTTCAGCTCCTCGTATATTGCAAAAATATGCGGGCCGTTGATCTGGAGCTTCTGCCGAACACGCTTTCCGCTATCGATCGCCACCCGAAATGGGCTGCGTAGAAATACGTCGGTTGCCTCGACGTCATGGGCGATCGTCTGAACGCTGGCATCGGGCTGGCCGCGCATCCAGGTCATCCGCGTGCCCAGCCACTGCGGATGGTGGACCCGAAGATGCAGCGTCGCTCTGCTAAGAGGAATCCCACATGCAACGATGCGGGCACAGAGCTCCGCGAAGACCTTTTCCCCCCGCGGCTGGTACCGAATCCCGGCCGCGAGCCAGTCCAGAATCTGCACTCGAAATCTAAGGTCTAGTTCGACACCCATAGTCTCCAGCATTTACGCGGACGCTATTGCAGCGGTAGATATACGAGCGTTCTAGTTGGGCACATCATAATCTCACCCGCAACAAGGGACTTTGAAGCCGGTGCTGCCCCTGAGCGACAGGGTTCGCACACCAGCTTCTCGAAGTAGGGCAGAACTCAGGATCGGATCGCGTTCACTGCCTTGTTGTCACACGAGCCCCATCCCACCATCGACGTGGAGCTCGACACCATTTACGAAGCTTGCTGCATCAGAGGCGAGAAACAGAGCTGCTTTTGCCAGTTCGTCGGGGCGACCCAAACGGCCGGCTGGTATTGCTTTCGATAGCTGGTCGATCATCTCCGGCCGATTTTCTTCCGACACGCCTAGTTTGCCTAGAATTTCAGTTTCTACGGGCCCCGGACTGAGGACGTTCACGCGGATCTTTCGGGACTTGAACTCGACAGCCCAGTTGCGAGCGAACGCTGCGATCGCCGCCTTCGTACCTGCATACAACGTGTGATTTGGAAGTATCCTCGTCGCCGCGAGCGAACTTGTCAGGATAATGGTGCCCCCGATCCGAATAAGCGGCGAGATGGCCTGAACGCCGAAGAATACGCCGCGGGTGTTAATCGCAAAGTGTTGGTCGTACTCGTCCTCCGTGACTTCGTCGGAGGGCAAGAGATTGATCACTCCGGCGTTCGCCATGTAGATATCAAGTGCGCCAAAACGCCGGCGGATGTCTTCTGCAAGGTCATGATGATGGCCCCTGCTCGCTACGTCACCGATGACGCCAATGGCTCCATTGCCGATATCCTTGGCTGCCTGATCGACGACATCCTTCCTTCTCCCTGTAATGATGACTTGAGCGCCTTCTTGGGCGAAGAGCATGGCAGTCGCTTTGCCGATGCCACTATTGCCGCCGGTAATGACCGCGATCTTATCTTTGAGACTAGGCATTTTCGTTCTCCATGTTGACAGGGCGAACGTATGCTGCTGCCTGTATGGATTTTAGCCGTGTCGTCGGCACAAAACCTTTTCCTCGGAGATTCAGGTGACCCATTTGCTGAATGAGATGTCGGGATTGATCGCGTTCGTGCGCACGGTCGAAGTTGGATCGTTCAGTGCGGCTGCTCGGGATCTGAAAACATCACCCTCCGCCATTTCGAAGAGCGTCGGTCGGTTGGAAAAGCTGGTCGGATCCCGTCTTTTTCTCAGGTCGACACGCGCCCTTACGCTGACCCCCGACGGGCAGATGCTGTTCGAGCGGATCGGTCCACTGCTGCGGGAACTCGATGCATCGGACGATGGGCTATCAAGTAGCAGCGGACTAACCGGACGATTGCGATTCAGTATGCCCGTCGAAATGTCAGAGCTGTTTCTCGGGGCGATCTTCACCAAGTTTGCCGAGGAATACCCTGACCTAACGCTGGACATCGGGTTGACAGACAGGTTCGTCGACATCATCCGGGACGATTACGATGTCGTCTTCAGGGTCGGGGAGGTCGTGCAACCCGATCTGGTTGTTCGGCATCTCGCGGATCTCGACATGGTTCTGGTTGCAGCTCCGTCGCTTCTATCAAAATGGGGCGTGCCGAGGACAATTCATGACTTTCAGAGCATGCCCTTTGCGCGGTACTCCGTTGGCGGCCGAACGGCACACATCGCCTTTGCCGACGGGTCCAAGATCCTCCCAACCGGGCGAATAGACTGCGACAGCGGCATCGCTCTACATTCGGCAGCGCGGCACGGCCTCGGAGTAGCCTTGCTCTTGCGTTGTGTGGTGGCAGACGACTTGGATTCGGGAATATTGATTGATGTGACACCCTCGGGCGCGCTCAAGCCGATGCGCTTCAGTGCTGTTCACGCGCTTGGTCGGACCGTGCCGTCACGTGTCAAGCTGCTTTCCGATTTCGTAGCGCTTGAGGCCCAGAAACTCTCGATTCGTGCTCAGTCACCTGGAGATGCCGCTGCAGCGAGGGATTGACGCTGCGCGACAATCACAGCCCGACCAAGTGATCCCATACCTAGGAACCTTTCTTGCCGACGGCACGCGAGCGCGTCACCACAATGGTCGTCGCGGGGAACGTTCCTTTGGAGTTTAGGATTCGTGCAATTCACACGAATGAGTTCGATTGCATCTTCAAGGCGCTGAAGAGCCAGTCAGCGCTCACGTCGATCAATCCTAAACTCGTCCGTGCGCTCGCTGCTCGGACGATGAAGCTTATCCGTCACGACATCCCATGGAAGGCATCGCAAAAGGGCGGACCTCCCCTCAATCGGTTCGACTGACCCGCGCACTCGGCTGAGCAAGGAAGGGCTTGAAAGCGGCTGCGATCTTCGCAAGAAATCCCTTGCTGAACGATCCCAAAACCTCTGCACTCGGGTCGTAGTAAAAGGACTGCTCGGCTATGTCATGATTGAATTCAGAGACGGTAATCCACGCATCCTTCCACTCACGGATTCCAGCGCGGCGGCATTCAAGCTGGGGAATCTCCAAGGCGGTTTGATCGGAGCGGGGCGGGGTGCCTGAGATAGCCAATAAGATCAGGTTTGTCTGATTGCCTTTCGGGATTGCCAGAACCATGCAAACCGGGCGTGCCTTCCGCCCCTCAGTTTCTCCCTTGTCGCGCTGCCATGTCCAGAGATAAGGATAGCGGATGATCGAACCATTGGCCGGAGTATCAGCCATTGGTCTCGCTTCCTTCCTCTATCAGTCGGTCCAGTTCCGGACCGATCAA
Organism: Rhizobium sp. BK538; assembly: GCF_014197575.1. Classification (NCBI taxonomy): domain Bacteria; kingdom Pseudomonadati; phylum Pseudomonadota; class Alphaproteobacteria; order Hyphomicrobiales; family Rhizobiaceae; genus Rhizobium; species Rhizobium sp. BK538. Next base: position 47,325 of record NZ_JACIFT010000013.1, read on the forward strand.
CGCTGCCAGTTCAGGGGGGGCCTCATTGGGGCCATAAGCCCTGCGCGGATCGCCTTTTTGCTTCATGGCCTCAAAATCGTCGTAGGTCATGAGGACGTAGCGGGCCTTGCGATGTTGAGTAATAGCGACCGGCTGGCGATCTGCCGCCATGGTCACGGTCTTAATATCGCGCAGCAATTCTACCGTGGAGAATTTTTCCATCGTGGCGCTCCTTCAAATTATACGAAATATACAATTCATTTGATTATTTGACAAGGGTAACGCCACGGGCAGCCGCCTGTCCGCTTGGCCCAAGCCGCAGGGCGTAGAGAGCCGTACAGTCGATGTGCATATCGGACGGTTGCGTTGTCGCCAGGTCGAGGAGCGTCCTGCTGCGCGGACGCAGGTAGGCGCCGCCGTCGTCGTCCGCTTGGAAAAGTGCGAGGGCAAGGTCCTGGGGGAGTCGCGTCGCGGGTGCGGGCCGCCCTGGAGGGGCACGGTGTTGTGTTCATCGAGGCGACGTCGGATGGTGGGCCGGGAGTCGCTCTCGCCAAAACTCGCGCTGCCGACCCCGCCGGTCACGCCTAAGAGAGTCGCCGGTTCGTCGAAACAAGTGAGAGAGCTCGTGTTGAGTGCGATTTCATTTCGGAGTGCCGGGGGTCTCGAGACGTCTACAGTCGATGACCATGCCTCGACATTTAAGAATATCTAGTGCTTGCTCCTTCCATAGGAGCAAACCATCCGGACCGCGTTCCACGTGGCGACCTCGAGATCACCCCCACGAAAGCCCGAGAAACCAATCGACCGCCCGACCAGCAACGTTTCCTTGGCCCCGAAGCTCCTTGCCGGTAACAATGTCCTCCACGTCTTCTTCGGAGCGCGTCGCGCCATGCGCAATAACATTTGTGTCGAATATCCGGTAGCTCTTTCGCATCGACAGTTCGATCCGCTGTGACGGCGACAGCGCGTGCGCCGCGACTGCGTGCCCGGCCTCGTGCATGGATATCCATCTCGGCGCGTACGATGCCGGAGAAATTGGCCGGAAACGGTGGCGGATCCGGTGGCGCCAATGAGCGCCGTCATGGACTAGCCCGTGGAATAATGGGGAAAAATGGTCGGAGTGGAGAGATTCGAACTCCCGACCCTCTGGTCCCAAACCAGATGCGCTACCAGACTGCGCTACACTCCGTGCCGACGAGGGAGGGCAATACACGGTTCGCCTCGCGCCCGCAATACATAAATCGCGTATCCCCATGCTTGGTTTAAGCACCCCATCGTTCAGCTTGCTGTGCGGAGTGATTGATATGAGCACGAGTTATCGAGTGATCGCGAAAAGAGGAGGGCTGCCGGAAAACGATCGGAGATCCAGCGCTCCGCCGCCTTGGCTTTTTTCTTGAAAAGAAAGGGATTCGTCGGTAAGCAAAACTCATCTCTTTGTGCGATGGTTTGGATGAAGAGAAGCCTCGGATATGGGGCAGAGTGAAGTTTCGAGTGCGAAAGCCCGCTAATTCGGAGGCGTTGCAGCAATGTCTGCCAAGATCTACCGCCCAGCCAAGACCGCGATGCAGTCCGGCAAGGCAAAGACAAATATTTGGGTTCTTGAGTTCGATCAGGAGACGCCGCGTACCATCGATCCGATCATGGGTTACACGTCTTCCTCGGACATGCGCCAGCAGCTGAAGCTGACCTTCGAAACGCAGGAACTCGCTGAAGCTTACGCGAAGCGCAACGGCATCGAGTATCGGGTCATCGCCCCGAAGGATCCGCAACGCCAGACGGTGGCTTACCCTGATAATTTCCGCTATACGCGGACTCAGCCTTGGACGCATTGATCCGCTTTCATACGCGATGATTTGACCAGGGCATGAAGCCCGGGTCACGCGGCCCCTTAGCTCAGCTGGATAGAGCACCTGCCTTCTAAGCAGGTTGTCGCAGGTTCGATTCCTGCAGGGGTCGCCACTCTCTTCAGGGACTTGCGACGCCGCGGTTGCGACTCGAACAGCTTCCGCTGACAATTCGCTCCCGGTCCTCCGCCGCCTTCCTCTGCACGGATATCGGAGAGGGAATTTGACTTCACCTCGAAAGTCCTGAGCAACGTTGCAAGTTACTCTGTGGACACGGGTCACAGCCGCAATTAGGGCACCTGCAGACAAGATACCGTCAAGGACGCCGCGATCCATGCCGTGTTCTCTTCGTCCGCAAAATCCCGCTCGTGACCAGATGTGCCGGTTTACCGCAAGCGACTTGGCTGGCAGAATTTTGCAAGGCTGGTAGCGCGGACACGAAACACTTGATTCCTGCAATGGATTGAGAGAGCTATTCCGCGATTGAGGGAGAGTCTCTATTTACCAACCCCGATTTGCGTCACAAAGCCGGCCGCCCGTGATGTAATTGAAACGTAGCACAGATAAGAGTTTCAATGACCGGAATTGGGCGCTTGCCGGCCAAGGCCTCTTCCGCTATCGGGCCCGAAGCCGCCGTTGAACCCGGCGCACCAGTCAGACCCGACCACCCAATGCTAGCCGAGAGGCCAATCCTGCAAAGGCGGTGGCGAGGAAATAATTGGGTAGTCGAGCAAACTTCGGCGCGAGTTTCACATCGCTTTTTGCACGGCCATCCGCACCAGCGACGAAGTGAACTGCCTCGCATCAGGCGACCTTGCCTTCCGGTTTGGCGAGCGCGCTGTGGCGCAGTTTCATGCGGTGACTGGGGCTGGCGAAATCGAGTGCGCTCGGCCAGTCGGGTGGAGATCCGCCACGCTGGACTAATTGTCGTGAACAAGGCTTAATGCCGCGCGGGGATGGCTGGGGATGCCGATCATGAGATCACCGCGGCAAATGAATGGTAGTGCCGATGTTCTCGATGCTGTCGTCGTCGGAGCCGGCTGGGCGGGCCTCGGCGTCAGCTATTGGCTGGCACGAAGGGGCTTGCGCCATAGCGTCCTGGAGCGGGGCCGCATAGGAGAGACCTGGCGCACGCAGCGATGGGATTCCTTTCGGATGAACACCCCAAACGTGCAGACCGTCATGCCAGGCGACTGCTATGACGGTGAGGATCCATCCGGTGCCCTGACGCGCGACCAGTTCGTCGCTCTCCTCGAGGACTTCGCCAGGCGCAACGCGCTCCCGATCGAACCGGATACTGCGGTGAGCGAACTCAGGCACGAGAATGACGCGTATCGGCTGACCACTTCACGCGGCATGCTTTTAGCGCGGAACGTGATCGTTGCAAGCGGCAGCCTGAATTGTCCGGTACGCCCAGTTTGGGCCGCTGCGTTACCGCCCGTCCTTCGCCAGATCGACGCCTCCGGCTACCGCAGCGCTGCGGATCTTGCCGACGGCGCGGTGCTGGTGGTCGGAAGTGGCCAGTCGGGTGTCCAGATCGCGGAGGAGTTGGCGGAAGCAGGCCGAACAGTCTTCCTTGCCACCAGTCGTGTCGGACGGCTCCCGCGGCGCTACCGAGGCCGCGACATCATGGTCTGGCTCCTCGAATGTGGGTTTCTCGACGTGCGACGGGAGGAGGTCATTCGACTTGCGGGACGCATCCCGCCTCGAGGTGTGCTTGGGTCGGTGCACACGATAAGCCTTCAAGCGCTCAGCGCCCAAGGTGTCGTGCTTCTTGGGCGATTGACTGGCGTCGAGGATGGCGACCGCCTCTCGTTCGCCGACGATCTCGAAGCGAATGTTCGCTTTGCGGATGAAGCCTCCAATCACATCAAACGCCATATCGACGAATATGTCAGCCGCGCTGGAATCGATGCACCCGTTTCGGAACCCGACCCGGCGGAGACGGTCGCGATGCAACAACCGAACCCGACGATCGCTTCGCTTGATCTCTCCCGGTCCGGCATAACGACCGTGGTGTGGTGCACAGGCTTCAAGGGCGATTTCAGTTGGATGAGGCTTCCCGGTGCGCTCGATGCCGCGGGACAGCCGGTCCACGAGGATGGCGTGGCCACCCTGCCGGGCCTTTACTTCGCCGGGTTGGATTTCGCCTCTACGCGCAAGTCAGGCATAATATTGGCGATCGCCGAGGAAGCGCCCCGCCTTGTCGAACACATCGTAGGGCCTTCGTGACGCCTTTGGCGCTCTGCGGACGAGGCTGTTGTCGCCTTCGGGCCCAAAGCTGACAAAGGGCTTCGGGCGGGATGGTCGTAATCCGAAGGTTCCGAGGATTAGGACTTCGCAGGAGCTTCGACATCCGAGAATGCCTGAACGGCGTCCGGAAGCCTCGCACCCTTGATTTGGATGGCCGCGAGGGAGGCATTCAACTCCGCGATCTCGTAGGGTGTAAAGGTGATGCCAGTCGCGTCGATGTTCTCCGTCATGTGAGCCATCTGCGTCGTGCCGGGGATCGGGACGATCCACGGTTTCTGAGCCAGCAGCCAAGCGAGCGCGATCTGTCCGAGGCGTGATTGTTTCCGGTGCGCCCACGTCTTTAGGAGTCCCACGAGCGCAAGGTTGGTCGGCAGGTTCTCAGGCGCGAAGCGCCCTTCGATGCCGCGGATATCACCCTGAGCGAACCGTGTACGAGCGTCGATCGCGCCGTTGAGGAAACCAACGCCGAGAGGGCTCCAAGGGACGAATCCGACGCCCAGTTCCTCGCACACTGGGATCGCGCCCTTTTCAGGCCCCCGCCACAGCATCGAGTATTCGCTCTGAACCGCGGTCAGAGGCAGCGCTGCGTGGGCGCGCCTAAGCGTGTTGAGACCCATCTCGGAAAGGCCCCAGTGCACGACTTTCCCCTGCTTCATCAAGTCATTCACCGCTCCTGCCACATCTTCGATCGGCACCTGCGGGTCGACGCGGTGTTGATAGAGGAGATCAATGCGGTCGGTTTGCAGGCGCTTGAGCATTCCCTCGACGGCCGACTTGATATGTTCGGGACGGCTGTTGAGGCCCGGAAGCCGTTCTCCAGTCTCGAGATCGATGTTCCAGCCGAATTTGGACGCGATAACAACCTGATCCCGGAACGGTTGAACGCCTTCGCCGAGTATCCTTTCGACCTCATGTGGCCCATAGGCCTCTGCTGCATCGTAGAAAGTCAGGCCCCGGTCGAAAGCGGCCCTTATGATGTTATGCATTTCGGCACGCGTTGGAATTGTTTGCTGGTAGGTCCGGCTCATGTTTTGAACGCCAAGACCCACGCTGGATACCTCCAGGGAGCCGAGCTTTCGCCGTCCGATTTCGGTGACGGACGTTGTGTCTGAGGCATTTTGCTTGGTCGTCGCCTGAGCATTGGCTACCCCGAGATTGGCGGCCACGGCCAACGTACCCGCTGTCAGCAGCAAGCCTCTGCGGTTGAGTTCAATTTCGTGCCTCGTAGACATCTTTACACTCCTCTGATTTTCTTGACTGCGGGGGTGCTAAGCGGAGGGCCGTCACCGACGAGCCGCCTGGCGCTTGATCTGGCCTATGGCGTTGTTGAATCCGCGCGAAGTTCCGCTTGAACCCGCCAACTTGCCAACGTTCACTTGATCGATCGGTCGCCCTATGACGACCTTTGGAACCGCCGCCGCAAAGCGTCGCTGGAGTTCCAGCGATTCCGGCACATATGCATGGGGAGTGACCTCCACCGCGGTGATCACGCCATCAGTCAGGGTCACCTTTAAGGTTATATGCGACGGTTGGCCGCCGTATGTCCCGGTCGCTGTGTAGACGCCGTCTGCATACTGACGGGGCTTGCCGCCTTGGGCCTCTGCCGTCGAGGACACCATCAGGGTTAGCGCCGAAGCGACGAGCGCGTTTCTGATCTCGCGGGGCATTTTGTTCCTTTCTCAGGTGAAGGCTTCGCCGTCGAAATTGTCGGACACCTCAGCACGGCCATCGGCGAACATCGGAACGAAGGAGAAGTCGAAGCTTGGCTCCAGCCGGGAGGCAGGAACGACGAAAAGCGCCGTGGCCAGCCCGTCTGCCGTCGCGGCATCCTTCGCAACGACCCATGTAGCAACCACGTCCTTCACGGGCCTTCCGGTCCTGGCATGCAAGATATGATGAAGGTTGTCTCCCCATTTCCGGCGATTGACCGCCGAGGCGCAAAGCGAGGCGTCTCGGAGGTGGGCGACGCCCACCACCTTCGTAGGATCAAACGGATGCTCAAGTCCGACACCGAGCGCCGCTTCTCCGCGATGCAGCATGTCGCCGCTGCCATCGACGACAAAGTCTTCGAGGCCTCTCACCCCCAAAACACCTGAGATCAGGTCGACGAGATGGCCTTTGCCTACCGCGCCAAGGTCGATCAAAAGCGAACTTCGAGTGATCAGCGTCGAGCCCTGGCGGAAAACGTCGCTGCCCCAGCTCGTGCGCTTGCTTGCATAAGTCGACACTTCCGCTGGCTGCGGCACAAGCGAGTATCGACGATCGTAGCCCAGAAGCTCCAGATCGCGTCCGACGAGGGGATCGAGACCGCCTCCGGTTATCTTGTGAAGCCGGTCGTAGAGGTCGAACATCTGCGCGGCCCCAGCCGGAAAAACGAACGTGCCGCCGTGCTCAGCCTCGGCGATCTTCGTGATCAACGAGTCGTCGCGGAACCTCGAATAGATCCTGTCGAACCGTTCGACGAGTTCGAGGATTTGCCGCCGGGTCTGGTGACACAGCGGCGTCGGCGTGTCGATTTCCCAGGAGGTGCCGATCGCATCGAATTCGAACCGGGACATCGGAAACTCCAACTTTAGAGACCGGTCATCTTGAGGACGGCTTCGGGCAGCCGCTCGCCGACGACTTCAATCTTGGACAGCGCGGCTTCGATTTCATGGAGATCGGTCGCATCGAGTTCGAGTTCGACTGCGCCAAGGTTTTCCTCAAGCCGATGCTGTTTCGTCGTCCCCGGGATGGGGACGATCCAGGACTTCTGAGCAAGCAGCCAAGCCAGTGCGATCTGGGCTGGCGTTCCATTCTTCCTGTCCGCAATTGCCTTGAGCAGGTCTACGAGAGCGAGGTTCGCCTTGCGAGCCTCCGGCGTGAAGCGCGGCACGAGGTTGCGGAAGTCGCTGGCATCGAACTTAGTGTTCTCGTCGATCTTGCCGGTCAGGAAACCAGCACCCAGTGGGCTGAACGGCACGAAGCCTATTCCAAGTTCTTCGAGTGTCGGAAGCAACTCTGCTTCGGGGCCTCGCCAGAACAAGGAATACTCGCTCTGGACTGCCGTCACCGGATGAACAGCGTGTGCGCGGCGAATGGTGTTGACGCCTGCCTCGGAGAGGCCGAAGTGCTTCACCTTGCCGACGGCGACGAGGTCCTTGATCGCTCCTGCGACGTCCTCGATCGGGACGGCCGGGTCAACGCGATGCTGGTAGAAGAGGTCGATCCGGTCTGTCTTGAGCCTTTTGAGGCTTGCCTCGGCGACGGCCCTGATGTGCTCGGGACGACTATTTGTACCCCCGTTACGCTCGCCCGTTTCCATGTTGATATCGAAACCGAATTTCGTCGCCACGACGACCTGTTCCCGGATCGGCGCGATCGCTTCTCCGACCAGCTCTTCGTTGACGAACGGTCCATAGGCTTCGGCGGTATCGAAAAGGGTGACGCCTCGTTCGTGGGAGAAACGGATCAACTTGATCATCTCGGCCTTGTCAGCGGGCGGACCGTAAGCCGAACTCATGCTCATGCAGCCGAGCCCGAGGGCGGAAACTTCGAGGTCTCCAATCTTCCTGATCTTCATGTTCATCTCCTATGGTTGCTTGCCGACACGGGCGGCCAGATGTGCGGGAAATTCATTCGCTTATCTCCTTGAGTTATGCCGCGCTCTCGGCGGCCAAGGATTCAGCTTTGTGGGCGTCAGACTGTTGACGAGATGCGGCCGGCACGATGGTGGTCACAGCCGCGACCAGCGCGAATATCAGCATCACCGTACCGGCGTCGAACGCATGAGAAGCCCGGTATGCGGTTAGCTCGGTACCTGTCAGGCCGACCGACCCCACCGCGGCAATCGCGATCAGAACGCTCAGGCCGACCGAGCTTCCCATTTGGTGAGCGACGTTGACAGCGCCGGACGCAGCACCTGCATCTTCGGTGGAAACCCTGGCGACGCCCGACGATGTCAACGGGCTGAGAGTGAGGCCCTGGCTCACGCCGATCAGCACCATTGGCAACGCCACTGTCGTCCAGTAGTTCGATCCGACGCCCGCACGGCTGAGCCATGCCATCGCGACGATCCCGATGACCATTCCGACAAGGAGGATCGCATTGCGGCCGAAGCGGCGTATGAGGCGAGGCACGACGATGGCAAAGGGAACGTGAAGCATCGTCGCCGGCACGAAGGCGAGGCCGGTGAGCGCAGGGCGGAAGCCCGCGACTTCCTGAAGGTACAGCGTCGTGAAGAAGAAAAAGCCGACCATCGCTCCGAGGTAAAGGACACGCGCCGCGTAAGCTCCCGAGCGCTCCGCGTCGGCAAACAGGCGGAGCGGCAGGATCGGCTGCGCGGCGCGGTTTTCGATGCGGAGGAAGAGCGTCAGCAATACGGTAGCTGCGATAATCAAAGCGAACGTTACCAGGTCCCAACCATGCTGGGCCGACCGTATGAAACCGCAGACCAGTCCGCTCATGCCGAGCGTCGACGCTATGGCACCAGGGGCGTCCACTTTGCCGGGACGTTGCTCTGTCTCAGTGATGTAGGTGCGCGAAGCGAAGATCATTGCGATCCCGATCGGCAGGTTGATCAAAAAGCCCACGCGCCAGGACAGCCAATCGGCCAGCAGGCCGCCCGCAATGAGGCCGACCGTTGCGGAAACTCCTGCGGCCGCGCTGTAATAGGATACCGCGCGTGTCCGTTCCTCGCCATCCTCGAAGTTCGTTTGCAGCAGCGCAAGTGTGGAGGGAGCGAGGATTGAAGAGCCTAGTCCCTGGATCGCACGCCAGGACAACATCCATGGGGACGACTGCGAGGCACCGATGGCAACCGAGGCGACCGTAAAGATCGCCATCCCGACAATGAACATGCGGCGTCGGCCAAGAATATCGCCAACTCGTGCCCCAAGGAGGAGGAAGCCACCGAACGCCAGGGCATAGGCGCTCTGCACCCACGCGAGGCTTGCATCCGAGAAACCGAGTTCGTGATGAATTTTGGGCAGGCCCGTGAGCACCACGGAGATATCCAGGACAATCATCACGTAGCTAATCAATATGATCGCGAGAATGGCGGATTTATTTGGATTGGAGGCGGCTGGTCGAACGTCTGGCATGGCTGTTTCCATCTGGCGATTTGCAGAGCCGTCCTCCCGGCGAGGCTGCGCGTTGATGATGGAAACTTAGCCCTTGTCGATCCTTCCGATTAGATGCAGTAATCGGGATGAAGCTATAAGGACCGCTAATGAATGCCGCAGGAAAACTTCAACGACCTCGTTGCCTTCGTCACCGTCGCCCGTGAGGAAAGCTTTACGAAAGCCGCTGTCAAACTCGCCGTTTCCCAGTCAGCATTGAGCCAAACCATCCGCGGACTGGAGGAGAGGCTGGGCATCAGACTTTTGACAAGAACCACGCGGCGTGTGTCGCCCACAGAGGCAGGGCAGCGTCTTCTGGAGACAGCAGGCCCACGTTTCGAGGAAATTCAGGCTGAGATCGCGGCATTGGGCGAAATGCGCGATAGGCCGACGGGCACCATCCGTATCACCACCGGCGAGCATGCAGCGATCTCGGTTCTTGCGCCCGCACTGGAGAAAATTCTGCCTGATAACCCCGATGTTACGGTCGAAATCATCGTCGACTACGGCCTCACTGACATCGTCGCAGAACGTTTCGACGCGGGCGTTCGCTTGGGAGAGCAGGTCGCCAAGGATATGATCGCCGTCCGCATCAGCCCGGAAATGCGAATGGCGGTCGTCGGGGCCCCTTCTTACTTCCGGGAGCACCTCTGGCCGGAAACGCCTCAGGACCTGACGGAACACAACTGCATCAACATGCGGCTCCCGACACATGGCAACATATTCGCATGGGAGTTCGAAAAGGACGGGCGCGAACTCCGGGTGCGGGTGGAGGGGCAGCTGGTATTCAACAATCTCGCGATGCGGCGGGACGCGGCACTGCGCGGCCTCGGCCTTACGTACATTCCTGAAGACCAGGTCGTGGACCATCTCGAAAAGGGCGAGTTGATCAGGGTGCTAGAGGACTGGTGTCCGCCGTTTCCAGGATACCACCTGTACTATCCGAACCGACGCCATGCCTCTCCCGCTTTCGCATTGGTGGTGGACGCGCTTCGTTTCAAAGGCTGAGCCGGGCGAACCACATTCATGAATTCCAGACATGGCCACAAGCACTATTCGATACCTAAACGAATGCCTGGTGTTCTAGAATGCCTTCATTGAATTGAGGCGGTACCCTGATGCTGCGCCGCTGACGCGGAAGGATAGAGCATGGTTCAAGACGCCGACGTGATTATTTTGGGTGCCGGAGCGGCAGGAATCGCAGCCGCTCGAAGACTTTCAGGGGCTGGTCTGTCGGTCACTATCCTGGAGGCTCTGCCTCGAAGCGGAGGACGGGCTTACACAAGTTTGGCCGCAGGGCTACGGCTTGATCTGGGATGCGGATGGCTCCATTCGGCGGATCGAAACCCGTGGACCGAGATCGCGGTGGAGGCAGGACTATCTGTTGATCGGAGCCCTCCCGCTTGGGGAACTCAGTTTCGCAACCTCGGCTTTTCTCCACCTGAGCAACAGGCCGCGCGGGGTGCCTACGCGGCTTGGTACCAACGCATTTCCGAGCGCTCGCCCGAAAGTGACTCTGCTTCAGACGCTTTGGAAGACGGCGAATGGACCGGCTATATTGAGGCTCTGAGCGGCTTCACGAGCGGCGACGGGTTGGAACGTATTTCCGTCCGCGACTACCTCTCCTACGATGAAGCGTCCAGCCACATCGACTACCGGATCCGCGAAGGGTATGGCACTCTGGTCAGTTCTGCTATTCCCGCTAAGGCCGAACTCTTTCTCGCGACACCCGTGGAGGCGGTTTCGGTTGCCGATCGCAAAGTCGGTTTGACAACGGCATTCGGGACCATCAATGCGGAACGGGTCGTGGTGACTTGTTCGACAAACATTCTCGCGGGCGACACCATCAGGTGGCCCTCGGGCCTCGATCCGTGGCGGAACGCTGCGGCGTCCCTTCCGCTCGGCTACAACGAAAAACTGTTTCTCGAAGTCTCAGGCAGCAGCCCATTCGAGGCAAAAACGCTCGTGCTAGGTGATCCGCGAGACGCAAGGACCGGAGCCTACTACATCCGACCTTTCGGCTGGCCTGTTATCGAATGCTTCCTCGGCGGAGCCTCTGCCAAGGAGGCGGTGGATGCTGGGCCAGACATTGCGTTTGCTGGTGCGATCGGCGAACTCGCGCATCTCTTTGGTTTTGAAGTAAGGAATAACCTTCGCCCGCTTGTGTGTTCGAACTGGACATCCACTCCATCGGTCGGCGGTGCCTACAGCCACGCGCTCCCTGGTCAGAGCGATGCTCGTCGCCAGTTAGCCCGTTCATTCGATGGACGGATTTTCTTCGCAGGCGAGGCCACCGATCCGAGGGACTTTTCTACGGCGCATGGAGCGTTTCAAAGCGGCTTGAGAGCTGCAGACGAAGTACTTTCAAGCGTTCATGCATGACATCCGCCTCGAAAATCGCGAGTTTCAGATCACATTCCGATAAACGATTTTTGATTAATAAGCCTTGCTAATGGCTTCATGCGATTTTCGCCACCTAATCAGCCCATGGTTGCTGGCGTACCCTTCCCATATAGCGCCATGGGGATGGATATCGTGAAAACACGTCTTACTAAGCTCGCTCTACTTCTGCTGCTGTCGTTGCAAGTCGGCATCACCGGAGCATTGAGCCAGACAGCGGATCAGGCTGGTCCTCTTATCATACACAGACAGGGCAGCTTTGCGGTGGGCGGCAAGGTCGCGGCTATGCCCGGAACCTACAACAACAACGCGCCGACCGCGGAAGGCCAGAGCCTGCACGGGGATCACCTCTACGCTTTCTACCAGATACCGGAGAACGCGAGGCCGATGCCGATCGTCATGCTGCACGGTGCCTACCAATCAGCGCGAAGCTGGGAGACGACGCCGGACGGCCGCGAGGGCTTTCAAAACATATTCCTGCGCCGCGGCTTTCCCGTATATCTCGTCGATCAGCCCCGGCGTGGTCGGGCTGGCAACAGCACCGTCGCGACGACCATCGAGCCGACGCCTTACGACCAGCTCTATTTCGATCAGTTCCGGCTGGGCAAATGGCCGAACTTCTTCGAGGGCGTTCAGTTCGACCGGAACCCGGCGGCTCTCGACCAATTCTTCCGATTCGTCACGCCGAATACCGGGCCCTACGACGCAGGAGTGATTTCGGATGCAATGGCGGCACTCTTCGACAAGATCGGACCCGGCATCCTCGTCACGCATTCGCAAGGCGGCGGACCCGGCTGGCTGACGGCGATCAAGACCCAAAACGTCAAAGGTATCGTCGCTTTCGAGCCAGGCAGCGGTTTCATATTCCCGGAGGGCGAGGTGCCTGCGCCGATGCCAAGTGCAGCGGGCACGTTGTCGCCAGAGACGGTGTCTATCGCGGACTTCGAGAAGCTGACCCGCTTGCCGATCATCATCTACTACGGGGACAACTTCCCGACAGAGCCCACAACGGAGCGCGGTCGGGACAACTGGCGGGTCCGACTCGCGATGGCCAAACTCTGGGTCGCTGCCGTCAACAAGCTCGGGGGAGACGCCAAGCTCGTCCATCTCCCCGAAATCGGCATCCGCGGGAACACGCACTTCATGTTTTCCGATCTGAACAACGTCGAAATCGCCGACCAGGTGTGGGCATTCCTCAAGGAAAAGAAGCTCGACTGAACGTTGCCGCTTGACCGCGACCCGACATCTCAATCCCGGAGACCCAACATGAGGCATCTACTCGTCAACGCGTGCCTGACGTTAGCCATTGTCGTGACGGCACTCCCGGGCGTGGTTTGCGCCCAATCCCCAAGCGAAAAAGAGGACAGGACCATGCCGACAAGAGCACAACAACTGATGGGTGCGACCGCGCCCAAGCTGGCGGAACTAACGGACAACGTCCTGTACGGCGACATATGGGAACGGCCTGAACTTTCGAAGCGGGACCGCAGCCTCATAACCGTCGCGGCGCTGGTAGCGATGAACCGCCCGGATCAGCTTAGGTCCCACCTTGCGATCGCACGCACGAACGGCGTCACCGAACAGGAGTTGACCGAGGCGATCACCCATCTTGCGTTCTATGCCGGCTGGCCGAACGCAGTCTCGGCGGTTGCCGTCGCAAAAGAAGTCTTCGCGGCCGATTAACCGTCGCTCTAACCAGCAAGGGCTCCTCACTCGTGCGCAAATTCATCCTTCGTCTTCCGCTTCTCGCCTCGGTGGTGGGTGCCATCGTTCTTGCCGGCTGGCAGGTCGATGCCGAACCAAATCGAGCGACGATGCCGGACATCGACAGTCTCGTGCACTATACGACCGTGACCCGGGGCGAAGTCACCGAACACATCATGACAACACGGGAGGCAATCGAAGCCGTGAAGAACGGACAGGCCATACCCGACGGCACTCATTTCGTGCTGGTCGACTACCGCGACGGGGACATCTACCGCTATTTCGTCATGGAGAAGCGTTCCGGCTGGGGTAACGACTACGGCGAAGAGCGCAGAACTGGCGATTGGCAGTTCCAATGGTTCAAGCCCGACGGGACCATTAACATGGCCGAGAACACGGCGCGCTGCCAGCGATGCCATAGCTCCAGGTCTGACAGGGACTTCCTGTACACCTTCAATGACATCCGCAGATTCGAGTTCGAATGAATCTGATGTTGCGTTTCCGCCTGCTCCTCGATTTTGTTGCGTTGTCGCTGATTATCGCGTGCCTGGCCTACTGGTGGCTGGAGAACTTCGCGCACGAGGTATTCGGCACGGTGCTATTCACGCTCGTGATCGGCCATAACGTCTTCAACCGGCTCTGGTACGGGCGCGTCGCTAGAGGGAAGTACGATGGCGTGCGGTGGCTCAACATCATCACGATCGCGGTTCTCAAGCTGGTGATGACGATCATGATGGTTACAAGCGTGCTGATCTCCCGTGACTTGTTCACCTTCCTGGCGCTTGATGGAGCCTTCGCCATGCGTGAGGTGCATATGTTCGCGGCATACTGGCTGTTGTTCATTGTCTCTGTCCACCTTGGGACACGATGGGGCGTAATCATGAACACCTGTCGCGCGGTGTTTGGTATCAGGGATGCCAACCCGGTCTGCACAAGGTCGCTCCGCCTTGCGGCTACGGCGGTTTCACTCTGGGGGATCAAAAGCTGGGCTGAGATGACATTCGGATCGAAGCTGGTGCTGACCTACAGCCTTGATATGTGGGACTTCAACGAGTCCACACTGGGTTTCTTCTTGAACTACGGAGCGATCGTCGGTCTGCTTGCCGCAGCGACCCATTACACGCTTGCGTTCATTCGTGGTGGAGCGAGGCCGACTGTGAAGACGACAATATCCAGCAAATGAGGCTATAGCGCTGCTTATACTTCAGCCAGCCCGGTTCCGTTCTACCTGACGGGCCACCAGGACGCACTAATTTTTCAGTTTGTTTCAATCACCGGCCCTGCAGCTACTAGGCACAACGACGCGCTCACAGGCAGTTGAGCTGCTTCGATGGATGCTTGAGCCGCCTCGGAGAAGACTTGCCCCGAGGCGACATGAGCCGCAGGTCAAAACGTGCTCGCCTTCCTCGGCGGTTCATTCAATGCCGAATACGCCCATAAAATGCCTCATGCGTGTGGTGGCAAGCTTTGGCTTGTCGAGGACGTTTGCCTTGTCGGCAAGCCGGAAAATATCGGCATAGTGATTGATGCCGCGCGCCGATTGCAATCCAGCAGGAAGGCTGAAATGGCTCTGGTGGCCGTTCAACCAGGCGAGGAAGACGACGCCGGCCTTATAGTACTGCGTCGGCGCCTCGAAGATCTTGCGGGAGAGCGGAACGGTCGGCTCGATCACCGAGCGGAAGGTAGCGGCATCACCTGTTGCAAGTGAGGCCAATGCCTTCGACGCTGATGGTGCAACGGCATCGAAGATGCCGAGCAGGGCATGGCTATAGCGGCGGCCATCGCCTTCGATCAGTTCCGCATAGTTGAAGTCGTCGCCGGTGAAGCAAAGGATGCCTTCCGGAAGCCGATTGCGCAGTTGTATTTCCTTGGCGTTATCGAGCAGCGAAATCTTGATCCCCTCGACCTTTTCCTTGTTCTCATTGATGATCCTGAGAACGCACTCGAGCGCCGGTTCAAACTGCGCGCTGCCCCAGTAGCCTGCTAAGTTCGGATCGAACATGTCTCCGAGCCAGTGTAAGACGACCTTGTCTTTGGCCTGGGAGAGAATTCTGCCATAAACCTTGGTGTAGTCGTCAGGAGAGGACGCCACGCGGGCGAGGGCGCGGCTGGCCATCATGATGGCGCGACCGCCATTCTTTTCCACGAATTCGATCTGCGTCTCATACGCCTTGATGACATCGTCGATCGATCGCGCATCGGATGCAGCGAGATGATCGGTGCCGGCGCCGCATGCAAGGTCAGCCCCCGGAACGGTGCGAGCCTCCTCCAACGATCGCCGGATCAGTTCCCGCGCGCCGTCCCAATCAAGGCCCATGCCGCGCTGGGAGGTATCCATCGCTTCGGCGATCTTGAAGCCGAGGCTCCACAGGTGCCGGCGAAAGGCGATTGTTGTGTCCCAGTCAATCGCCGGACGACCCCAGGGGTCGAAGTCCTTTCGCGGGTCGGACACAACGTGAGCGGCCGCATAGGCAATCCGGTTGAACTTGGGCGGTGCGGACGGGCGCTCGATCGGCGTCCCGACAAGACGGTATTCGCTGGCGGAACCGTCGGTGTTCGGCAGATTTAAAGACAAGCTCATTGTGATCCTCCTCGACAGCTAACGACGCAATAATTTGGATCGTTCCAAATTGCAATAGTGTTTTTCTGATTCTTTAGTTTCGGTAGATGGCAAGCGTAATGAGGTTGTTTCTAATATAGAACATGTAGTAGAATCAAAATGATAATGGCCTTTTCGACTCGATTTTCGCCGTCGTGGCCAGATGAAGATTGCGCTTGACATATTTGGAACGTTCCAATTATGTAGCGTCCAAGTTGGCGAGATCGCTGGGAGGAATTTCATGACCAAGGGGCGGGTGACCGTCATTGACATCGCCAAGGCCGCCGGCGTCTCCAAGTCGACGGTGTCTCTGGTGCTGCAAGGGTCGCCGCTCGTGAATGAGGGGACGCGATCCAAGGTCAATGCAGCGATGCGTGAGCTTGGCTACGTCTATAACCGTGGGGCAGCGAATCTGCGCCAAGCAAGTGCGAAATCGAAGATCATCGGTGTTGTCGTGAACGACCTCACCAACAGCTTCTTTGCCGAACTTGCGGTTGGCGTGGATATGGTCGTCCAGTCCGCCGGCTTCGTACAGTTCCTCTCCAATACCAGCGAGAGCATCGACCGGCAGCGGGAAGTCGTTGCCTCGATGAGAGAACATGGAATCTCGGGCCTTATCGTCTCTCCGGCGCGCGCTACCGAAGCGGCCGATCTCAAGCCGCTCGTTGCTGCCGATATTCCGGTCGTTGTCGTTGTTCGCAGCCTGCCTGGTGCGAAGGTCTCGTCAATTGTTTCCGATAATCAGGGCGGGACTTCAGCGGCGGTCGAGCACCTGGCATCCCTAGGGCACGCGCGAATTGCGTTTCTCGGCGGATTTCCCGATACGGCGGTCTTCGAAGAGCGTCTGGCGGGCTATGCGGGCGGCATGAAGGCGGCGGGCCTCGGCTTTCATGAAGAGCTGGTAGTCTCGTCAGCGCCCTCAAGGGCGGGCGGTGTCGACGCGATCGGACGGGCGATGGCGATGGCCGATCGGCCAACGGCGGCGGTTTGCTTCAATGATGCCGTCGCCTTCGGTGTGTGCGATGGCTTGCGCGCGCGTCACATGGAGCCCGGTCGGGACTTCGCTGTCGTCGGCTTCGACGACGTGATCGAGGCGCAAACGGCAGTCCCGGCTCTCACGACCATTTCCGTTGATCCTCAGAGTATGGGTAGACGCGCAGCGCAGCTTCTCCTCAAGCAGATCAATGCCGGCAAAGCGGAGCCCGAAAGCATCACGACCGCTGTCCGGCTTGTTGTTCGCGAGAGCTGTGGTGCCGCGCAGAAGAAGGCAGGGAGAAAGATGGCATGACAGTTCGTTGGGGGCTGATTGGCGCGAGCACCATCGCGCGCGAATGGGTGATTAGTGCTATCCGTGAGACCGGCGGCGATATCGTCTCCGTCATGAGTTCGAGCGCGGAGCGCGGCCGGTCCTATGCGACGGAAAACGGGATCCCGAGGCATGTCGCAGATGTCCATGCCCTTGTGAACGATCCGGATGTCCATGCGGTCTACATTTCGACGACCAACGAGCTTCATCGTGACCAGGCGATCGCTGCGGCCCGCGCCGGCAAGCATATTCTTTGCGAGAAGCCATTGGCGATGTCCTTGCAAGATGCGCACGCCATGGCGAAGGCGGCGAAGGAGGCCGGCGTCGTGCTCGCCACCAATCACCATCTTCGCAATGCCTCCACTCACATTGCCATGCGAGACGCGATTGCCGCCGGAAAAATCGGCAAGCCACTGGCCGCCCGCGTCTTTCATGCCGTCTACCTGCCGGTCCACTTGCAGGGCTGGCGGCTCGATAAGCCCGAAGCCGGTGCCGGCGTCATTTTGGATATCACGGTCCATGACACCGACACGCTGCGGTTTGTTCTCGGGCGTGATCCGGTGGAGGTGGTCGCGTTTTCGCAGGCGGCGGGCATGGGAAAGCCCGGCGTCGAAGATGGCGTCATGGGCGTGATGCGTTTCGAGGACGGTATCCTCGCGCAGTTTCACGATGCCTTCACCACCAAATACGCAGAGACCGGGTTTGAGGTGCACGGCACCGAAGGTTCGCTCGTCGGCCGCAACGTTATGACGCAGCGTCCGGATGGGACGGTGACGCTGAGGAATGCGGATGGCGAGCAGCAACTGCCGACCAACGCGAGCAATCTCTACGAAACCGCACTGAAAGCCTTCCACGCTGCGGTGGCCGGCAAGGGCCGTCCTTCTGCGACGGCGGAGGATGGCATCTGGTCGGTCGCGACAGGTCTTGCCGTTGTCGAGGCGACCAAAAGCGGGTCTGCCGTGAAAATCGAAACAGGACTTTGAGTCATCCCAATGAGCAAGCACATCACCCCGGCCGAAGCTGCCGCACTGATCCCCGACGGAGCCGTCGTATCTGTGTCGTCATCGAGCGGCCTTGGCTGCCCCGACCTGATGTTGAAGGCGATTGGCGAGCGCTTCGACACCACCGGTCATCCGCGGGATATCACAACGCTGCATCCGATCGCGGCAGGTGACATGAGCGGCATCAAGGGCGTCGACCACATCGCCAAGAAGGGGCTGTTGAAGAAGATCGTCGGCGGTTCCTATCCATCGGGTCCATCCAGCGCGGAGCCACCGCTGATCTGGCAGATGATCACGAACAATGAGATTCCGGCCTACAATATTCCTTCGGGCATCATGTTCGATATTCATCGGGAGGCTGCTGCCAAACGCCCCGGCGTTCTGACAAAGGTTGGTATCGACACGTTCGTCGACCCGAAGAGGCAGGGCTGCGCGATGAACGACCTTGGGGCAGAGGAGCCCGTAGTCAAGCGTGTCTTGTTCGAAGGAGAGGACTGGCTGTTCTTCCCGTCGATCGTGCCGCAGGTCGCCATCATCCGTGCGACAACCGCGGACGAGCGCGGCAACCTTACGTATGAGCACGAAGGCGCCTATCTCGGCGGCTTAGATCAGGCGCTTGCTGCCCGCAACAATGGCGGCATCGTCATCGCCCAGGTCAAGCGGATTACCAAGGAAGGTTCGCTGAAGCCGCATGACGTGCGTGTACCTGGCATGTTGGTCGACTATGTCATCGTCGATCCGGACCAGAAGCAAACCACACAGACGCTCTACGATCCGGCCATATCAGGCGAAATCTTTCGGCCGCTGGACAGTTTTCGCGTTCCGGAATTCAATATCCAGAAGGTCATCGCGCGCCGCGTTGCGCAGGAGCTGCAGGCGGGCAGCTGCGTCAATCTGGGCTTCGGCATTTCTGCCAACGTGCCGCGCATCCTGCTTGAGGAGGGGCTGCACGGCGCAGTCACCTGGGTCATCGAGCAGGGAGCCGTCGGCGGCGTCCCTTTGCTGGACTTCGCGTTTGGCTGCGCATCGAACGCCGATGCCTATATGCCGTCGCCATATCAGTTCACCTACTTTCAGGGCGCTGGTTTCGATGCGTCGCTGCTGTCTTTCCTTGAGATCGACAAGAATGGTTCCGTGAACGTCTCTAAGCTCTCGTTCCGTCCCCACGTGACAGCGGGGGCCGGCGGCTTCGTCGATATCACAGCGCGGGCGAAGAAGATCGTATTCTCCGGCATGTTCAACGCGGGGGCGAAGCTTGCCATCATCGACGGCAAGTTGGTGATCGAGAAGGAAGGCAAGCTGAAGAAGCTCGTCAACGAAGTCGAGCATGTCACCTTCTCTGGTAAGCGGGCGATCGAGCAAGGCCAAGACATCACTTATGTCACCGAGCGGTGCGTGATGAAGTTAATGCCAGAAGGCGTCGTTCTGACGGAGATCGCACCGGGCATCGACCTGCAGAGCCACATCCTCGATCAATCCGAATTCCCGCTGATCGTAGCGAAGGACCTCAAGGTTATGGATGCGAAGCTCTTTGGCGAAGCAAACATAGGCCTGTCTTTGCCGAAGAAGAGCACCGGCGTTCTGGAGGGTGTCCTTAATGGCTAGCGGCACGGTCAGGATCCAGGTCGAGGATCACGTCGCGATTATGACGGTATCGCGGCCGGAGAAGCTGAACGCGCTCGATCTGGACATGCTAAAGGCGCTCGCGGGTGCCGCCGACGATGTCGAGGCTAACGCCGACGTGCGAGTGGCAATCCTGACAGGTGAGGGCAAGGGCTTCTCGGCTGGTGGCGATATCAAGGCGTGGGGCGGTATGCAGCCGCAGGAGTTCGGCCATGCCTGGGTGCGTCACGGCCATCGAGTGTTCGAGAGACTTGCGACCCTCAGGGTGCCGCTGATCGCGGCCCTAAATGGCCACGCTCTCGGTGGCGGGCTGGAGCTTGCCGGTGTCGCCGACATTCGTATCGCCGAAGAGCACATCAAGATCGGGCTGCCCGAAACGGGCCTTGGCATGGTCCCCGGCTGGTCCGGCACGCAACGCCTTGTGAAGCGCTTCGGCGCGCAGGTGGTTCGCCGCATGGCGCTGGGTGGTGAGATATTCACCGCCGAGGAAGCCCGTGTGCTCGGGGTTGTGGATGCGGTCACATCGAGCGGCAACGCAGTCAATGCCGCGAAGGAATATGCGCAACGGGTTGCGTCGAGAGGGCCTGCCGCGCTGGAGATCGTGAAGCTGATGATCGCTTCGGCAAATGGCGAGGACAACGGCACTGCCGTCGAAGCGCTGGGTTCGATCCTGGTCGCGAAGACCGCCGATCTCAAGGAGGGCGTCGCGTCTTTCAGCGAAAAGCGCCCGGCCAAATTCAAGGGAGAATGGTAATGACGGTTCTGGTCAATCCAAAGGCGCTTAGCGACCACAAGATCCGCGACTTCAAGATGCTGGTCGATGGCAAGTGGGAAGCGGGGTCCGCCCAGTCGATCGAGCGCGTTGCGCCGAGCCATGGCGTCGTTGTGAGCCGTTTCCCGACTGGCAGCAAAGCGGATGCCGAGCGCGCGATCCTCGCCGCTCGCAAGGCCTTCGATCATGGGCCGTGGCCGCGAATGACCGCTTCCGAGCGGTCTGCCATTTTGCTCAAGGCGGCTGATTTAATCGCTGCTCGTGCAGAAGAGCTCGCCTTCCTGGACGCGATCGAGGCCGGCAAGCCGATCTCCCAGGTGCGCGGCGAGATCGCGGGCTCGGTTGACATTTGGCGCTACGCGGCGGCCCTTGCGCGCGATTTGCACGGCGAGAGCTACAACACGCTTGGAGACGGCACGCTTGGCGTTGTCTTGCGCGAAGCGATCGGTGTGGTGTCGATTATCACTCCCTGGAACTTTCCGTTCCTGATCGTCGGCCAGAAGCTTCCCTTTGCCCTAGCAGCCGGATGCACGACCGTCGTCAAGCCGTCGGAGTTGACCTCGGGGTCGACGCTTGTGCTTGGCGAAATCCTCCAGGAAGCGGGCGTTCCGGACGGCGTTGTCAACATTGTCACCGGTACGGGACCAGAGGTCGGAGCAGTCCTGACGTCCCATCCGGAGGTCGACATGGTGTCTTTCACCGGCTCCACCGGTGTCGGCAAACTCACCATGGCGAATGCCGCGCAGACACTCAAAAAGGTCTCGCTGGAACTGGGCGGCAAGAACCCGCAGATCGTATTCCCCGATGCGGATCTCGATGCGTTCATCGATGCGGCCGTTTTCGGTGCTTATTTTAATGCCGGTGAGTGCTGCAATGCAGGCTCCCGTCTCATCCTGCACAAGAGCATCGCTTCCGATGTCGTCAGGCGCGTTGCTGACCTCTCGAAGGACGTCAAAGTTGGCGATCCGCTCGATCCAACCACGCAAGTTGGTGCTATCATCACGCCGCAGCACCTGGACAAGATTGCCGGTTACGTGGCCGGCGCAACCAGCAGCGGCGCGCAAGTCGCGCATGGAGGCGAAAAACTTGACCTGGGTATGGGCCAATACATGGCGCCGACCATCCTCGAGGCGGTGACGCCCGGTATGGCGGTTGCGCGCGAGGAGGTCTTCGGTCCTGTCCTGTCCGTTCTCGCGTTCGAAACCACGGCGGAGGCAATCCAGGTCGCCAACGCCATCGACTACGGTCTTTCGGCAGGGGTCTGGAGCCGTGACTTCGATACCTGCCTGACTGTCGGGCGCAAGGTGCGAGCCGGGACGATCTGGATGAACACCTTCATGGACGGGGCTTCCGAGCTGCCGTTTGGAGGATACAAGCAATCGGGGCTCGGTCGTGAACTCGGCCGTCACGCGGTGGAGGATTACACCGAAACCAAGACGCTCAACATGCATATCGGCGGCCGCACTGGCTGGTGGATGCCGCGGTAAGATTGCCGAGGGAGCTTAAGTGGGAGAAGGGAGGGAGCAGATGGCTGGATCGACGTTCGCTAGTCGCACGTTCGCTTGCGGCAACTGGCGTGCCTTTCGCTTTCTCATTCCCGCGCTCCAGGACCGGGCCAAATTGGGTCTCTGCCGGATGGGTGGGGATGCGGGCTGGCGTTTGACCGGCGCCACTTCTGGTCGGAGTTCAAGAACGCAGCTGTCAGCTGCTTCCAGCTTCTGCGGAAAGGGGTGGCTGCGGCGTCAGCAGTACCTGCAACTGGTCCATATCCGTCTCGCCGCCGATCCGTTTCTTCAGAATGCGGCCGATCTGCTCGCCGGTGGCCGTCAGGTCTTCATAGATGGTCTCCACCTTCGGTTGGATGGCGGAGAGGAGCTGGGACGTCTGCTTGGCGACGATGTCGTATTCAACGCCGAGTGTGAGACCGCAGTCGCTCATGCCGGTGACGGTGGCGAGCGCGCAGACTTCGCCGCCGCAGGTGAAGGCATCGGGTGGGTCGGGTTCCCGATGGCGTCGGGCGATACGGTCGCGAATGGCGCCTGCCGGATGATCGAGGTCGATCCCGGAGATGACCTCATAGGCGCAGCCGGCTTCGCGAACGGCGGTCATGAAGCCATGCAGGATATGGCTGCCGAAGCTGAACTGCATCGGGCCGCTGATCAGAGCCGGCTTGCGGCGCCCCTTGACGATCAGCCGCTTGGTTGCCTCGTAGGCGAACGTGAAATTGTCGTAGTCGACATAAGGATGCGGGGTCGAAAGTTCGGTGCGGCCATGGGTGACGAACGGAAAATCGTGCTCCATCAGCAACCGCACGCGTGGGTCGAAAGGTTCGGTGCGCGACATGACCAGGCCGTCGGCCATGTGGTTGCGCATGATGTAGTTGACCGCCTCGATGTTGGTTGTGTGCGGCAGGTTGGGCATGACGATCAGATGGTAGGCGGTGCCCTGCAGCGCCTTGGCGATGCCGGACATGATCGAGGTGCCATAGCCGAGGATTTCCTCGTGCGGCTCAAGCAGGATGGCGATGACATTTGTGCGGCCGGTCTTCAGGCGCTGGGCGGCGCGATCGGGGGAATAGCCGACCTGAATCGCGATCTCGCGGACACGCTTGCGGGTTTCGTGATTGATCACCGGGTCGTCCGACAGCGCCCTCGACACCGTGGTTACGGCAAGGCCCGCCATATCCGCGATGGTACGCAGCGTTGGTTTGCCGGTCCTGCGGGTCGATCTGGTCGTGGGCGGCATTGCGATGCGAGACACGCTCGGCTTTCCTCCAAAGGGGTCGGATGGCCGGACACTAACGCGACAGCCAAGCCGACGCAATGCCGGACTGGAAACGTTTTAAATTTGCGGCTCAGTTTCGCTTGTGCTGCAGTGCATGCTAAAAAACAAACAAAAACATACGGTAACTTGTGTTTTCTCGAACGTGGAAAGGCAACGCGTGTGACTTGACTTGGTTAAGTTTATAACGTTTTAAATTAACGCAAGCGGCGTTTTCGCCGTGATAACCAGGGCCTTTGTGCGGGGAGTGTGCACGGGCTTTTGAACGCGGATTTTCCGCTTTTGTGAACTTGCAAACCGGGAGGAAAACGATGCGCAAGTTTTTGATGACGACTGCTTTGGTGACAATGACGGTAGCTGGCCTCGGCGCCGCCAAGGCCGCCGACGTGAAAGAAGTGCAGATGCTGCATTGGTGGACGTCGGGCGGCGAGGCCGCGGCCCTCAATGTCCTGAAGGAGGATCTGGCGAAGCAAGGGTTTGCCTGGAAGGACGTGCCGGTCGCTGGCGGTGGTGGTGACGCGGCAATGACCGCGCTCAAGGCCATGGTTGCTGCGGGCACCTATCCGACGGCGTCTCAGATGCTCGGCTATACCGTTCTCGACTACGCACAGGCCGGTGTCATGGGCGACCTTACTGAGACGGCGGTGAAAGAGGGCTGGGACAAGTCGGTCCCGGCTGCTTTGCAGAAGTTCTCGATGTATGACGGCAAGTGGGTTGCCGCTCCGGTCAACGTTCACTCGGTCAATTGGCTGTGGATCAACAAGGCCGTCATGGACAAGATCGGCGGTACCGAGCCGAAGACCTTCGACGACCTGATTGCACTGCTCGACAAGGCCAAGGCGGCAGGTGTCACCCCGCTTGCGCTCGGAGGCCAGAACTGGCAGGAGGCGACGATGTTCGACTCCATCGTGCTGTCGACAGGTGGGCCCGAGTTCTACAAGAAGGCCATGAACGATCTCGACGAGGGGTCTCTGAAGTCGGACACGATGAAGAAGTCGTTCGACAATCTCCAGAAGATGGTCACCTATGTCGATCCGAACTTCTCCGGACGTGACTGGAACCTCGCAACGGCCATGGTCATCAAGGGCGATGCACTCGTTCAGGTCATGGGCGACTGGGCGAAGGGCGAATTCGTAGCGGCGAAGAAGACGCCGAATACGGACTTCCTGTGCTACCGCTTCCCGGGCACTGACGGCAGCGTGATCTACAACTCCGACATGTTTGGCATGTTCAATGTGCCGGACGATCGCAAGGCGGCCCAGGTCGCGCTTGCAACGGCAACTCTTTCCAAGAGCTTCCAGTCGGCATTCAACGTCGTCAAGGGCTCGGTTCCTGCCCGTACCGACGTGCCGGATACCGACTTCGATGCTTGTGGCAAGAAGGGTATCGCCGACCTGAAGAAGGCGAACGAAGGCGGCACGCTGTTCGGCTCGCTGGCGCAGGGCTATGGCGCTCCTCCGGCAGTCGCCAATGCTTACAAGGACGTCGTCTCCAAATTCGTGCATGGCCAGATCAAGACCTCCGATCAGGCGGTCGAAGAACTCGTCAAGGCAATTGAGGACGCCAAGTAATCAAGGCCTCCCGCGGTCTTCCCCGCCCTCGTGGCGGGGAAGGCTCCGCAACGGACGACATCGTCGGAGGAGATGAACCCATGAGCACCATCACTACAGATAAAACCGTTCTTACGCCACACCGGGGAACGCCAATTTCAATCCGCGCGCGCCTGCAAGACGCGCTGCCGAAGATCGTGCTCGCGCCGAGTTTCGCCATCACGCTTGTTTTCGTCTACGGCTTCATCATCTGGACGGTCTATCTGTCCTTTACCAATTCCAAGACCTTTCCGTCTTACGCCCTGACCGGGCCGCGCGCCTATCAACGGCTCTGGCGCTGGACGTTTGAAAGCGATCCGCCCTCCAGTTGGTACACCTCGATCACCAACATGGGCATTTTCGGCGTCCTTTATATCGGCATATGCCTGGCGCTCGGACTGTTTCTGGCGATTTTGCTGGATCAGAAAATCCGCGGCGAGGGGATACTGCGGCCGATCTTCCTGTACCCGATGGCGCTTTCCTTCATCGTCACTGGTGTTGCCTGGAAATGGTTCCTCGATCCGGGCCTTGGCCTTGAGCAGACACTGCATCAGTTCGGCTGGACGAGCTTCCACTTCGACTGGATCAAGAACAAGGATTTCGTGATCTACACGGTCGTAATCGCCGGCGTTTGGCAGGCCTCAGGCTTCGTGATGGCGATGTTCCTTGCCGGCCTTCGCGGCATCGACAGCGAGATCATGAAGGCGGCGCAGATCGACGGCGCAACCACGGTGCAGCTCTATCGGCGCATCATTATTCCGCTGCTCAGACCCATCTTCCTGTCGGCCTTCATCGTGCTGGCCCACATGGCGATCAAGTCCTACGACCTTGTCGTGGCGCTGACATCGGGCGGACCGGGTGGCTCGGCCTGGCTGCCGTCGAACTTCATGTACGAATACACGTTCAAGCGGAACGAGATGGCGGTCGGTTCGGCCAGTGCGGTGATCATGCTGATGACGATCTCGGCGATCATCGTCCCCTATCTCTATTCCGAGCTCCGGGAGAAATCGCGATGAGCGCTATCACCTCGACCATGTCCGACGCGGCCAATGCGGCGCGCTCCAGAATGTTCAGTCGGATTTTCATCTACGGCCTGCTGGTGATATTCGCGATCATCTATCTGATGCCGTTGTTCGTCATGCTTGTGACTTCGTTCAAGACGATGGACGAAATCCAGAGTGGCAATATGCTGGCCTTGCCGCAGTCGCCGACGATCGATCCCTGGTTCAAGGCCTGGGGCGAGGCCTGCGTCGGTCTGACCTGCGCCGGCATCAAGGGTTACTTCTGGAACTCGATCAAGATGGTCGTCCCGGCTGTGGCGATCTCGACGATCATGGGGGCGCTCAACGGCTACATCCTGACCAAGTGGCGCTTCCCCGGCCACACGCTGGTATTCGGCCTGATGCTGTTTGCCTGCTTCATTCCGTTCCAGTCGGTGCTTCTGCCCATGGCGACCATCCTTGGCAGTCTCGGCCGGTTCGGGGCGACGTTGCGCAACGAAATTGGCGTATCGCTGGGTTTCGGCAATCCGACCGTCAATCTCGTCACCGTTCACGTCATCTATGGTCTCGGCTTCACGACGCTTTTCTTCCGTAACTATTACGAGGCCTTTCCGACCGAATTGGTGAAGGCGGCGCAGGTCGATGGCGCAAGCTTCTTCCAGATTTTCCGCCGCATCATGCTCCCCAATTCGCTGCCGATCATCGTCGTCACGGTCATCTACCAGTTCACCAATATTTGGAACGACTTCCTGTTTGCCTCGGCCTATGCGGGAACGGGCGATTCCATGCCGATGACCGTGGCGCTCAACAACGTCGTGAACACCTCCACGGGTGTCGTCGAATACAACGTCAACATGGCGGCAGCGATGATCGCAGCCTTGCCCACACTCCTCGTCTACATTCTCGCCGGCCGCTACTTCGTGCGTGGCCTGATGGCGGGCGCTGTCAAAGGATAATCCAATGGCCTTCCTCGAAATATCCGGTCTCAAGAAGCGTTTCGGCTCGTTGGAGATCCTCAAGGGTATCGACCTTGAACTGGAGAAGGGCGGCTTCCTCGTGTTGGTCGGCCCCTCCGGTTGCGGCAAGTCGACATTGCTCAACACCATCGCCGGCCTGGAATCGATTACCGCGGGCGACATCCGCGTCGAGGGTCGAAGCATCGCCGACCTGCATCCCTCGAAGCGCGATATCGCGATGGTGTTCCAGAGCTACGCGCTCTATCCCAACATGACGGTTGCCGGAAATATATCCTTCGGCATGGAAATGCGCGGCGTACCTGTCGAGGAGCGCAACAAGGCGATCGACAAGGTCGCCAAGGTGCTTCAGATCGGCCATCTGCTCAATCGCAAGCCGAGCCAGCTGTCGGGTGGGCAGCGCCAGCGCGTTGCCATGGGGCGAGCGCTCGTCCGCGATCCCAAGCTCTTCCTGTTCGACGAGCCGCTTTCAAACTTGGACGCCAAGCTGCGTGTCGACATGCGTATCGAAATCAAGCGGCTTCATCAGGCGACCGGCACGACGATCGTCTACGTGACCCACGACCAGATCGAGGCAATGACGCTCGCCACCAAAATCGCCGTCATGCGGGATGGCGAGGTGCAGCAATTTGGAACGCCTGCTGAGATCTACAACAACCCCGCCAACATGTTCGTGGCTGATTTCATGGGGTCTCCGGCCATGAATCTTCTCGCGGGAACGATCGAGAAGGGGGCCGCGGGATTGACAGTATCGCTGGCGCGTCCGCACGGAGAACCGGTCCGGCTCCCGGTCACATCAGGCAACGGCGCGCTTGAGGCGCATGCCGGCCGGGAGATCGTCTTCGGCATCCGACCGGAGGCGCTGACCGACCCGGATGGCGCGGACCGCAACGCCAAGGCCCTCGCCGAAAGCGACTGCCTGATCGAGGTGGTGGAACCGGCGGGATCGGATACGTTCGCAGTGACGAAGCTCGGTGGGAAGGAAGTCGTGGCCCGTCTGCGCGCGGATGCCCGAATTCAACCGGGGCAGAGCGCCCGCCTGGCGTTCAATCTCGACAAGGCGGTGTTCTTCGATCCTCAAAGCCAGACGCGTATAGCGTAGTCTGGTCTGGATATTCGAAATGAGCAGCACACCTGATATCATCATCATAGGATCGGGCGTGGGTGGTTCCACCGTTGCCGCCGGACTGGCGGCAACCGGTGCCGAGATCCTGATCCTCGAGGCTGGCGACTTCATTGCCGATCGCCCGGAGAACCGCGACCAACGGGCCATTTTCCAGCGCGGGCATTTTCGTCCGAAGGAGGTGTGGTACGAGGCGGACGGTACGGCCTTCAATCCCGGCAATTACTACAATGTTGGCGGCAATTCGAAGTTCTACGGTGCGGTGCTATCGCGCTATCGCCGGGAAGATTTCGAGGAGATCCGCCACAGGGAAGGCGTCTCGCCCGCATGGCCGTTTCCCTATGAGGTTCTGGAGCCCTGGTATAGCCGCGCAGAACGGATGTACGAGGTTCGGGGAAACCTCGGAGATGATCCCACGGAGCCTGCCCATTCGAGCAACTACGACTATCCGGCTGTTCCCGACGAGCCCCCTATTGCTGATGTCAGAGCGCGACTGAAGGCGAAAGGCCTGCACCCGTTTTCGCTGCCGTTGGGGGTGAATATCGACGCTTGGCTGTCGAAGGCCAAGACACCCTGGGATGCGCATCCGAATTCGCGCGACGGGAAGATGGATGCGGAGACCGCTGCTCTCCTCAAGGCCTTGGAATATCCGAACGTCCGCCTCGAGACGAACGCGAAGGTGATGAAGCTCGAGGCTGATGGAAACGGCAGGATCGAGCGCGTCCGCTACCGCAAGAACGGCGAGGACCTGGCTGTCGGTCCGAAGCTGGTCATTCTATCGGCCGGCGCCGTTCAATCCGCCGTGCTGCTGTTGCGTTCGGCTGATATGCGCCATCCGAACGGGCTTGCAAATTCCTCCAATCAGGTCGGGAGGAATTTCATGAACCATAATTCGTCGGCGGTGATCGCTGTTTCGCCGACCTATCGAAATGGGTCGATCTACCAGAAAACCTTCGGTTTCAATGATTTCTATTTGTCTGATGGAAACGGCGGCCCGCCGCTCGGGAACGTTCAGCTGCTGGGCAGAATCTCGGCAAAGGTACTCAAGGGCTCGCTGCCCTGGGCACCGGAATGGCTGCTCCAGAACATTACGGGCCATGCGATCGACTTCTATGCAATGAGCGAGGATATACCTCACCCGGAAAGCCGCGTGACGGTGGATGGGGAGCGCATCGTTCTGCAGTGGCAGAGGACGAACTGGGATGCGCATCTCGAACTGGTCGGGAAGCTGAAGGCGGTCCTCAAGTCGATCGGATTCCCGATCGTTCTTTCAAAGCCGTTCGACAAGCGCACGCCGTCTCACCAGTGCGGCACCGTCAGGATCGGCAACGACCCCGCGAGCGCGCCGCTGGATCCTTATTGCCGTTCCTACGATCACCAGAACCTCTTTGTAGTGGACGCCAGCTTCCTGCCGACCTCGGCTGCGGTGAATCCCGCTCTGACGGTCGCCAGTCAGGCGCTGCGGGTCGCCGACCACATCGCATCGAAGGATTTACGCGCATGACACAGCAGGTTGAAAGGCCAGTCGCCATAGTCACCGGCGGACGCCGCGGCATCGGTCTCGGGATCGCGACCGCGCTGGCGAAGGCCGGTTACAACATCGTGATCACCGGTGTCGGGGCGGCGCAGGAGAGCCGGGACGTCGTCGACGAGCTTCGGGGCTTGGGAGTGGATGCGGTCTATCTGCAAGCGGATGTTTCCGACGTCTCCAGGCATGACAAGACCGTGCGTGCGGTCCTGTCGAGCTTTGGGCGCATCGATTGCCTCGTCAACAATGCCGGAATGGCGGCTGTGGTTCGCGGCGATTTCCTAGGCTTGCTTCCAGAAAACTTCGACACGATCATGGCGACGAACCTCAAGGGCACGGTGTTTTTCACGCAGGCCGTCGTGAAGGCGATGCTCGTGACAGGTGCGGCTCATCGTCCGAGATCGATCATCAACATCACGTCTGTCTCCGCCGAGGCAAGCTCGCCGGAACGACTGGATTATTGCATCAGCAAGGCCGGGCTTGCCGCCTTTTCGCAGGGGCTTGCTTTACGGCTGGCGGATTCAGGAATCGCGGTGTTCGAAGTGCGGCCTGGGATCATCCGGACCGACATGACTGTCGGCGTGACATCGAAATATGACGCCCTCATCGAAAGTGGCCTGGTGCCGATGAGGCGATGGGGCGAGGCCGAAGACCTCGGAAAGATCTGCGCAGCGCTTGCTTCCGGCGACTTCGGCTTTGCCACCGGCACGGTGATTAACGCCGATGGCGGCCTGTCCATTCCTCGCTTGTAACAGGATAGAGAAATGCGTTTCGACTACATTATTACCGGAGCAGGCCCCGCGGGATGCGTGTTGGCCAGCCGGCTGAGTGAAGATCCCGACGTTAATGTGCTGCTGCTTGAAGCCGGTGGAGGCGACTGGAACCCATTGTTCCATATGCCCGCGGGTTTCGCGAAGATGACGAAGGGCGTTGCGAGCTGGGGCTGGGAGACAGTTCCGCAGAAGCACATGAAGGGCAGGGTGCTGCGCTATACGCAGGCTAAGGTGATCGGCGGCGGCTCATCGATCAATGCCCAGCTCTATACCCGCGGTAACGCGGCAGACTATGACCTGTGGGCAAGCGAGGATGGATGTGAGGGCTGGGACTATCGCTCCATACTGCCGTACTTCAAGCGCGCCGAAGACAATCAGCGCTTTGCTGACGATTATCACTCCTACGGGGGGCCCCTCGGTGTCTCGATGCCTGCCTCTCCCTTGCCGATTTGCGATGCCTACATACGGGCCGGCCAGGAACTCGGCATTCCGTATAATCATGATTTCAATGGTCGGCAGCAGGCGGGTGTCGGCTTCTATCAGCTGACGCAACGCGACCGTCGCCGTTCGTCGGCATCGCTGGCATACCTCTCCCCAATTAAAGGACGGAAGAACCTGGTGGTCCGGACGGGCGCGAGGGTGGCGCGCATTGTCCTGGAGGGCCATCGCGCCGTCGGCGTCGAGATAGCGACCGACCGTGGCTCCGAGATCGTTCGCGCCGAACGCGAAGTTCTTGTATCGTCGGGTGCGATCGGATCCCCGAAGCTCCTCCTTCAGTCGGGGATCGGTCCTGCTGACCATCTTCGATCGGTAGGGCTCAAGGTGCACCACGATCTTCCAGGCGTTGGTGGCAACCTGCAGGATCATCTCGATCTCTTTGTCATCTCCGAATGCACCGGCGATCACACCTACGATGGCGTCGCGAAGCTCCACAGGACGATCTGGGCCGGCGTTCAGTATGTCCTGTTTAGAACGGGTCCGGTTGCCTCCTCCCTCTTTGAGACCGGAGGCTTCTGGTATGCCGACCCGGATGCGCGGTCGCCCGATATTCAGTTCCACCTTGGCCTTGGATCCGGGATCGAGGCGGGGGTCGAGCGCCTGAAGAATGCCGGTGTGACCCTGAACTCGGCCTACCTGCACCCACGTTCACGCGGAACGGTGCGGCTTTCCGCAGCTGATCCGGGTGCTGCGCCTCTGATCGATCCGAACTACTGGTCCGACCCGCATGATAAGGTCATGTCACTGGAAGGATTGAAGATCGCCCGCGAGATCATGCAGCAGGCAGCGCTCAAGCCCTATATTCTGGCCGAGCGATTGCCGGGCCCGAAGGTCATGACCGACGAGCAGCTGTTCGATTACGGCTGCGCCAACGCGAAAACCGACCACCACCCGGTTGGCACCTGCAAGATGGGGACGGGGCCGGAAGCCGTTGTCGGTCTCGATCTCAAGGTCCATGGTCTCGAGGGGCTTCGGGTGTGCGATTCGTCGGTCATGCCGCGGGTTCCATCGTGCAACACCAACGCACCGACCATAATGATTGGCGAACGAGGCTCTGACCTTATCCGGGGATTGCCGCCACTGCCTGCAGCGATCTTTGCTCACGAGCGCAACGAAACGCGACCGAGGGCGAGGGCGATCGTCAGCTAAGTGTTCGGACAGCGAAGTTTAAAAATGGAGTAGGGTTTGATTTCCGATTCACGAGCTTTCCTGCAAACCCTGTTTCATGAGGCGGTCAAGGCTGCCGACCCCTACGAGGCATTGGTCCGCCACCTGCCAGATCCGCCGAAAGGCCGGACAATTGTTATCGGAGCCGGGAAGGCAGCGAGCCAAATGGCGGCTGCATTCGAGCGTGCCTGGTCTTATCCGTTCGAAGGTCTCGCTGTTGCCAGGCATGGGCCAATCGCGGACTGCCGGTCGACCAAAATTCTGCAGGCGGCTCATCCCGTCCCGGACAGGGCTGGCCTCGTTGCGGCAGAGGCGCTGATAAACCATGTGCATGGGCTGACCTCCGACGATCTGGTCATTGCGCTGATATCCGGCGGCGGCTCAGCCCTCCTGCCGGCACCGCCGAGTGGCTTTACCCTCGCCGACGAAAGCGCCTTGAACGAAGCACTGCTGGCCTCGGGGGCTCCCATCTCAGGCATGAATGTCGTGCGGAAGCATTTCTCTCGCATCAAGGGAGGACGGCTTGCCGCCCTTGCCTACCCGGCCAGGGTAGTCAGCCTCGTTGTGTCAGATGTTCCGGGAGACAATCCGGCCTTCGTTGCGTCAGGGCCTACGGTTCCAGACAACAGCGATGCGGAGGAGGCGCTCCGAGTGATTCGGGACTATCGGATCGATCTCCCGGCGCGCGTAATCGACTGCATCCGGAATACGAGAGCGCCAGCCGCCGGCGACAACGTATTCGCCAACAACGAGGTTCATGTGATTGCCTCGGCGCGCGTGTCCTTGGAGGCGGCTGCCGATCGGGCGAGATCCCTTGGCGTGCACCCCCTCATTCTTTCGGATTCGATCGAAGGAGAGGCGAAAGATATCGGCCGGATGCATGCGGCGCTCGCTCGTGAGTTCTCCGCAAGGCCTCCGGCTCCAAAGCCTCTCGTGCTGCTTTCTGGCGGGGAGACCACCGTCAGTATCGGAGTTGGAACGTACGGCAAGGGCGGACGAAATTCCGAGCTTCTTCTCTCGGCCGCGATCGATCTTCAAGGTGTCGACGGCGTTGTGGCAATGGCTGCGGATACCGACGGCATCGACGGCTCCGAAGACAATGCCGGCGCCTTTTGCGACGGCGGGACGGTGGCGCGCATCAGGAGCGCCGGCGGCGATGCGCGCGCGTTCCTTGCGGGTCATGATGCGTGGTCGGCCTTCAACCTCGCCGGCGATCTCTTTGTACCCGGACCGACGGGTACCAACGTGAATGATTTCCGCGCTTTTCTTGTAACGTAGGGCTGCAGCGGGAGGCCGATCAGCCTTAGCGTGTGCCAGTTGGCGGCGTCATGCGTGAAGTGCCGCAGCGCCAAGTCAGTATGCTGCAAGTCTGTACGGCACGATCCGGCGACGCTTATGTCTTTGTTGTGTTTGAGGAAGCCCGCCCCAGGCCCCTCGGGGCGGGCTCTATCGATCCGGACCCCTTCCGGACCGCGGCTGATGGTGAGCCGCTGGAAATA
Source organism: Rhizobium sp. BK538 (assembly GCF_014197575.1). Classification (NCBI taxonomy): domain Bacteria; kingdom Pseudomonadati; phylum Pseudomonadota; class Alphaproteobacteria; order Hyphomicrobiales; family Rhizobiaceae; genus Rhizobium; species Rhizobium sp. BK538. The sequence continues at coordinate 80,838 of NZ_JACIFT010000013.1, forward strand.
CCAATGCCGGGTGTCGCGCGTTGAGACAACCGAAAGCTGTTCTGTTGGTTATTTGGTAAGGTTAACGACCCCGCGTGCCGTATGTCTGGACATTGGAAGGGACTCCCTTCAACACTGGATGCTTGGGCGTTCGCTCAAGCTAGAGTGAGCGACGGCGGAACAAAAAAACAAGGGGATTGGTCATGGTCGACCGGCTGAAGGGGAAAGTTGCAATCATTTCCGGTGGCGCGACGGGCATGGGTGGGGCAGCCTCCCGTCTCTTTGCCGCCGAGGGCGCCAAGGTGGCGATCATTGACCGGAATGAAGCGGCAGCGCGCCAAACGGCGGAGGAAATCCGCGCTGCTGGTCATGTTGCGGAGTACTGGGTAGCCGACGTATCCGACGAAGCGGCAGTCATCCAGGCGGTCAAGGGAGTGGAGGAAAGCTTCGGCGCTGTTACCGTGCTTTTCAACCACGCCGGGACGATCGTCATCAAGCCGTTCCTGGAAACGACACTTCAGGAGTGGGAATGGCTGCATGCGGTGAACGTTCGGTCCATGTTCCTGATGACACGAGCCGTGCTGCCGGGGATGATTGCCGCCGGCGGCGGTTCCATCGTCTGCACGTCGTCAATCTCGGCAGTGGCCGCAACGCCGATGGAGGTGCTTTACGACACGACGAAGGGCGCCGTGCATATGTTTGCGCGGGCAATCGGCGTGGAGTTCAGGGATCGCAACATTCGCTGCAATGCCGTCTGCCCCGGCTTTATCCGCACGCCGCATGGGTTACGCGAGGTGAGCGAATTGCAGGCCCTTGGCGTCGATGTGTCGGATGCTGCTATTGCCGCTCAGCAGGGTCGGATCGGCGAGCCGGAGGATGTGGCGCGCGCCGCGCTCTATCTCGCCAGCGACGAGTCGTTGTTCGTCAATGGCGCACATCTCTTCGTCGACAACGGGTTCACCGCCATCTAGGTCCGGTTCGACTTGCCAAGCTTAAATTAAAAGGGCCGAGATCGTGATCTCGGCCCTTGTCGTTTCGTATCCTGCGGTACGGGCTTAACTGCCGGTTTTCGCAGCATGGCGGCGGCCCTTGCCGATATCGGGCAGGAAGATGGTCAGCAGGCCAAGCAGCGGCAGATACGAGCAGATGCGATAAACGAATTCGATGCCCATGTGGTCGGCCACCATGCCGAGGCCCGCTGCGCCGATACCGCCGATACCGAAGGCAAAGCCGAAGAACAAGCCGGCAATCATGCCGACGCGTCCCGGAACCAGCTCCTGGGCGAAGACGACAATCGCCGAGAAGGCGGAGGCGAGAATGACGCCGATCAGGAAGGTCAGGAAGACCGTCCAGCTGTAGTCGGCATAAGGCAGGGCAAGCGTGAAGGGCAAGGCGCCGAGGATCGAGAACCAGATCACGAATTTGGTGCCGAACCAGTCGACAACAGGACCGCCGGCGACCGTGCCGATGGCAACGGCGCCGAGGAATACGAACAACAGAATCTGCGCGTGCTGTACCGACACGCCGAAGCGCTCCATCATGTAGAAGGTGTAGTAGCTCGAAAGGCTTGTCATGTAGACGTACTTCGAGAACACCAGCAGTGCCAGGACGCCGATCGACGCAATGACCTCCGCGCGCGGGACATGTACGGCAGGTACCACTGCCTTGCGACCGGCATTGTTCTTGCGGTGGTCCGCATACCAGGCACCGACGCGCCACAGGATGATCATGCCGGTCAGCGCTGCAAGCGAGAACCATGCAACGCTATGCTGGCCACGCGGCAGCACGATGAAGGCTGCCAACAGCGGACCGATCGCCGAGCCGAAATTGCCGCCAACCTGAAACAGCGATTGGGCAAGGCCATGGCGTCCGCCCGAAGCCAGCCGGGCAACGCGTGAGGATTCCGGATGGAACACGGCCGAGCCGAGGCCGACGACGCCGGCGCCAATGAGCAGCACCCAATAGGCGTGCGCGTAGGCAAGCAGCACCAGGCCGATCAGCGTGAAGCCCATGCCGACAGTCAACGAGTAAGGCAACGGGCGCTTGTCAGTATAGATGCCGATCAGCGGCTGTAGAAGCGATGCAGTAACTTGGAACACGAGGCCAAGGAAGCCGATCTGCGTGAAGTCGAGACCGTAGCCGTCCTTGATCATCGGATAAAGAGCAGGGATCAGCGACTGCATTGTGTCGTTGAGGAGGTGGCAGAAGCTCACGGCCATGATGATGCCGAAAACCGTCTGTTCCGCAGAGTGCCTCTCTGCCGTCATTGCGCTGTTTGTCACGATTCTACTCCGTCCTTTGACGATCCGGAGATAGCCGACTTGCTGCTGTCCCGCTTTCGTGTTTTGGTCTTGCTGTTTCGCGAGTGGGCCAAAAATGACAAAATCCGGACAGCGGTTGGCGGCGAGCGAGCTGGCCAAGCTCCATGTGGAGCGACTTGCTGCCATCGAGGCTGCCTCCGAGCCGGTCTATGCCATCCCCGCGGAATATCCCGCCGGCTATCATGTAAAACCGCATAGCCATAGTCGTGCGCAGTTCGTCTATGCCCGCGCCGGTGTCGTCATGGTGTCGTCAGTACAGGGGCGGTGGATGGTGCCGCCACAGCATGCGCTATGGATACCGGCCGGGCTTGTCCATACCGTCGATATGCTGGGCGACGTTGCCATGCTGTCCGCCTATGTCGCGCCTCATGCTCTGGCCGACCCGCCAACGGCCGTCCGCGTCGTTGCGCTGACCGACCTTGCCAGGGCACTGATCATCGAGGCCGTCGCGCTGCCGGAGGCCAAAAGCGGCCGGCATGATCTCGTCATGGCCCTGCTGCTCGAGGAAGTCCTGCGGCTTCCCGACAGGCCGTTGGGATTGCCGTTTCCGTCCGACATACGCCTGGCCGGCCTCTGCCGCGGCTTCATGGAAAATCCAAGTGCCCGGCTGGTTATCGACGACTGGGCTGAGCGGCTCGCTATGAGCCGGCGCGCCTTTACCCGATTCTTCCGAAAGGAAACGGGAATCAGTCTCTCGACGTGGCGCCAGCAGGCAGCGGTATTTACTGCCTTGCCACGCCTTGCAGCCGGGGAGGCTGTTACAGCCGTTGCCCTTGACCTCGGCTATGACAGCGTCGCCGCCTTTACCACGATGTTCAGGCGGATGCTGGGGGCGGCTCCGCGCGCCTATTTCAGAGCACCCGAACAATATTGAGGGTTTTCCGGAGGAAGGATTCGCGGTTTGGCAGACGGCACGATATCCGCGCCGGACGCCGATATGACGTTGACGTTCACGGCAGACCTGTGGGTTTCAAAAATTCGAAAAACATTCGTTTGACATTCGAATAATCTTCGTTTTAACTGCTTTTACTTTCGCAACTGCGCAAGCTTTTTGCGATGCGGTATATTCTGGCTCGGAGGGGGAACGTGAGCCGTCAGATTCACGATCTTTTCATCATCGGCGGTGGCATCAACGGCTGCGGGATTGCGCGTGACGCGGTCGGACGTGGCTATTCGGTCGCGCTTGCAGAGATGAACGATTTCGCTTCGGGCACGTCCTCCGGCGCGACTAAGCTCATTCATGGCGGCTTGCGATATCTCGAGCACTACGAGTTTCGTCTGGTGCGCGAATCGCTGATGGAGCGCGAAGTGCTTTGGGCGATGGCGCCGCACATCATCTGGCCGATGCGCTTCGTGTTGCCCTATCACAAGGGCGGCATCCGACCGGCATGGCTCATCCGCCTCGGGCTGTTTCTCTATGATCATCTCGGCGGTCGCAAACTTTTGCCGCCGACCGCGGTTCTCGACATGCGCCGGGATGCGGCCGCCAAGCCGTTGAAGGCGCTCTTCACAAAGGCATTCGAATATTCGGACGGTTGGGTCGACGATGCGCGCATGGTCGTCCTCAACGCGCGGGACGCCGCCGACCGCGGCGCGCTGATCATGCCGAGGACGAAGGTCGTTTCGGCGCGACGTGAGAATGGGATGTGGTTGATCGAAACGATCGACACCGTCAGCGGGCACGGGAACAGTTTTCAGGCGCGGATGCTGGTGAATGCAGCCGGTCCCTGGGTCGATCACGTTATTCGCGCGGCTTTCGGGCAAAACGAGGCTCACCATGTGCGCCTCGTGCAGGGCAGCCACATCGTGGTGAAGAAGAAGTTCGACGATGCACGAGCTTACTTCTTCCAGAATCCGGACAACCGCATCATCTTCGCGATCCCCTACGAGCAGGACTTCACGCTGATCGGTACGACTGACCGCGACTACTCGGCCGATCCGAAGGATGTGAAGATATCCGAGGAAGAAACGACGTATCTCTGCAACGCGGCGAGCGAGTATTTCAAGGAGCCGGTGCGGCCGGACGACATCGTGTGGACCTACTCGGCCGTGCGGCCGCTGTTTGACGACGGCGCTTCCAAGGCGCAGGAGGCAACCCGCGACTACGTGCTGAAAATCGAAGGCGAGGGGGAAAGCGCGCCGCTGCTCAACGTATTCGGCGGCAAGCTCACGACCTATCGGCGGCTTTCCGAGCATGCGCTGGAAAAGATTGCTGCGGCGATCGGCGCCAAAGGTGCGCCGTGGACAGCGAAAAGCCATCTGCCGGGCGGCGATTTCGCAGCAACCGGCTATGAGGCTGAAGTCGCGAAGCTGAAGGGCCGCTATCTGTTCCTGGCCGACCGGCATGCGCGCCGACTGGTGCGCCGCTACGGCACGAAGGCGTCGGTTCTGCTTGGACGGGCGGCCAGCACCGACGACCTGGGGCACTGTTTCGGTGGCGATCTCTACGAGGCAGAGGTTCGCTATCTCATCAATCACGAATGGGCCAGAAGCGCGGACGATGTGCTTTGGCGAAGAACGAAGGACGGCCTGCGTCTGACCAAGGAACAGGCTGCACTGTTGGAGGAGTACATGGCCGCGCGACCGGCACAGATGGCTGGTTGAAGCGGTAATGTCCCCGCTGTTGAGGAGGCACGGGAACCGGAATGCTTGAATTGCGCAACGCCGCAAAGATGGTGGGTGGGGAAAATCATATCCACGCGACCAATCTTGCGTTTGAAAAAGGCACGCTGAATGTGCTGCTGGGGCCGACGCTGTCCGGCAAGACGTCGCTGATGCGGCTGATGGCCGGGCTCGATCGTCCGACGGGTGGTTCGGTCCATTTCGACGGCGTGGATGTGACCGGCATGCCGGTGCAGAAGCGCAATGTCGCGATGGTCTACCAGCAGTTCATCAACTATCCGGCGCTGACGGTATACGAAAACATTGCCTCGCCGATGCGCATTGCTGGCAAGGATGCGGCGACGATCGACCGGGAAGTGCGCAAGGCCGCCGATCTGTTGCGCCTCACGCCCTATCTGGACCGGACGCCACTCAATCTCTCCGGCGGCCAGCAGCAGCGCACGGCGCTTGCGCGTGCGCTCGTCAAGCATGCCAGCCTGGTGCTGATGGACGAGCCGCTCGCCAACCTCGACTACAAGCTGCGCGAAGAATTGCGGGCTGAGCTGCCGAAGATCTTTGCGCAATCTGGCGCGATCTTCGTCTATGCCACAACGGAACCCTCCGAAGCGCTTCTGCTCGGCGGCAACACGGCGACCCTTTCGGAGGGCCGCGTGACCCAGTTCGGACCGACCATTTCAGTCTATCGAAGCCCGTTCGATCTTGTCACAGCAAAGACCTTTGCCGATCCGCCGCTCAATTTCATTGATGTCGTAAAGGCTGGTGGAGTATTCCAAAGGCAGGATGCGACGATGCTGCCGGTGCCTGCACATCTGGCCGGAATGGCCGATGGCCCGGTCACAATTGCCTTCCATCCGCACCACCTCGGTCTTTCGCCGCAGACCCCGGCCGCAGCAAGGCTCCAGGCTCGCACACAGATCTCGGAAATCACCGGCTCCGAGAGCTTCGTGCACCTGGATTTCGATGGTGTGCGCTGGGTCATGCTCGCGCATGGCATTCACAACATCGATCCGGACACCGAGGTCGACGTCTATCTCGACACGCGTCACGTCATGGCCTTTGGCACCGACGGTCGCGCTATTGCAACTGGCGCAAAGGCGTAAGGGAGAAGGACATGGCACGCATCACGCTCGACCACATCCGCCACGCCTACGGGCCGAACCCGAAGTCGGACACGGACTACGCGCTTCGCGAAGTCGATCACGAATGGAGGGACGGCGGCGCCTACGCGCTTCTTGGACCGTCCGGCTGCGGAAAGACGACGCTGCTCAACATCATTTCCGGCCTGCTGCAGCCGTCCCATGGCCGCATCCTATTCGATGGATACGATGTGACGAACCTTTCGACACAGGCGCGCAACATCGCGCAGGTGTTCCAGTTCCCGGTTATTTACGACACCATGACCGTCTACGACAATCTGGCCTTTCCGTTGCGCAACCGCGGTGTTGCCGAGCTGGAAGTCGATCGCCGCGTTCGCGACATTCTCGAAATGATCGATCTCGGCGGCATGGCCAAGCGCAAGGCGCAGGGCCTGACGGCCGACCAGAAGCAGAAGATCTCGCTCGGTCGCGGGCTGGTGCGCAACGACGTCAACGCAATCCTGTTCGACGAGCCGTTGACCGTTATCGACCCGCACATGAAATGGGTGCTGCGTTCGCAGTTGAAGCGCCTGCACAAGCAGTTCGGTTTCACCATGGTCTACGTGACCCACGACCAGACGGAGGCGCTGACCTTCGCTGACAAGGTTGTCGTCATGTATGAGGGGGAAATCGTCCAGATCGGCACGCCGGCAGAACTTTTCGAACGGCCGAGCCACACATTCGTCGGCTACTTCATCGGCTCGCCGGGCATGAACGTTCTGCCGGTCCAGCTGCAGGGTAACGCGGTCCGCATCGGCAGCGAAACACTGTCATTGGACTATGCGCCGCAAATGGCCGCTGGTGCAAAGATTGAGCTGGGCATCCGTCCGGAATTCATCGATCTCGGCCGCGAGGGGATGCCGGTTACTGTCAACAGGGTCGAGGACATTGGACGGCAAAAGGTCGTACGGGCGACGTTTGCCGGTCAGCCGATCGCCATCGTCGTCACGGAGGACTCTGAAATCCCGGCCGATGCACGCGTGACCTTCGATCCGGCTGCGATCAACATCTACGCCAATTCCTGGCGCGTCGGCAGGGAGGGCTGAGCATGGAAAAGACCTGGAACAACAAAGCCTGGTTTCTGGTTCTGCCGGTTCTGGTGCTGGTTGCCTTCTCGGCCGTCATTCCGCTGATGACCGTCGTCAACTACTCGGTGCAGGACACGTTCGGCAACAACGAGTTCTTCTGGGCGGGTACGGACTGGTTCGTGCAGACGCTTCACTCCGACCGCTTCTGGGCGGCGTTGCAGCGCAATCTCGCTTTCTCGCTGATCATTCTGGCGTTGCAAATCCCGCTCGGCATCTTCATCGCGCTGAACATGCCGAAGAAGGGGCTCGGCGTGCCGGTCTGCCTCGTGCTGATGGCGCTGCCGCTGCTCATTCCATGGAACGTGGTCGGCACCATCTGGCAGGTTTTCGGTCGTGTCGACATCGGCCTGCTTGGCCATACGCTTGAGGCTATGGGGTTTGACTACAACTATGTCCGCGATCCCCTTGATGCGTGGATCACCATCATCGTCATGGACGTCTGGCATTGGACAAGCCTCGTCGTGCTGCTCTGCTATGCCGGCCTCGTGTCAATCCCCGATGCCTACTATCAGGCGGCAAAGATCGACGGCGCGTCGCGCTGGTCCGTCTTCCGCTACATCCAGCTGCCGAAGATGAAACGCGTCTTGCTCATCGCCGTGCTGCTGCGCTTCATGGACAGCTTCATGATCTACACCGAGCCTTTTGTCGTCACCGGCGGCGGTCCCGGCAACTCGACGACGTTCCTGTCGATCGACTTGGTGAAGATGGCCGTCGGCCAGTTCGACCTCGGTCCCGCAGCGGCAATGTCGATCATCTACTTCCTGATCATCTTGTTGCTGTCGTGGATCTTCTACACCGTCATGACCAGCAGCGACGCGAACGCCTGAGAAAGGAGAGGACCATGGCTCAGACAATGAAATACAAGCCTGCGGGCAACTTCTCCTGGGTCGTTTCGACGATCTACATCATCTTCCTGCTGCTGCCGATCTACTGGCTGATCAATATGAGCTTCAAGGAGAACGCCGAGATTACCGGCGCCTTTTCGCTCTGGCCGCAGAACCCGACGCTGCGCAACTACAGCGTGATCTTCACCGATCCGTCCTGGTAAAATGGCTACATTAATTCGATCATCTACGTCGTGATGAATACGGTGATCTCAGTGCTGGCGGCGCTGCCGGCGGCCTACGCCTTCTCGCGCTATCGGTTTCTGGGCGACAAGCATCTGTTCTTCTGGCTGCTGACGAACCGTATGGCACCACCGGCGGTCTTCGCGCTGCCGTTCTTCCAGCTCTACTCCGCCTTCGGCCTTATCGACACGCACATCGCCGTGGCGCTCGCCCACTGCCTGTTCAACGTGCCGCTGGCGGTCTGGATCCTGGAAGGCTTCATGTCGGGCGTGCCGAAGGAGATCGACGAGACGGCCTATATTGACGGCTATTCCTTCCCGCGTTTCTTCGTGAAGATCTTCATGCCGTTGATTGCCTCAGGCATCGGTGTCGCGGCCTTCTTCTGCTTCATGTTCTCGTGGGTGGAACTGCTGCTTGCCCGCACGCTGACAACCACTGCCGCAAAGCCGATTTCCGCGATCATGACGCGCACCGTCTCGGCTGCAGGGATGGATTGGGGAGTGCTCGCGGCAGCCGGTGTGCTGACTATCATTCCTGGCGCGCTCGTCATCTACTTCGTACGCAACTACATCGCCAAGGGCTTCGCGCTCGGCCGCGTCTGACAAGGAAGGACCACTCATGAACTTTTCCTGGATGGCATGGACGCTGCCGACCGCATTGTTTTTCCTGACGATTCTCATGCTGCTGGTTGGCATGAGTGTCTGGGAGTATTTCGCGCCGGGCGGTTCGCCGCGGGTGGGCATCCTCAGGTTCGAAACCACGCGAGGAGACCGGCTCTTCGTATCGCTGCTTGGCGCGGCATTCATTCATCTCGCATGGCTGGGTCTTGTCGGACCCAACCTGTGGTGGGCTCTTGCCCTCTCCGTAGTCTACGCCATTGGCGTCTTTCGCTACGTGTGACGGCAAGGAAAGACAGATGGCCGGGGGTACTGGCCGCCTGAAACGTGAAGACTGCAATCGCAACCCTGGGAGGATATTATGCGAAAGCATTTACTAGCGACAACAGCAGGCATGTTGCTGGCCATGGCGGGCTCCGCCTATGCCGGCATGGACGAGGCGAAAGCCTTTTTGGACAAGGAGGTCGGCGAGCTCTCGACGCTTCCCCGCGCCGACCAGGAAAAGGAAATGCAATGGTTCGTCGATGCGGCGAAACCGTTCGCCGGCATGGATATCAAGGTGGTTTCCGAAACCATCACCACGCATGAGTATGAATCGAAGGTCCTGGCGCCGGCCTTTACGGCCATCACCGGTATCAAAGTCACGCATGACCTGATCGGCGAAGGCGACGTCGTCGAAAAGCTGCAGACGCAGATGCAGTCGGGCGAGAACATCTACGACGCCTACATCAATGACTCGGATCTGATCGGTACGCATTGGCGCTACCAGCAGGCACGCAGCCTGACGGACTGGATGGCCAACGAAGGCAAGGACGTCACCAACCCGAACCTCGACATCGACGACTTCATTGGGAAGTCCTTCACCACGGCTCCGGACGGCAAGCTCTATCAGCTGCCGGATCAGCAGTTCGCGAACCTCTATTGGTTCCGCTATGACTGGTTCAACGACGAGAAGAACAAGGCCGACTTCAAGGCGAAGTACGGTTACGAGCTCGGCGTTCCGGTCAACTGGTCTGCCTATGAGGACATCGCCGAGTTCTTTACCGGCCGCGACGTTGGTGGCAAGAAGGTCTACGGCCATATGGACTATGGCAAGAAAGACCCGTCGCTCGGTTGGCGTTTCACTGATGCCTGGCTCTCCATGGCCGGCAATGGTGACAAGGGTATCCCGAACGGCAAGCCGGTCGACGAGTGGGGCATCAAGGTCGATGAGAACTCACGCCCGGTCGGCTCGTGTGTTGCACGCGGCGGCGACACCAACGGCCCGGCAGCGGTCTATTCCATCCAGAAATACCTGGATTGGATGAAGGCCTACGCTCCGGCAGCGGCCCAGGGCATGACTTTCTCGGAGTCCGGCCCGGTCCCGTCTCAGGGTGAGATCGCACAGCAGATCTTCACCTACACGGCCTTTACCGCCGATTTCGTCAAGCCGGGTCTGCCTGTTGTGAACGAGGACGGCACGCCGAAGTGGCGCTTCGCCCCGTCGCCGCATGGCGTCTATTGGAAGGACGGCATGAAGCTTGGCTATCAGGATGCCGGCTCCTGGACGCTGATGAAGTCCACGCCTGACGATCGCGCCAAGGCTGCATGGCTCTATGCGCAGTTCGTCACTTCGAAGACGGTCGACGTCAAGAAGAGCCACGTCGGTCTGACGTTCATTCGCGAATCCACCATTCGCGACAAGAGCTTCACCGAACGCGCTCCGAAGCTCGGCGGTCTGGTCGAGTTCTACCGCTCGCCGGCCCGCGTGCAGTGGTCGCCGACCGGCACGAACGTTCCTGACTATCCGAAGCTTGCTCAGCTTTGGTGGCAGGCGATCGGCGATGCGTCGTCAGGCGCGAAGACCCCGCAGGAAGCCATGGATTCGCTTTGCGCCGAGCAGGAAAAGGTCCTGCAACGCCTGGAGCGCGCCAAGGTTCAGGGCGATATCGGACCGAAGCTCGCCGAAGAGCATGATCTCGAATACTGGAACAAGGACGCAGTCGCCAAGGGCAACCTCGCTCCCCAGCTGAAGATCGAGAACGAGAAGGAAAAGCCGGTTACCGTCAACTACGACGAACTGGTCAAGAGCTGGCAGTCGAACTGATCGGCTACTTTTGGTCGGGTACGAGGCCCGGCCAACAGCAATGCCGCCGGCGCAAAGTCGCCGTCGGCACCAACCGCCTCTAGGGAACGACTTATCGCATGAGCTGGCGCATTCGCGGCGGCTGGGCGAACTATTGCGCCGGAGAAGACAATGAGCGGCCATATTCTCGCGATCGACCAGGGCACGACGTCCTCGCGCGCGATCGTCTTCGACGCCGGGATGAAGATGATTTCGTCTGCACAGGAGGAGATCAAGCAATCCTATCCCCAACCAGGTTGGGTCGAGCATGACCCGGATGAGATCTTTACCACGGTGGTCAATACGGCACGGAAAGCTTTGGCAAACGCCAACGTTCCAGTGGCCGATATCGCCGCAATCGGTATCACCAACCAGCGCGAGACGACCGTTGTCTGGGAGCGAAAGTCAGGCAGGGCGCTCTACAAGGCGATCGTATGGCAGGACCGGCGCACGGCTGAAGTCTGCGACAGTCTCAAGGCTGACGGTTACGAGAAGCTCTTCAGCGCTAAGACGGGTCTGCTACTGGATCCTTATTTTTCCGGAACGAAACTGCGCTGGCTGCTCGATAATGTCGACGGATTGCGGGAGCGTGCCGAGGCTGGTGAAGTGTGTTTCGGCACTGTCGACAGCTGGCTGATCTTCAATCTGACCGGCGGACGCGTTCATGCCACGGACGCCACCAACGCTTCGCGAACGCTGCTTTTCAATATAACGGAGGGTCGGTGGGACGAGGAGCTTCTTGGCCTTCTCAGGATTCCGGCAGCTATGCTTCCGCAGGTCAAGGACTGCGCGGACGATTTCGGCGTCACCGATCGGGAAATCTTTGGCGCGGCCATCCCAATCCTCGGTGTTGCCGGCGACCAGCAGGCCGCCACCATCGGCAATGCCTGCTTCAAGCCCGGCATGATGAAATCGACCTATGGGACAGGCTGCTTTGCCCTCCTGAACACAGGGCGGGACTGCGTGGTATCCAGCAACCGGATGATTACGACGATCGCCTATCGGCTCGGCGGCAAGACGACCTATGCGTTGGAAGGCTCGATTTTCATCGCCGGTGCAGCCGTGCAATGGCTCCGCGACGGGCTTGGCCTTATTTCACAGGCATCGGAGAGCGGCACGCTGGCGATGCGGGCCGATCCCAATCAGCAAGTCTATGTGGTGCCGGCGTTTACGGGGCTCGGGGCTCCTTATTGGGATCCGGAGGCGCGGGGTGCAATTTTCGGCTTGACCCGAAACAGCGGCCCGGCCGAATTGGCGCATGCGGTGCTCGAATCCGTGGCCTACCAGACGCTCGATCTGCTGATCGCGATGCGGAAGGATTGGGGCGGCCATCACATCGAGACGGTGCTGCGCGTCGATGGCGGCATGGCCAGCTCTGACTGGACGATGCAGCGCCTTTCCGATGTGGTCGGCAATCCGGTGGACCGGTCCGCTGTTCTGGAGACAACGGCGCTGGGCGCGGCCTGGCTCGCAGGTTCGAGAGCGGCGGTCTGGCCGGACCACGAGCAATTTGGAAAGGCCTGGGCTTGCAATAGGCGGTTCCAGCCGTCGATGGAGGAGGCCGAACGGCAGACGAAGATCGCCGGCTGGCGTAATGCCGTGTCGCGGACGCTGTCCGGCGCGCAATACGGCAATCCGCTGGCCTGAATCGCTCAATGTATGCCCGCCCTTTAGATGCGGCTGCGACGCTTCGCCTTCAAGCGTTCAGGTGACTGTCAGAAAACACGGCCATGGCTGGCGAATATTATCGGCGGCCATGAACTACCTATGATCCAATCCTGGTTCCGTCGACGCCAAATCTGGACGCGGAGACGACCAATTGAAAGATAGTGCCACCAAGGCCCGCCTGATCGACTGGCGGCCCGCAATCGGTAGCGTGACGCTTTGCCTTGTGACGACCCTCTACCTTCTTTCGGTGACAAATCATTCGTTCTGGAGCGCCGCATACAGTGATTTCGCTGCCGATCATCTGTCATTCGTGCTTTTTGTGATCGGCATTTCAGCGATCAGCACGGCAATTATCACGGCTTTCTCGGCCAAGTATGTCACCAAGCCGTTTTTAATCTTCTTTGTGCTCGCAGCAGCTGCCGGCTCCTGGTTTACCGATCAGTTCGGTGTGATCGTGGACAAGGAAATGATCCGCAACGCGGCAGTGTCGACGGGCGCGGAGGCGGGGCATCTGATAACCGCGCGCTTTGTGCTTCATATGCTGCTCACTGGGATATTGCCGTCGCTTCTTATCATGTGGCTGCGTATCCGGCATCGCCCCGTGCTGTCCAAGCTTGCTCACAATACGGGCGTGATTCTGGCTTGCCTGGCGGTCTTCGCCACAGTCGGATTCGGCGATTATCGGGCCTTTGCGGGCGTCGGGCGGGCTCATAGGGACATCCTCGAGAGGTTAAATCCGTTTGCGCCGATCAGCAGCACCATTGGCTTTGCCGTTTCGTCCGAGGAGGATGCGCATGTGGTCGCCGCACCGCTCGGCACGGATGCACACCGGGTTAACACTGCCGGCCTCAACAAGCCTCGCGTGACGATTATCGTCGCGGGCGAGACGGCGCGTGCCGATGACTTCTCCCTGGGCGGCTACCAACGCAAGACCAATCCGGAACTCGAAAAGCAGAACGTCATCTATTTCCCGAATACGACCAGCTGCGGTACAGCGACGGCAATCTCGATTCCTTGCATGTTTTCCATCTATCCGCGAACGGCCTATACCCATCGCAAGGGGCTCGCGACCGAGAACCTTCTCGATGTGTTGGGCCACGCCAAGGTTGACGTGGCCTGGCTGGACAACGATACCGGCAGCTATCACGTGACTGACCGCGTCGCCTATGCCTCGCTGCCGCAGTCTAACGATGCACGCTTTTGCAAGGAGGGTGAGTGCCTCGACGCCATCCTTCTCGACAAGGTCGACGATTGGCTCGATCACGTGAAGGGCGACAGCGTCTTGGTCCTGCACCAGCTCGGCAGTCACGGGCCGGCCTACTTCGCTCGTTACCCCGATGAGTACCGACGCTTCGTTCCCGACTGCAGGGCCAATGACTTTGGCAGTTGCACGGCCGAAGAGATCACCAACGCCTACGACAATACGATCCTCTATACGGATCACGTCGTTTCGACTGTCATCGACAAGCTCAAGCAGCATTCTGAGAAAGTCGCGGGTGCAGCGATCTACGTGTCGGATCACGGGGAATCGCTTGGTGAGAACGGCATCTACCTGCATGGTGCGCCCTATATCGTGGCGCCGTCGCAGCAGACGCATGTGCCGTTCCTTGTCTGGGTCGGTGAAGATCTCGCCAAGTCCGCCGGCTTCGAGATGAGCTGCATGGCCAAGCAAACGGATGACTCCCGTTCGCATGACAACCTCTTCCATAGTGTGCTTGGGCTGATGGACGTGGCGACCAAGGTGTATGATCCGCATCTGGATGTTTTCGCCGCGTGTCGGCGGAAGACGGATAAGGTCGCGAGCGTCCAGTGATGAGATAGCCGGGGTTCAGCAGTGCTGCCACAGTGGCTACCCGAGAGCGTTCTACCGGTCACCTCCTTCTGGCGGCCAAGTCAGCTCTCAGTGCTTGCGGTTTGCGGCTTTCATGCGCTCGGAGAGCTCGGAAAGCCCGAACGGCTTCACCAGGAAATCGTCTGCGCCACTTTGCAAGCCCTCGATCTGATCTGAGGTCTGATCGTGCGCCGTCAGAATGATGACGGGGACGGCGTTCGCTTGTCTTCTAAGCGCCTTCAGGAGAGTAAGGCCGTTGCCATCAGGTAGCCGCAGGTCGAGCAAGATTACTCCGTAGCTGCCGGTTCCGGCCGCTTCTGTCGCTTCCGCGAGGTTGAGGCACCAATCGACTGAATGACCGTCGGCGGCGATGTGATCGCGCACGGCGTCTCCCAGTAGGATGTTATCCTCAACCAATAGTACATTCATGTGTCATCTCCCTTGCTGCTTGCCTGCCTTGCGGCAGCATGCCCAGCCATGATGATGGTTTTGCTTGGGGGCATCGCAAATCGTCGCCAGGAATTCTAATGGGACCGCTAGCTGACAGTGGCCTTAAAGCTGCGTGGGGGCGCGTTCAAAAATACTGTGACGAGCGCTCCAAGACGGTGCCCCCGGCAAGCGACTAGCCGAAATGCGCTCTCGGCGAGCTCTTGAGCCTATGCCGGTGTTCTGACGTCAGAGCCGGCCAGCAGCGAAAGCTCGCCCGCCGTCTTCATGACCATGGTGATCGCTTGGCTGATGTCGGGTGCAGTTGGCGCATTGACCAGAGCAATATAGGGACAGGTGAGAGCTGCGATGCAGCGCCCGTCTGGCCCAAGGATCGGCGCCGAAAGGTTGTGGACGCCCGCTGTTTGCGCGCTTGCCATCATCTCGTAGCCGCGCTCGCGGATATGGGCGAGACGCTCGTAAAATTCCGGGCCAAGTTTCACCTCATCGCGGCTCCGTGCATGCTCCGCGATCATCATCTTCCGCTCTTCATCGCTTCGGAAGGCGAGAAGCACATGGCCGGAACCGGTGTCGAAAAGGCTGATATGCGAGCCGACGCGGATCGAGATACCCCAATAGTCCGGCGCCTCGTGCTGGGCGATCACCACAGCCGAACCGCGGTCAAAGACAACCAAGTGGTTTGCCTGCTTGGTTCGTTGCGCGAGGTCGCGCATCAGTGGTGTGGCGAAGGACGCCAATCGGCGCGTTGGCGCATGCAACTGGGACAGGCCGAAGAGTTTAAGTGTGAGGGTGAACCGATCACCCTCAAGCTTGGTCACGTAGCCGCGGCGCACGAGGCGATCGAGCATGCGATAAAATTCGTTAGGGCTGCGATCGAGGCGTTTGGCGATCTCCGCTTGGGTCAGCCCTTCCTCGACGCCGGCCAAAAGCTCAAGGATATCGAGCCCTTTGTCCAGCGCCGGAGCACGGTACCGATCGGGGTCTTCTGCTTCCATGAACTTCTCCTGCGAATACCAACTTACATATACAAATGTGAAGTTGCGGAAAAGCGGGGGTTTATGCAGCGAACTTCGCCATCGACGACGAAAAACGGACAGGCTAGGTTCGAGCCTCGCGCGTTTCGCGCAGTAAAGGCCATGTGTATTGCGAGGATGCAGACGATGTTTTTGACGGATGAAGAGCTCAGCGAAATCGCGATGTTTCGGCGAGAACTTCATCGCAATCCAGAAGTCTCTGGGGAGGAAGCACAAACCGCATTGCGGGTGACAGAAAAGCTGAGTGCAACTGGACCCGATCAGATCATTACAGGCATCGGCGGACATGGCCTCGCAGCGGTTTACGAGGGGGCGATTTCAGGTCCTACGATCATGATCCGTGCGGAACTGGATGGTCTGCCGATCGAGGAAATCGCCGACATACCACACCGCTCGACCGTACCCAGCAAGGGCCACCTGTGCGGCCATGATGGCCATATGGCGATCCTGATCGCACTCGCGAAGGGGCTCGGGCAGATGCGGCCCGCGAGAGGGCGCGCAATCCTGATGTTCCAGCCGGCCGAGGAGAACGGTGCAGGCGCAGCGGCGGTGCTTGCGGATCCGAAGTTTGCGACGCTAACGCCTGATATGTCGCTCTCGCTTCACAATTTCCCGGGGATCCCGCTTGGCCACGTCCTTCTCAAGGAGGGACCGGTCAATTGTGCGTCGCGGGGAATGAAGATCGTTCTAAAGGGCAAGACATCGCACGCTTCCTATCCGGAGCAGGGCATCGCACCGACTTTCGTGTTGGCCCGGCTGCTCAATGATCTGACGGCATCGGGCAACAATCAGCCGCTCGGACCGGATTACTCGCTGATCACGGTCACACATGCGCGTCTCGGTGAGCCGGCCTTCGGCATAAGCCCCGGTGAGGCGCAAATCTGGGCGACCTTACGGACGCTGACGGATGAAGCGATGACTGCATTGGTTTCACGCGCCGAGGAACTTGTGCTGACACAGGCGAAGGCCGGACAGCTACGGGTAGAGATCAGCTATGAGGACGTGTTTCACCAGTGCTACAATTCCGCCGAAGCGGTTACGGAGTTGCGGCGCGCGCTGGATGACGAGGGTGTCAGCCATGATAGCGCAAGCAGCCTGCTGCCGATGAAAGCGTCGGAAGACTTCGGTCTGTTCCGGACCGTGGCGCCGGCTGCCATGTTCTTCCTCGGGGCAGGCGAGGATCATCCCCGACTGCACAACCCCGACTACGACTTTCCCGATGAGCTGATTGCCACCGGTTCTCGGGCCTTCATGCGAGCCATCAGGAACGTTCTCGGCTGAAAGCGCCACATAGCTGCCATTGAACTCTCCGGCCGACGATCGCAGAAAGGCGAAGGTCCCGCATCCGGCGCAGCGCCTCCGCTTCACGACCGATCCGTCCGCGCCGTGTCATTGCAACTACTTTGCGCATGATCTAAAACTGATCTCTGAGGTTGAAATTAAGGTCGCGATCCCTGATCGACTTGCGCGCTGATTTGCGCAATATTTTCCGTGGCAGATGTGTCGCTGTTAGCGCCAAGCATCAGACGGGCACCATTCGACTTCCTCCAGAGTGCAATGGGATTATCATGTTTGCTCAAGACATCATGAACACCGACATCACGACGATCAGCGCCGACAGCAGCGTGCATCAGGCAATAGACCTGATGGTTGCCAAGAATATCAGCGGCCTGCCTGTGATCGACAACGATGGCAACCTTTGTGGCCTGTTGACGGAGGGCGATCTCATGCGACGCATCGAGTTCGGCGGTGGTAGATCGGCCGGCAATCCTGATAATACGTCGCTCGTCGATTTCGACGACTACATCCGTAGCCGCAGCTGGCGGGTATTTGATGTCATGTCCGCGAGCGTGATCAGCGTTACGCCGGAAACACCGGCGGCGGCCGTCGCCGAAGTCATGTTTCAGCACAAGATCAAGCGCGTTCCCGTCGTCAGCGGCAAGCGCCTTCTCGGCATCGTCAGCCGCATCGATCTCCTTAAGGGCATCGTTGCGGCGCCGGCGGCAAGAACGGCGAGTGGTGACGATGCCCTCGCTCGTGCCATTCGCGCGCGACTGCAGGGCGACCTTGGTCTCGACACCGATGCGATCAAGGTATCGGTTCATGATTCCAGGGCAATACTTGAAGGGACGGTATCCAGCGAACTGGAGCGGCGCGCCATCCGTGTGCTGGTGGAGAACGTCAAGGGGGTCAGCGGCTTTATTGACAAGCTGGCCCTAGCCTGATCGGAGCCTTCTCAGGCTGCCGAGCAGAGGAGCTTTTTGGCGTGCGTTGCCATGAGGCGCTCCTCGTTTGTCGGGATCACGAGCGTCTTGAAATCGCCGAGGACGCGGAGCCTTCCAAGGATTGAATCGCGGACCGGACCGGCGTGTTCGCCGATCCCGCCGGTAAAGACAAAGGCATCGATGCCCCCCATGGAGACGGCCATCATCGCGGCATGCTGGGCCGTTCTCAGAGCGAAATATTCGAGGGCAAAGGCGGCTTGCGGATCGTCGCTGCGGAGCAAGGTCTCGACGTCGTTGCTGATGCCGGACAATCCCCTCAGACCGGAACGCTCATAGAGGATATCCCGGACCGTCTCGACGCCAAGATTCAGATCCTGAAGCATATAGAGAACGGCGCCGGGATCGATTGATCCGCTGCGCGTTCCCATCGGTATGCCGTCGAGCGCGGTCATGCTCATCGTGGTGTCGACGCTGATGCCGTTCCTCAGCGCGCAGAGGCTGGCGCCGTTGCCGAGGTGGGCGACGACAACGCGGCCGGCATGGAGGTCCGGATAGTCCTTGGACAGCACCTGCGAGATCCATTCGTAGGAAAGTCCATGGAAACCATAACGGCGGATGCCTTTGTCGCGCATGTCTTTTGGCAAGGCAAAGTTGCTGGTCAATTTGTCGTGCCCGGCGTGGAAGGCGGTGTCGAAGCAAGCGATATCGGGCGCACCGCTTGCGAGTCTGGTCGAAGCGGTGATGCCGGCGAGGTTGTGCGGCTGGTGAAGCGGCGCCAGCGGGATCAGCGCTTCGAGGCGACGCATCACCTCGGGCGTGACAATGACGGGCTCTACGAAAGCTTGTCCGCCGTGGACGACGCGATGCACAACGGCCGCTATGTGCCAGGCGTGGTCGTGTCCGCCGATGAGGTTTACTACGGCGCTAAGGGCCGAATCGTGGTTGGTATTTGCGGGCAGGGAGGTTCGCGTCTCTTGTCCATCGGGGAGTTTGGCACACATCTCAGCCGTGTCACCTATGCCGGTGACCTTGCCGCTCATCAGCACGTTTAGGGTCTGATCCTCGAAAATCTGAAACTTGAGGCTCGATGAGCCGGTGTTGAGAACAAGCAGCGTGTCGATCATCGAATTGTGCTCCGAGTCCGGTCACGTGAATGGCGAGGCGATGTTGTGTCAGGAGGGCGGGTGTCACCGCGCAGCCGCTGAAATGACGTTGACGCTGCCCCTGCGCGCCACGGTGGCCGCAGAAGATGTAGCTGTCAATTGTTTTTGCTTCGAAATTTCGCGTAGAACGAGTTGCCTGCGGCGTGCCTGGGTGGCCTCTCGGCGATCAAAATCCTTTGAGATTTCAGGATTTTCTCTTTCCGCGTTGCGCTGATCGGCCTATCTAGCGGTCGTGCTGTTCGGCACGCATCGGGTCCGGCTTCCGCCCGTTCTATCCGACTGCTTCCAATTCACATCGGCAGATCAATGACAGCTATGCAGATGACAGAGAAAAACGATGCGGAGAGCATCCGCAGGGCAAAGATCGTAGCACTGGTTGTTGCCGTTTCGTTTTTCATGCAGATTCTCGATGGCACTATTGTCACCACGTCGCTGCCGCAGATGGCCGCGAGTTTCGGCGTTCAACCGGTCTCGATGAGTATCGGTATCACCGTCTACATGCTGACGATGGCGGCATTCATCCCGCTTTCGGGATGGCTTGGGGATCGATACGGCGCAAGGCGCGTCTTCATGGCGTCCATTGCTGTCTTCACGATCGCCTCGCTGTTCTGCGGGCTGTCCGACGGGCTTGCCGAATTTGTCGTGGCACGCGCTGTGCAGGGCGCGGGCAGTGCACTGATGACGCCGGTCGGCCGCATCATTGTCCTGAAAAATGCTCGCAAATCGGAACTCGTACAAGCGATCGCTCTGATCACCTGGCCTGCGCTGACGGCTCCCGTTATCGGCCCGCTGCTTGGCAGCTTCATTACGACCTATGCAAGCTGGCATTGGAATTTCCTCATCAATCTGCCGATCGGGGTGCTCGGCATGGCGTTGGTTCTTCGCTTCGTGCCGGAACAGCGCGAAGAAAATGCCGGCCGGCTCGATGCACTCGGGTTCGCTCTCAGCGCTGGCGGGCTGACTTTCCTGCTGGCGGCGCTCGAACTTTCCGTGAAATGGGATGGTGGCCTGCTGCCGATCCTGCTGATGCTCGCGGCCGGCATTGTGCTGTCGGTCATGGCGACGCGACACTTCCTGCGGGTCGGCAATCCGCTGCTCGATCTATCCGCCTTCAAGGTGCAGACTTATGCGATTGCGACCCTTTCTGCCGGGACGGCGAGCCGTGTCGCGATCAATGCCACGCCGTTCCTCTTGCCGCTCCTCTTCCAACTCGGTTTCGGATTGAGCTCGATCGAGGCGGGTGCCTATCTGCTGGTCTACTTCCTTGGAAATCTCGGTATGAAAGCCGTGACGACGCCGCTGCTTGCCAAGCTTGGATTTCGCACCGTGCTCTTCTTCAACGGGATGATTGCTGCGCTGTCGATTGCGGCTTGCGGCTTTCTCGTGCCCGAGACGCCACGCGCAATGATCTACGCGTTGCTGATGATTGCGGGCCTCTCGCGGTCGATGGAATTCACTGCGCTGAACACCCTGGCTTTTGCCGATATCAATCCGGCACAACGCAGTTCGGCTTCGACGCTCTCAAGCATGCTGCAGCAAGTTTCGATGTTGCTTGGCGTCGCGATCGCGGCGGCGGCGCTGAACATCTCTGTCGCTTTGCGTAGCGTCGAAGGTCCGGGGCTCATCGATTTCCGCTGGGCGTTTCTTGTCGTGGGAGCAATCGGCATCATATCGTCACTGCGCTTCCTGCAGCTGGCGCCGGATGCCGGCGCCGAGGTGTCGGGTCACAAGATCGGCACGAAATAGTCGGTCGCTTTGCAATCGGTCGGCCTTTGTCGGGAGGATACATGGAACTCGGACATGTCTGTACGCCTCAGGAGGTCTTCGACTTCTGGTTCGAAGAGTGTGGGCGGGATCAATGGTTCAAGGCGACGTTGGACTTTGATCGGGATATTCGCCAGCGCTTTCGTGACACCCATCTTGCACTCTCGCGTGGCGTGACGGAGGAATGGCGCTCGACCCCGAGCAGCAGGCTTGCCGCAGTGATCGTGCTCGATCAGTTTCCGCGCAACATATATCGCGCGACACCGCTTGCATTCGCCACCGACGGGCTTGCGCTAAGCGAGGCAAAGCTTGCGCTGGAAGCTGGAGCGGACCAGAAAGTCAGCCCGGAATGCCGGACGTTTTTCTACATGCCTTTCGAGCATTGCGAAGATCTGGAGGAGCAGGAGCGTGCCGTGGCGTTGTTCAGAGCGCTTGGCGATGAGGAATATATCGACTATGCGCTTCGCCACCGGGAGGTGATTGAAGTGTACGGTCGATTTCCACATCGAAACGCCCTCGTCGGGCGGCAATCGACAGCGGCAGAGCTGGAATATCTGGCGCAGCCGGGCGCCGGCTTCTGATCGCGTCGCCTTTCTGTCGCCTTTCTTTCTTATGAAAAGCTGGAATCCAATCCGATCCAGCAAACCCGAGCGGGGATATTTTGCGGCCGACACGACTCTTGCTTCGCATTCTCCTAGTCGCAGCGCTGGCGGGCGTGGGCGCGAACCTTGCGAGCGCCCAGACGCCCGCACCGCAGGCCTCGCAGCCGCCGCAAGCGACCGAGCAGGCGTCTGTCGCTGACAGCTCAATCGAGCAGGCCGCGAAAGCGATCGAGAAGGCAAAGCAAGACCTCGCTTCGCTGGAGGATGGCGTCAAGCAGAAGCGTGACGATGACGACGCGCTGGTGGCTCTCGCTGGAAAGACCGACGAACTTGGCCGCTCGGTTCTCAACATATCCGTTGGCCTCAGACCGCGGCTCGACCAGATCAAAAACCGCCTGACCGAGCTCGGCGATCCACCGAAGGAAGGTCAGCCGGCGGAGGCGGAGATCGTCACGACCGAGCGTAACGCCCTGACGGCGGAGCGCGCCCAGATCAACGCCGTTACGGGCGATGCCGAAACGCTGTCCGCCTCCATCGGCAAGCTCGGCAACCGCATTGCCGAAACCCGCCGTCAGCTTTTTGCCGCCACCTTGCTGCGGCGCACCGACATTTCGTTTTCCGTTCTCGGCGATGCAGCACGCGCCTTCGTTCAGGAAGGCTCGGAATTCGTCCAGGCGCTGAGCAGCTGGTTGGGATTCGTACTGAAGTTCAAGGCTTTCGCTTTCTTTGCGGCCATCTTCATGTCCCTCGTGACGGCAATGGTGCTCTTGTCTGGCGGCTACCGCATTTTTGGTCGCTACCTTCAGCGCAAGGAGACGGACGAGCAGCCCTCCTATATCAACCGCCTCTCGATCGCTTTCTGGTCGACGCTGATCCGCACGTTTGCGCTTGCTGCCCTCTTGGTGACGTCTTACTTCTTCCTCAATAGTTTCAACGTTCTAAGGCCGGATATCGCGCCGATCATCGGCGCGCTCTTCGGATCGATCGGGCTGATTTATTTCGTCAGGCGCTTCACCAATGCAGTGTTCGCGCCAAGGGAGCCGCATTGGCGTCTTGTCAGGCTTTCCAACCGCGGTGCGAGCTCGATCGGCGCCTGCCTGCTTGCGATGGCGGTCGTCAATGCGCTTGACTACCTCTTCGGCAGCATCAGCGAAGCGATGGGGTCTCCGCTCGTCCTGACCGTCGTCAAGAGTCTGACCGCGGCCCTGATCATTGGTTTCATCCTCATCGCCGCTTCGTTCGGCCGGCCGATGCTAGCGCGAAACGGGGATCCCGATGCGCCGGGACGCCATTGGCCCCGCGGCATGGCGATCATTCTGCGCGTGCTGGGTGCAGGTCTGATCATAACGGCGTTGACCGGCTATGTCGGGCTTGCGCGCTTCGTCGCAACACAGTTGATCATCACCGGTGCAATCATCGTCACGACCTATATTGGTCTGCTGTCGGGGAAGGCGATTTCGCGCAGCGAAACCTTCGGTGAGACATCGCTTGGTCGCTTCCTCCAAAAGCGCTTCAAGCTTGGTCCGGTCGCCATCGATCAGGCGGGACTGTTGGTCGGCATGTGTATCTCCGCCATCGCGCTGATGGTTGGGATCCCGTTGGTACTGCTCCTGTGGGG
The DNA here is from genome assembly GCF_014197575.1 of Rhizobium sp. BK538. Classification (NCBI taxonomy): domain Bacteria; kingdom Pseudomonadati; phylum Pseudomonadota; class Alphaproteobacteria; order Hyphomicrobiales; family Rhizobiaceae; genus Rhizobium; species Rhizobium sp. BK538. Next base: position 104,124 of record NZ_JACIFT010000013.1, read on the forward strand.
CTTCCATATCCAGGATCTTCAACTCATCGCCTATCGCCTTCTCACGGAGGTCCGGCTGGGCGGTATCAGCATTTCGCTGGTCGGGATAATGACCGGCATCCTGCTTTTTGCCGGTGGTTACCTGCTGACGCGCTGGATCCAGCGCTGGCTTGACAGCAACGTCATGGCGCGCAGCCATGTCGACCTTGGCGTTCGAAACTCGGTCAAGACGGGTATCGGCTATCTCGGCGTTGGTCTTGCGGCGATCGTCGGCGTTTCTGCCGCGGGCATCGACCTCTCGAGCTTCGCACTCGTCGCCTCGGCACTTTCGGTCGGTATCGGTTTCGGCCTCCAGAACATCGTGTCGAACTTCGTCTCCGGCCTGATCCTGCTGGTCGAGCGGCCATTCAAGGTTGGCGACCACGTGGTCTCCGGCACTGCTGAAGGTATCGTAAAGCGGATTTCCGTGCGCGCGACCGAAATCGAGACATTCCGCAAGCAGTCGATCATCGTGCCGAATTCCGAGCTGATCAACGCGTCTGTCGGCAACTGGACCCATCGCAACAAGATGGGACGCTCCGAGATACCGGTCTCGGTGAGCTATGATTCCGACCCGCAGAAGGTCATGGATATCCTGCTGGAGCTCGTCAACGCGGTGCCCGTGGTCCTGCGCAATCCCGAACCGCATGTGGAATTCCTCCGCTTCGGGCCGTATTCGCTCGACTTCGAGCTTCGCTTCATGCTTGCCGACATGGGGGATGGCCTGAAGGTCAGGAATGATCTCCGCATCGCGATCCTGAAGCGGTTCAGGGAGGAGAGTATCGAGATACCTCTTCCGCAGAGCGACATCGTGTTCCATCGACAGCCCGAGCAGGTTGGAGCGGCGGCCAACGCAGGTAAGCCGCCGGCCGAGGACGTTTCCGAGACGAGCGAACTGGACGAGGAGGCCGGCACGGTGCGCCGGTTGCGCGGCAAGTCGGCTGATGGCAATCTCAAGGGGTGAAGGGGTTGTTCAGCGATCGTTCAGAGCGGTCGCTGTATACCGCCTGCAATCGGGTTTTCGTTGCTGGGGCAGCAGCGCCGAGACGCTCCAAGGGAGGGCGCTTCATCCGCGCCGCACTGCATGGCAAGATTTGCCGTCGTACTGTTTCTTTCACTCGTGGCCGCAGGCCAAACTCACGCAGCTTCCATTACCAACACCGACAGTGCCGCTGTTGTGATCGTCCTTACCGAGGGCGGCAACAAGATGCAGCTGGTGCTTGATCCCGGCGCATCGGAGACGTTCTGCCGGTCGGGCTGCTTCATCACCGCGCCTGACGGTGATCGGATTGGTCTCGATGGCGGCGAAACAATCGACATCATCAAGGGATCTGCCGTCGTAAAGTGAACGACGGTCCTCTCTGATCACAATTTTTGTCCACCGATTTTCGGCCAGAGGCCTTTTGTGGCTTGCCTATTTGCACGCAGTCGCGGCAAGCTTTTCCCATGTCGTAAACAGGCATTTGGCAAACCCGGCCTCGCTGCATAGTTCGCAAAGGCGATTTCCGTCGGCGGCATTCGTCGGACAGGTTAGTAGAACAGAGGGTAATTCTCCATGAAGACACATGCGCGCGCAGTGGTCATCGGCGGCGGCGTCGTTGGCGTTTCGACGCTTTATCACCTTGCCAAAAAGGGCTGGGACGATGTCGTCCTGATCGAACGCAAGGAACTGACCTCCGGTTCGACGTGGCATGCCGCCGGCCTGCTGCCTCTGTTCAACATGAGCTATTCGGTCGGCCAGATCCACAAGTATTCCGTTCGATTCTATCAGGAGCTTCAGCAGGAGACCGGCATGAATGTCGGTTTCAGCCAGGTCTCCAATATCCGCCTGGCACGCACCAAGGATCGCTGGGACGAGTACATGTACTATGCCGGCATCGCTGAAACGATCGGCGTAAAGGTCGAAGTGCTGACACCGGAACAGGTCAAGGAAATCTGGCCGCTCTGCGAGACGGACGGTCTGCTCGGTGCGATCCAGCACCCAGACGACGGCTATATCCAGCCCGCCGACCTGACGCAGGCGCTCGCCAAGGGCGCGCGTGACCGCGGCGCCACGATCTACCGCAATACCACGGTCACGGCAATCGAGCAGCAGCCGGACGGCCTGTGGAAGGTGACGACAGACAAGGGCGAGATCACCGCCGAGCATGTCATCAGCTGTACCGGCAACTTCGCCCGCAAGACCGGCGAGATGGTCGGGATCAACATTCCGGTCATCCCGGTCGAACACCAGTACATCGTCACCGAGCCGCATCCGGCCATCCTCGAGCGCAAAGCCAAGGGATTGCCGGAGATGGGCGTGCTCCGTGAATCCGACAGCGCCTGGTACATGCGCGAGGAAAACGGCGGCCTTATTCTCGGGCCATATGAACACGGAGCACCGGTCTGTTACGTCAACGGCCCATCGGACGAGAGCGAATACGAACTCTTCCAGGAAGAGCTTGATCGCCTGATGCCGCATATCGAGGCTGCCATTGCCCGCGTCCCGGCCTTCGGCGAGGTTGGCATCAAGAAAGTGTACAACGGTGCCATCGCGTATACGCCTGATGGCAACCCGATCGTCGGTCCCGCACCGGGCCTCAGCAATTTCTGGCTCAACGAGGGGCACTCCTTCGGGATCACGGCTGCCGGTGGCGCCGGTTGGCAGCTGGCGGAATGGATCGTCGATGGCGAGCCGACCGTCGACATGATGGGCGTCGATCCGCGTCGTTTCGGTCCCTATGCAACCGAAGGCTACCTCATCGCCAAGAACGAAGAGGCCTACGCGAATGTCTTCACCATGCACTATCCCGATGAAGAGCGTGCCGGCGCCCGTCCGCTGAAGACGACGCCAGTCTACGACCGCCTGAAAAAGCTGGGCGCTGTTTTCGGTTCGGTCTACGGCTGGGAGCGCGCCAACTGGTTTGCGCCTGAAGGCTACGACCTGCCGAAGGATCAGATCGGCGTCGGTGAGGATGTTCTCACCAACCATAATCACTCTGACCCGGAAGAGGACGGTCGCATCCTCGAGCGGTGGTCGTTCCGTCGCTCGAACTACTTCGAGCATGTCGGCAACGAAGTCATGAACGTGCACAAGAACGTCGGTGTGCTCGACATGTCCGCCTTCGCCAAGATGGAAGTCTCCGGCCCCGGGGCGCGCGCTTGGCTGGAATCGATCTTCGCCAACGCCATCCCGAAGAAGCGCGGCCGCATCGCTCTTTGCCATATGCTGACAGTTCACGGCGGCGTGCGTGCCGAGTTCACCGTCTACGAATGGGCTCCGAACCGCTTCTACCTTGTCTCGGCGGGCGCCTATGAGGCGCACGACCATGACTATCTGCGCAAGCTCGCGCCCACCGACGGCTCCGTTCGTCTGCAGCAGATCACGCAGCGGCTCGGCGTGCTCGTGCTTGCCGGTCCGAAGTCACGTGATCTGCTCAAGAAGCTCACGCGTACGAGCCTTGAGAACAAGGACTTCCCGTGGCTTTCCGGCAAGGAGATCTCGATCGGCGTTGCGAGCGCACATGCGCTGCGCGTCAATTTCGTCGGCGAGCTAGGCTGGGAATTGCACCACCCGATCGAGATGCAGAACTACATCTTCGACAAGCTGATGGAAGCCGGAGCCGAATTCGGTATCAAGCCCTTCGGTATTCGCGCGATGCTGTCGATGTCGGTCGAGAAGTCCTACCGCCTCATCCCGCGCGAGATGTCGATCGAGTACAACGCCTATGAATCGGCACTCGATCGCTTCATCAAGCCAGAGAAGGAATTCCTCGGCCGCGAGGGGCTGCTGGCCTACAAGGATAAGGGTCTGAAGTGGAACTTCGCAACCCTCGTCGTCGAGACCGGCAATGATGTCGATGCCCGCGGTTCGGAAGCGATCTACAACGAGGCGGGCGAACTTGTCGGGCGTGCGACAAACGGCACGTTCGGCTTCCGTATCAATCGTTCGCTTGCGCTGGCGATGCTGCGGCCGGACTACGCAAAGGAAGGCACGAAGCTTAAGATCAAGATCCTCGGCACGACGTACAACGCGACCGTCGTCGGCGAGAGCCCCTTCGATCCGGACAATGCGGCGCTGCGCGCATAGTCTTTTAAGCATGTTTTGAAGAATATCAGGGCGGCCCTCGTGGCCGCCTTTTTGTTGGTCAGCGAAGGCGGTCGATTAATACTTATTCAAACCGGGTACTGTACCGATTTCAGCCGGGGACAGGAGTTTCATCAAAAGGTTTCGAAATGGCGTTTTTGGGTATTTCGGGAATGCAATATTCCGGAGGCATGTTCGCTGATGTGCGCATTATTCTGGCTGAGGATTCGAACGTATTTACGTCGATGATAGGCAAGCGGCTGAAGGAGCTCTTCGATATCGACGTGGAAATCTGCCGGAATTTCGAAGAGCTGCAGTTGTCCTACGACAAGTCGACCGACCCGATCACGCTCGCCATCTCCAACATCAACCTGCCTGGTGCTGAGAACGGCGAGGCTCTGGAGTATCTGGTCGATCTCAGCATCCCGACCATCGTCTTCACTGGCACCTTCCAGGAAGGCATGCGCGACAAGCTGATGGCCAAGGACATTGTCGATTATATCCTCAAGGACAATGTCTTTGCAGTCGACCTGCTTGCGGAATCGATCTGCAGATTCCTCACCAATCATCGTCACCACGTTTTGATCGTCGACGACAGCCCGACGGCTCGTGCCCTGCTGTCAAGCCGTCTCAAGCGCTACAATTTCCGGGTCAGCACAGCAGACAGCGGCGCCAAGGCGCTCGAGATTCTCAAGGCGAACCGCGACATCGGTTTGATGATCACCGACTACAACATGCCCGATATCGATGGGTTCGAGCTGACCCGGCGCATCCGCGCCAGCATCGGCTCACATGAACTCCGCATCATCGGGGTGTCGTCATCGTCGAACCGGCTGCTGTCGGCGCGCTTCCTCAAGGCTGGCGGCAACGACTTCATGCTGCGGCCGTTCATCGATGAGGAGTTCTACTGCCGCGTCAACCAGAACCTGGACACACTGCTGCAAATCCAGTCGATGCGCAAGGAGCGTGCCGTTGCCTGACGCGCTGCCTCCGCCCGACGATGGTAGGCGGAAGCGCTATCACGCGTTCGAGGTCGAGATTTCTGCAATTTCAGGTATTGCCAAGTCCCGATATCTTCTCAGGCGTGTTTCTGTGAGTTATCTTCACATAAGTCGAGAAGATGGTCGATTCGGACCGCTGCGGCTTTCTGGGGGATAGGGGTGAATGGCGTTCCAGGAGGATCTCCATCGGGATGGGGCCGGGCCACGCTTTGGTGGTCAGTGGGTACTCCTGGTTGAAGATTCCCGGATGTTTTCCGCCGTTCTGTGCCACCGGCTTCATGCGGAACTCGGGCTGAACGTCAAGCCTTGCTCCTCCCTCAAAGTGCTGAACGAGACTATCGCCCAGTCGCCAAGCGATTACACAATGGCGATTGTCGACCTCAATCTGCCGGACGCGCCCTACGGTGAAGCGCTCGACTGCACTATACAGGCTGGTATTCCGGCCATTGTCTTCACCGCCACTTTCGACCTCGATACGCGCAATCGCATCATGGAGCGCAATGTCATCGATTACGTGCTGAAGGACAATGAGTTCGCGCTCGATAACGTTGTCGCCAGCGTCAGACGGGTATTGTCGAACAGGAAAACGCGGGTTCTTGTGGTCGACGATGTTGATTCCGCGCGCCAGGTCCTTGTCGGGCTGCTAGAAGCGCAGCAATACGTGGTTGTCGAAGCGGCTTCTGGGCTCGAAGCCTTCGCGGCGCTCGAAGCCTACGACGATATTGAGGTTGTCGTCACGGATCATCATATGCCCGACATGAGCGGCTACGAATTGACGCGGCGGATACGGCGGCGCTTCGGCTCGGACAGGCTGCGGATCATCGGAGTCTCATCCTCGAGCGATCGCATGCTTTCTGTGAGCTTTTTGAAGGCCGGCGCATCCGATTTTCTTTACAGGCCGTTCGTGGCCGAAGAACTGCAGTGCCGGATCGCCAACAACGTCGAGACCTTGACACAGTTGAAGCAGCTTCGGGCAGCCGCGGCCTGCGACTATCTGACCGGGCTCTACAATCGCCGCTATTTCTACGATCTCGGGCCGAAGCTGGTGAATGACTGCCTGCGTCAGAAGGCTACGGCCGCCGTTGCGGTGCTGGACATTGATCATTTCAAGCGGCTGAACGACACCTACGGTCATGAGATCGGGGATGAAGTGCTGAAGGCGGTCGCAAATCGGCTGGGGACGATCTTCGAGGGGGACGACAACCTGCTTTCGCGCCTTGGCGGAGAGGAGTTCGCGATCCTGTTCCCGATGATGGACTCGATTGCCGCGAGCAAGCTGTGTGACGAGATACGGTCAGATATCTCACGTCTGAAGGTGATGGCGGATGACGAAGAGCTTTCGGTCACCGTGTCGATCGGCGTTGCCGAAATTTCCGGCTACGAGACCTTCGACAACTATCTGAATGCCGCCGACCAGTTTCTCTATATGGCCAAGCACAAGGGTCGTAATCAGGTCTATTCCGACGCGCGCATGACGGAGGAGGCGGCTCAATAGCCGCCCCGACTGACATCACGCCGCGATGGCCTGGCGTGCGGTTGCCATCGTCATCTTGCGCTCTGCACGCTCCTGTTGCGGCGAGCGATGATAGAGTTCGCGATAACATTTGGAGAAGTGCGAGGCGGAAACGAAGCCGCAGGCGACAGCCACTTCAACAACCGGCATGGAGGACTGCACGAGCAGATGGCGGGCGCGATCCAGCCTTATTTCCAGATAGTAGCGGGCCGGCGAGCGCCCCATTTCCTGGCGGAACAGCCGTTCGATTTGCCGGCGTGACAGGTCGACGCCATCGGCGATCTCCAGAAGTGAGAGCGGTTCGGAAAGGTTGCCCTCCATCAGCTCGATGATGGAAAGAACCTTGGCATTCTGGACGCCGAGGCGCGCACGCAGAGGCAGGCGCTGGCGATCGTTCGGGCTGCGCACGCGATCGGTCAGGTGCTGCTCGCAGACCCGGTTCACCAGCGTTTCGCCGAAATCCTGGCCGATCAAATTCAGCATCATGTCCAGCGAAGCAGTGCCGCCAGCACATGTATAGAGATTGCTGTCCACCTCATAGAGATCGGCGTAGACCTCGGCCTGCGGAAAAGCTTCGGAGAAGCCAGGCAGGTTTTCCCAATGGATCGCACAGCGCTTGCCATTCAGCAGCCCCGCCTGGGCGAGGATATGTGCGCCCGTACAGAGGCTCCCGACGGCGACGCCGCGATTGTAGGATTCGCGCAGCCAAGCGCTGACGGACTTGTTATTGAAGTCTTCGACATCGATACCGGAACAGACCAGCACCATGCTCGGACGGTGCTCGCCACCGAGATTGCGGCGCTCGTCGGCAAGCGACGTATTTGCCTCGATACCGATGCCGCAGGAAGAATAGACCTTTTGCCCGTCAACCGAGGTCAGCCGCCAGGTATAGGCCTGGTAGCCGAGCATACGGTTGGCGATGCGCAGCGTATCGATTGCCGCTGAAAAAGGCAGCATCGTAAACTGCGGAACCATGAAGAAGACGAGAGAGCGTTGCTTATGCGACATCTTATTCATGAGACAAATCCGTGCTCGAGGTCGAATGCACTATTCGTTGCTTGGAATACGTCGTTTCGATATCCTGAAAGCGACATTCTCATGGATAAATGCGGCCGCAAAGAGCAAATTTGCGACATTGCTGAAATTGACGAAGGTCAAATGACGATCGCTGTCGTCAAAAGTTCAAAAAAGGCGATTGCGGAAAATATATGTGTCTGAAATTCAAGATTTAATAAGGTGGCCGTAAAAACGGAAAAAACGGCGCTGCACGAAGGCGAGGCGCCGCTTTCACACGGGGAGGAATGTCGGATTCATTACATGACCTTGCGTTCATCCGCGTCATCCGCCGACGGCCAGCCAATGTCCTTGCGCATGTCGAAAGGCATGGATTCAATTTCGCGGGCAAGCTGTCGCTGATGCCATGTATGTACCAGCTTGCGGGCATAGTCGACAATATGCAGGTGGGCTTCGCTTGAAGGCGTCTTGGTGTGCCTGAAGGTAATCGTCGTCATGTCCGTTTCCTTTCCTCGTCGGATGACGCTTGTTTCATGGTGAGAATATGGGTGTTTTGCTCCCATCAATCAAACGAATAGAGTTTATGGATATCATCAGTGTTTTTGAATGATGAAGGCGCGCGCGCCGGCCAAACAGAGGCGCGCTCGTCGCAATTGCGACGATAGAACGGATCGGAAGCATAGTGCCGATTTCGCGGATAAGGGCACGTCGGCCAAGTTGCCAACCTGAGGTCAATTTCGGAGCATTCCAGCTCCTAAGGGGCGGCCTCACATACGACACCGTATCGAATGCACCCGCCGTTGTTAGGGACTTGCGGTCGATCCAGCCACGCCAGCTTCGAGACGCGACTCCTGCGATCCGATCACCATCCTGTTCCCACGCCAATCGAAGCTCCCTGCCAACCAGCTCCTCGTCCAGATAATTGGAAGCAAGGCATCGCGCGTAACCATTGCGACGAGTGACAGCGGGGACAGGTGCCAATTCTTACGGACCGTAAGAATAAGCTCCGGTGTGTAGGCGGCGCATAAAACCGCGAAAGCTGTTGCGGGAAGACTACTCCCGGATACGAAGGCAGCGCTCGTGCACAGCAATAAGGGGGGCACCACACCAAGCAGGATCTCCGGCGCGAAGAAGTGCGGGAAGGTGACGCGCCTTAGCCGCGCCCAACGGCATTGCCTTGCCCAGATCTCGCGGAAGGTCCGTCTGCCCAGGGGCTGCTCGAACGGGCCGGCGACGAGATGTACCTTGAGACCCATGCTGTTCACCAGCTTTGTGGCGGCGGCGTCTTCGGCGATTTCAGCCGCAAGTGCCTGGATGCCGCCGCGTGCGTCGAGCATCTTCTTGCGCCATAGCATGCTCTTGCCCTGCGCGAAGCCGAATCCGAGCGCCTCACCCGCATACTGCCAGCGCGCCTGGTGAGTGTTGAGAAACGCACATTCGACCTCCGCCCAAAACCCGTTGGGACGGGACCCAAGTGGCGTCGAACAGACAAGTCCGCTATCGGGCCGCCATGATGCCAGCAGGCGTGCAAGATAGTCTGTGGGCATCAGGACGTTGGAGTCGGCAAGGACAACCCATTCATGGGACGCCATGTTCCAGCCCTTGACGCAATTGTTGAGTTTCGGATTTGCGCTGATGCGGTCGTCTCCGACAAGGATTTTTGCGCTTGTCAGCGGCTTTGTTCGGAGCGTGTGCTCGACTACACCAATGATGGGATCGCTCCTGTCGGCAACGCAGAAGATGACTTCGTAGTCGGGCCAATCCAGGCTAAGTGCGCTTTGGAGTGTCTCCCGCGAGAACTGTTCCACTCCGCAAAGAGGTATCACGATCGAGACTGAAGGGCGCGCAGAGACGCTTGGCGCCTTGTCTTGGCGGGACCGAAGCCGCCATCCGGCGATCATAAGGCTGAGGGTATTGACTGCCAGCAGGGCACTGGCGACGGCAATGATATACAGCATCAGTCATTCCAACGGTGAACAGCGCCGAATGGAAACGAGTCTCAGCGCTCGGTGCGTTAAGACATCACCGTCACATGACGCGCTGATGACATGTGCCCAGCAGCACCTCAGTCCATTCCGAGGTAGCAGGGACCCACCACGACGTCGGCCCGCGCCGCGATGGCAACGCCGCTTAGTAGCAGCTCAGTGCTTTTTCCTTAGAGCCCTCTGAATCTTAACGACCTCGCCCTTCATCAGGATCAGAAAGTGCTTCCTGTCGAGGCGATTGGCGACGTCGCCATCCACCGTCATATAGTCTGTTCTTGGGCTGGCGATGGCTTCATCAGCAATCTTGATCTGTTCGATGACGATGCAGGGATCTCCAGCGTCGCCGGTGCATTTGAACCGCCGCGTTTCCTGGTATTGTGACATCGATACCCCTCCTGGCTGACGCCAAGCATCATCATTACCGAGACGGCGATTTCAAGATTTATTTTAGGTGGAGCTTAATTATCTAAGGGGTGAATGGTGAGCCGAGAGAGAAAAGCCCGGTGCTGGTTTGGACAGCGCCGGGCCTCTGGGACTGCAGTTGAGGGAAACGCAGTCAGTGCAACGACAAAGGGTGCGTTGCATAGAAGGAACGTCGCTCCACACAGGATGTTCCGACAGTGTTGCGTCGTCACGTGGGCCGCTTCCTGGCGGCGCAATCGAACCCTGCCGATAGCCACGGTGGCTGCGGTACCACGGAAACGGGGCGCCGAGCAGCTTAGGTCTGGCGTGGGGCCTCGGCGGTGAACACAAACGCGGACATCCGGCCCTCGATCGGTCCCTTGCCGAAAACCTGTTCAAGTGTATCGGCCACGCGGGCAACGACATCGATTTTCGACTGGCGGGCTTCGATTTCCATGCGGAGCGGGCTACCCCGGCAGAAGGCGGTCGCCACGTCACTTGCCGAGGATGCACGGGCAGTCTTGTCGACCTTCGTGAAAGTCGCCGACTGGAAGCCGGCCCGCTCGAGCTCCGACAGGATCGCCTCGGCATCAAAGTAGCCGTGCGGTGTCCGCCGGAAGAAATCCGGCGGATCGTCTGGAAACAGCGCATCCGTCGCAGCCTTGACGGCCTTTGCGAAGGCGTTGTTCTCCACGGAGTCCCAGGTGTTGAAGAGGAATGTCCCCTTCGGCTTCAGTACCCGGAGGATTTCGCGGTAGGCGCGGTGCTTGTCGGGAAAGAACATGACGCCGAACTGGCTTGTGACGGCGTCAAAGATCTGAGCGGGGAAGGGCAGGCTCAAGGCGTCGGCCTGTTGCCATGCGACATGCCCTCCGGAATGTCTCAATGCGGCGACATCCAACATGGCTTGGTTCAAATCGGTGGCGATGATTTCGGCGTGCGGAAGCACCGACGATAGCGCACGCGTCAGAGCGCCAGACCCCGCCGCGACTTCGAGAACGCGGTGCGGATGAAGCGGCGCCAGGCGCTGCGCCAGATCGGCCGCATAAGGGTCAAACAGGATCGGTACCAGGTACCGGTCATACGCTGCAGGGATATCACCTTGGAAACACGCGTCATTCATCGCCATGGTCATTACGCTCCGTAGCCGCGCCGCGGAGCGTATATATTAGAGCCTTTGACCGCGTCTTTGAAGCCGCTGCTGGGGTCTCGCGTCTCAGCGAGGCTCGGTCATGCCAAGAGCTTGCAGGTCGAGATCATCGGCGAGATGTCTCGGCAGCCGTGCCAACTGATCTCGTGTGCGATTGCGCGTCTGGCGGGAGATCTGGCGTGATCTGAATGCGTAAAAGATGTCAAAGATAGCGTTGAGAGTGTTCATCGCGGCCTCCTTTCATCAGTACTCGCCGCTACGAAGGAAGGATATTGTCGGGTTGACTTTCAATCAAACAAAATGATATGGAATTCAAATTCAGAAAAATTGAAAGATGTGACGATGAGCATTCCCTTTCGCCGTCCCATTCCCTTGCTTGATAACGACGTGCTGCGCACCTTCGTTGCCATAGCAGAGACCGGCAATTTTTCCACTGCCGCGGAAGCCGTCTACCGGACACCGTCGGCGGTCTCCATGCAGATCAAGAAGCTGGAGGAGCAACTCGGCGCTACGCTTTTCCTGCGGGATGCGCGGTCCGTCAGCCTGACCCAGCATGGTGAGGTGCTGCTGTCTTATGCGCGCAACATTCTCGCTTTGTCCAACGAGGCGGTTTCGCGGTTCATCATGCCCGAACTAAGCGGCGTGGTGCGGCTCGGTGCGCCGGAGGATATCGGGGAACGACTGCTGCCGCGTATCCTGAAAAGCTTCGCTGAGAGTTTCCCGAGCATTATGGTCGACGTTACCATCGACATGAGCATCGGCCTCAAGAAGCGCATTGAAGAGCAACGCCTGGACCTGGCGCTGATCAATTGCGCGACGCGTCCACTGCCGACTGACGGCGAGATCGTATTTCGCGAGCGGCTGGTGTGGGCTGGCGCCAAGTGCGGTACGGCGCATCGCCGCGATCCGCTGCCGATCTCGATCTGGGAAGATGGCTGCATCTGGCGCTCGGAGGCACTGTCGCAACTTGAGCGCATGAAGCGCGGTTATCGTGTCGCTTTTCTCAGCGGCCACACGATGGCGCAACGGGCAGCTGTGGTTTCCGACCTGGCAATCGCGCCGCTGCCGCGTTCCTATGTCACCGATGAGATGGCGATCCTCGGACTGCAGGAAGGATTGCCCGAGCTTGGTTCCTTCGACATCAGGCTGCTCACCGCATCGCAGATGAACAGCCCGATGCGGGCTGTGGCCGAAAGTATCCGCTTTGCCTTTGCCGAAAAAGCAAAAGCCGTTGCTGCTTGACAACTAAGCGGGGACCTCTTTTCTTCCTCCGGGGTTTAACGCGCGTGGCGGGAGTCGCCCGCGCCCGGACGATTGAGAAGGAAGGATTTCATAATGACGACAATGGCTAAGATCGGCTCCGCCCTCGCAATACTGCTCGTGCTTTCTTCGTGTGGAAACACGATTCGCGGCATCGGTCGCGACACGGCAAATGCCGTAAACGCGACTCAGGATGCAGGTCGTTCGGTCGGTCGCGCGGCCACGAGGTAATACGGCGTCAGATCGCTGCCGGCGGGTAGGCCTTTTCCAGCCCGCCGGAACGCGAAAGCCCGGTCCGGAAAGCTGCATAGACGGGATGCTGGCTTGATTTCGCGGCCTCCATGAGGCGTATCTGCAGGCGAACGGGTGCTGCCTCGCCAATCCATTTCCCAAGGTGATCGAGTTTCAATGTGTTCAGGAACGATGCGCTCGCGGCGTTGTCCAGGTGGCGGTGGAGGCCATCGATGAGGTTCTCATCCTGTGCCGCGTTTTCCATCAGCAGGACAATGTAGGCTTTCTCCTGTTCACCGAAGCTCGCAAACTTTGAGGCGATCGTGTCTCGGTCTGGAAATGGAGCAGGTGTCATCTCTATTCTCCTGGTCTGGGCAAACGCGACTTTGCACGATTCGGGCACAAGCAGTCGCTGCTTATAGGAAAACCACAACGCCACAGGGAAGACGTTCTCGTCGCGCGTTCACTCTCATGCGCGGATCTATCGTCCGGCGGGCTCGCCTTAAAGCCCGGCCTTGACCTTCTGGGCGACATCGGCAGGAACCCATTTGGTCCACAGGGCGGCATAGTTCTGGAGGAAATAGATCGTGGCCTCCTCGTTGCTCTTGTGGTTCTCATCCTGCCAGGCAAGCACTTCGTTGATCGTCGTGTTGTCCCATGAGCGGACCTTGAGATAATCCATCGCCGACCCGGCCCGATCGGCGAAGCCCTTGGTCACGATCGTGTAGGCCCTGGAGACTGGGTAGGAGTTCACCTGCGGTCGAGCGCAGCCAGGGACCGATGTGCAGCTGTCCCATTCTGCCTTGTTATGACCGACGCCGAAGCTGAGGAGAGTCATGTCGTATTTGCCGAGGATGGCTGTCGGGGCCCAATAGTAGCCAAGCCAACCGGTCTTTTTCTGGAATGCGGCTGCGATGGAATCATCAAGTTCCTGCGGGCTGCTGGTTTCGACAAGCTGAAACCCGTTCTTGTCGGCTCCCAGCGCGCGGAACAGATTTGACGTCGATATCTGGCAACTCCAGCCGACGGGACAACTATAGACCGCGCCCTGCGATGAATTGCCCGGTGCCGGGAAAAGTTCGGGATGCTTGAGTGCGTCCTCTACGCTGCGGATCTCCGGATTGGCATCGGCGATGAATTTCGGTATCCACCAGCCCTCGACGGCGCCCTCCGAGAGGATTTCGGCCGCCTGGATCAACTTGCCCTCCTTGACTGCGCTATCGAGTTCGGTGCGCACTGAATTGATCCAGAACTCGGACGCGATATCCGGCTCACCTTTTCCGTTCATCGAGAGGAAAGTCGGCATCGTGTCACCCGGGACGATCTTGACCGAGCAGCCGTAACCCTTCTCGAGAATGAACTTATCGAAGTTGGCGGCAATACCGGCCGAGGCCCATTTCATTTCAGCGATGGCGACGTTGCCGCATTCGGCAGCCTGCGCGGTAGCGGCGGCTGCACAAACTCCTGCGGCGAGCAGGATTGACGTGCAGAGAAATCTCATCTTGCGTTCCCATTCTTGCTGCAGCGGCCACAACCTAGGCGTTCCACACCTCGCGGAGGTCCTCGTGCTGTTGTCCGGGCTTTTGCGGTGGCGCTCGTCTTGGCGCCTTGGAAGGCAGCCTACGCGTTCGGTTGCGGAAATCAATTGTCTTCTGTGCTTGAGGCGTGAAGTCTAAACATCTGATTTAATATCGTTAATGCTAGTCTCACCAAAAGATTACCGCGAGCGTTCAGAGATTGTGTTGGTAGACTTGGCAGCGGCGCCTCGATCGAGAAGAAAAGTCAGAAAATGCCAAAATTCATCTTTGCTTAAGGGCTTGCTAACCCTCCGGTAATAATGTGGCGCTATCTGTTGTTGCGTAGCGGGGGACACCGCTGCTTCTCCGGATCAGGTAGTGCGTCCCGGGGAACGTGAGCTTCGCCGTGTGTGGGCGAATGCGCCAGCGTATTTCGGCAGGCCGCGCAACCTTCAACGGTTGACGCGGCCTTCGCATTTTCGGCGCCTGCGATTGACCGCAACCTTGACGTCGTTGTAGGCCGAGGCGAATTTCTCCGGAGTTCTGCGACAATGACCAAGGCCATCATGCTCCAGGGTACCGGCTCCGACGTCGGCAAGACCGTTCTTGTTGCGGGGCTTTGCCGGCTTGCTGCCAATCGCGGCCTTTCGGTCCGTCCCTTCAAGCCCCAGAACATGTCAAACAATGCCGCTGTCGCTGATGACGGTGGTGAGATCGGCCGTGCGCAATGGCTGCAGTCGCTCGCTGCGCGGGTACCGTCCTCCGTGCACATGAATCCTGTGTTGCTCAAGCCGCAATCCGAATACGGCAGCCAGATCATCGTCCACGGCAAGGTCTGGGGGCAGGCCAAAGGGCGGGACTATCAAAAACTCAAGCCCGCACTCCTCGACTACGTGATGCAGAGCTTTTCCGAAGTTTCGATCAGAGCAGATCTTGTCATTGTGGAAGGCGCCGGCTCGCCTGCCGAAATCAATCTCAGGGCCGGCGATATCGCCAATATGGGATTTGCGGCACGCGCCGGCGTGCCCGTCGTCCTGGTGGGCGATATCGATCGGGGCGGCGTGATCGCTTCGCTGGTCGGCACGCATACGATCCTATCCGGGGAAGACCGGGCAATGATATCCGGCTACATCATCAACAAGTTCCGCGGCGACGTTTCGCTGTTCGATGCAGGGATCGATGCTGTACGGGATCATACCGGGTGGCCATGCTTCGGTGTGGTGCCGTGGCTCAAATACGCTTCGCAATTGCCGGCCGAGGACTCGGTGGCGCTGGAGCGCCTGGCACGAGGCGGTACGGCTGCGCTGAGGATTGCCGTACCGGTGTTTTCCCGCATCGCGAATTTCGACGATCTGGATCCGCTGGCTGCGGAGCCGGATGTCGAGTTGGTTTTTGTCCGCCCCGGCGAGCGGCTGCCGTCGGACGCCCGTCTGGTCATCCTGCCCGGTTCGAAGTCGACGATATCGGATCTGGCGGATATGCGCACGCAAGGTTGGGATGCCGATCTCCTGGCCCATGTGAAACGGGGTGGCCGGGTCATCGGCATTTGCGGCGGCTATCAGATGCTCGGACGTAAGGTCCGCGACCCCTTGGGCATCGAGGGAGATGCGGTGGAGACTACCGGTCTCGGCCTACTGGATGTCGAGACGATGATGGCACCGGAAAAGACGGTGCGGAACAGCGTCGCCGTGACGGTGGAAGACGGCGCGCCGCTTGCAGGCTATCAGATCCACCTCGGCATCACCGTCGGAGAGGATTGCGGCCGGCCGTTCGCGATCATCGATGGAAAGCCGGACGGTGCAGTATCCGCAGACGGCCGGATTGCCGGCACATATCTGCACGGGCTCTTCACGAGTGACATTTATCGTTCCCATTTGCTGCGGAGTCTCGGTCTTTCGGGCGAAGCGAACGATTACCGTGCGGGTGTCGAAAAGGCCCTTGACGACATTGCGGCCGAGTTGGAAGCCTGTCTTGACCGGCGCTGGCTCGACAAGCTCTTCGGCTAGATCTCGCCAGATATTTCGCGGCGGCGGCGATCTAGTTCTTCGCTATAGCGGCGGAGCGTATAGGCCTCGCTCAGTTGCCCGACAACCTTGCGCTCAATCAGATTGTTGACGACGGCCAGCGCTTCGCTTTCGGTCTTGTCGAAGATGGCGGCTGCCTGCTTGGCGTTCATCTGCGGCTGCAGGAAATCGTTCTTGTAGCGGATGAATTCGCTGAGATCCTTGCCGGTGTCGTCGGTGTCGGTCAGGTTCGCGTAAATATCGGGAACGAGCACCAGGCCGCTATATTTGCCCGTGTCGTCCACCAGGACGACGCGCTGCGCCGAACCAATGGGGAAGCGCTCCTTGAACTCGTCGATCGAGAGCGTGGCGTTGGCGGTCTTCACATCGGCGCGCATCAGCCGGCCGACCGTCAGGTTGCGAATCCAGCCGACATCGTGGGCGCTGCGAATGCTCTCGCCGCGCAGGTGGAAGCGCCATGTTGCGAAGGAGTAGCCGAAGGTGCTGCGCACGACGAGTGAGGACGTGATGACGGCCGCAAGGACAAGCGCGGTGATTGGAAAGTCGCCGGTGATCTCCAGCGCCAGGAACGTCATCGTCAGGGGGCCGCCAATAACGGCGACTGCGAGCGAACTCATGCCGACGACCGCGTAGATGACGGGTGTCAGCGTCGCGTGGGCGAAATAGGGTGCGGAATAGGCAAATAGCTTGCCGAGCAACGCCCCCATGAACAGCGACGCGAAGAAGAGGCCGCCTCTGAAACCCGAGCCGATCGAGATCGCGGAGGCGAAGGCTTTGAGGAGAAGCAACCCAATGAGGACCGGAATAGCGACATCGCGCCCGAGATTGAGGTGCAGCGCTCCGTGTCCCGCTGACAGGACCTGCGGCGTGATAAGGGCCAGCAGACCGACGACGATGCCGCCAAGGGCGGGGCGCAGCGGCGTTGCGATGGAACTCCGGCGCGCCAGTTCCTCGATCGAGGCGACGCCCTGCATGATGAGAATGCCAACGCCCGCGCAGACGGCACCGAGTAGCAGAGCCGGGACATAGTCCGCCGGCATGACCGAGCCGAATTCGCCAACATCGATCAGGAAATCGCTGCCGGCCAGCAGCCGCGCAAACTGGGTCGCGACCAGTGCGGAAACGACAACGGGCGTCAGCGAGACGATGGTGTATGTGCCAATGATGAGCTCGAAGGCATAGAAGGCGCCGGTCAGCGGCGCATTGAAGGCCGCGGCAATCGCACCGGCCGCGCCGCATCCGACGAGAACGCGCAGGTCCGACCGGCGAAGCTGCAACTTTAGGCCAAGCTTCGAGGCCAGACCGGCCGCCAACTGTGTGTAGCCGGCTTCCAGGCCCACCGAAGCGCCGAATCCGTTCGAAATAAGGTTCTGGACGGCCACCAGAATGCTGTCGGTGAGCGATAGCCGACCGCCATGCAGAGCGTTTGCCTCGATCGGGTCCACCATCGGCTTCTTACGGGTCTTGGCGAGGATGAACAGCAAAAGACCGAGCAGGATGCCGCCGCAAACCGGTGCCGTCAGTAGCAGGAACTTGTTATCGATCTGCGAGGAGCTCAGCCTCTCGACGTCGCTGATTCCGAAGATCAGCCTGTGCATTGCACGGGAGGCCAGGCTCATGCCTGTCACAGCCAGCCCGGAGATCACCCCGACGATCGCGCCGGCGATAACCATCCCCATTTCGCTCCGCCGCAGCAGAGCGCGCATCCGCCCGATATCGAGGAGGGTGTGAAACGGGCCGAAGCGGCGGATATCGACTTTCAGGAGCATGGCAGAGAAACTAGGCGGGCGCTGGTGCGGTCAAGTGCGGTGAGGGGAAGGGCAATCAGTGGCGCGACCCGCTTGCGATGCAATTGCGGCAAAAGACCGGCGCTGGCAACAATTATTTGTGACGTAAGCCACTGATAAAAGACGATAAATATGGTAGAGAAGGTCGTCTTGACCGCGGCCCGAGGCATGCAATGTCGTTGTCGTGAGTGATGGCTCACGATTGACTTCGCCAGTAGCCTTGCCTAACGATGACTTCATAACGGATGGTTCCGGACCGGTTGAATCGGTACGGATGAAAAGGGAATGTGAAGCGGTGGACCCAATCCGGGCACCGTCATCATAGCCGACCCCGCGACTGTAGAGCGGTCAGGGTTTTCCGTCCGGCGTTGGTTCCCCGTGGTTGACGGTCTGCAATAGTGCAGGCGGGCGGCGCGGAAGCGGCGACGGAAAAGTCACTGGCAGTGCATCATGATCAACCGGGGCTGGACGCCTCTTACGTCTACGAATCGTCCGCCTTTTCATGAAATGCAGCCGGGAAGGCGAGGAAGATCCGCTAGCACGATCTGGGCGACCGGTTTCCGGTCTGCCCCGATCGCGGCTAAAATCCGCGAGCCAGGAGACCTGCCAATCGTGCCGGGCGAACAGCCCATTCCTGGGTGATGCCCGCTGCCAGCACGGAGGTTGTCATGGCTGAAAGAGAGATTTTCCGGCTGCGTTTTGCAGCCGCTCCGGCTTCTCGCGGAAGACTTCCGCAGATCGGACAGTACTTTCCATGAGCCCGATATCATCCGGCGCGACCTTCGTCTTGGGCGGTGCGCGCTCTGGAAAATCACGTTTTGCCGAGCAGTTGGTCGTTTCGACCGGTCTGGAGCGCCATTATGTGGCAACGGGCCGGGCTTGGGACGACGAGATGCGCGTCCGGATCGACAAGCACAAAGCCGATCGTGGCCATCTGTGGCATACCCAGGAAGAACCGCTCGATCTTGTCGGATGCCTGCGGGCGATCGACGGCGAGGGGCGGGCGATCCTTGTCGATTGCCTGACGCTTTGGGTCACCAATCTGATGATGGAGCAGCGCGACATTGGGGCAGAGTTCGCCTCGCTTGCCGCGTACGTGCCTACGGCGCGTGCGCGCCTCGTCATCGTTTCCAATGAGGTCGGTCTGGGCATCGTTCCGGAAAACCGCATGGCGCGGGAATTCCGGGATCATGCCGGCCGCTTGCATCAAATGATCGCGGCTGAAGCCGCGGATGTGTATTTTATCGCGGCAGGTCTGCCGCTGAAGATGAAGGGTTGAATTTCATGAACCAGCAGAAAATCCCGGCGACCGTGATCACCGGCTTTCTCGGCGCCGGCAAGACGACGATGATCCGCAATCTGCTTTCCAATACAAACGGCAAGAAGATCGCGCTGATTATCAACGAGTTCGGCGATCTCGGCGTCGACGGCGAGGTGCTCAGGGGCTGCGGCGCCGAAAACTGCACCGAGGACGATATCATCGAGCTCACCAATGGCTGCATCTGCTGCACGGTTGCCGACGACTTCATTCCGACGATGACGAAGCTTTTGGAACGCGAACAGCGCCCCGACCACATCGTCATCGAAACCTCCGGCCTCGCGCTGCCCCAGCCGCTCGTTGCCGCCTTCAACTGGCCCGACATCCGCACGCAGGTCACCGTCGATGGCGTGGTCACCGTCGTCGATAGCGCCGCCGTTGCCGCCGGGCGCTTTGCCGACGATCACGATGCCGTCGAGGCCCGCCGCGTGGAGGACGAGTCGCTCGACCACGAAAGCCCGATCGAGGAGCTTTTCGAGGATCAACTGACCTGCGCCGATCTGATCGTGCTCAACAAGACCGATCTTCTCGATGCGGCAGGCCTCGGTCGCGTGCGCGACGAGGTCGCTTCCCGTGTTGCCCGCAAGCCTGTCATGATCGAGGCACGCAATGGCGAGGTTCCGGCGAGCGTGCTGCTCGGGCTCGGCGTCGGTACCGAAGACGATGTAGTCAACCGCAAGTCCCATCATGAACTCGAGCACCAGGACGGCGTAACGCACGACCACGACGAGTTCGACAGCTTTGTCGTGGAACTCGGCCCCGTTGCCGATCCTGCCGCCTTCGTGGGCGCGTTGAAGTCGATCATCGGCCAGCATGACGTGCTGCGCCTCAAGGGATTCGTCGATGTTCCTGGCAAGCCGATGCGCCTGCAAGTCCAGGCGGTTGGAACCCGCGTCGACCACTATTTCGATCGCGCCTGGGCGCCCGGCGAAGCGCGCGGTACCCGCCTGGTCGTCATCGGCCTGCACGAGATGGACGAAGCGGCGGTGCGCAAGGCGATAGAAGCGCTGGCATAAGGCAGACCAATGCATTTGCTCCTGGCACAGCAGGGAACGATAAGTGACGGCGAGGAGGCGATCGATCTCGGTCAGTCTCCCGGTGATGTCCTCTTTTTGTCGGCGGCCGACACCGAGCTTGCTGCAGTGGCGGCCGCGTATGACGAAGCGGCCGCTGGCTTCGGGCTGCGGCTGGCAAGCCTGATGAGCTTGAAGCATCCGATGTCGGTCGACGCCTATATCAAGCGGACGGCCCGGCATGCGAAGCTGATCGTCGTCAGGGCGTTGGGTGGCGCAAGCTATTTCCACTATGCACTCGAGGCGCTTCATGCGGCGGCAGCGCGCCATGGCGCGCTTATCGCCGTACTGCCGGGAGATTCGAAGCCGGACGCGGGTTTGACGCCGTTTTCGAATGTTCCGCTTGAAGACTTAAATGCCCTCTGGGCCTATCTCATCGAAGGTGGCGACGCCAATTCACGTGCGTTTCTCGCTTATGCCGGCGCGGTGCTATCAGGCGCTGAAAAGCCCGAAGCGGCATCGCCGCTGATGAAGGCCGGGATCTGGTGGCCGGGCAAGGGCGTCGTCGGTGTCGAGGAGTGGAAAGCGGCATGCGATGGGCGGCTTCGATTCCTGCAAGGGCCGTCGCATTCGCCTGTCGTTGCAGTCAGCTTTTATCGGGCGCTCGTGCAGAGCGGCGAGACCAGGCCTGTCGAAGCCTTGATCGATACGCTGCTGGCCGAAGGCATCCGGCCGCTGCCGGTGTTTGCCTATAGTCTCAAGGACCCCGTCTCGAAGGGCATTCTCGAAAGTGTCTTTGACCTCATCAAACCCGAAGTGGTGATCAACACGACTGGCTTTGCCGTATCTGCGCCGGGCGCGGATCGTGAACCGACCGTGTTGGAAGCCAACGACGCGGTCGTGCTTCAGGCGATCTTTTCGGCGTCGTCGCGTCAGGCCTGGGCCACCTCCTCGCAGGGCCTCACCGCGCGCGATCTTGGAATGAATGTTGCGCTGCCTGAAGTGGACGGACGGGTGCTTGCCCGCGCGGTCTCCTTCAAATCCGCGGCTCGCTACGATGCGAGGGTCGAGGCCAACATTGTCGGCAGCGAGCCCGATATCGAGCGGATGCACTATACGGCCCGGCTTGCTGCCAGCTGGGCGACGCTGCGCACGACATCTGCCGGCGACCGGCGCATTGCGCTTGTCATGGCCAACTATCCAAACCGCGATGGCAGACTCGGCAATGGCGTCGGGCTGGACACGCCTGCCGGCACCGTCGAGGCGCTGAAGGCGATGCGTGCCGCCGGTTATCGAGTGGCGGATGTGCCGGATGATGGCGAAGCGCTGATCCGGCGGCTTATGGAAGGCCCGACAAATTCCGGCACGGATGGGAAGCTTGTCCGCGAAGTGCTTTCCTTGAGTCGTTACAAAGCTTTCTTCGCAAGTCTTCCCAAAACGATTCAGGATGAAATCGGTGCGCGCTGGGGTGCGCCCGAGACCGATCCCTATGTGCTGAACGGCGCTTTTGCGCTGCCGTTCATGCGGCTTGGGGAGGTGCTGGTCGGCATCCAGCCGGCGCGGGGCTACAACATCGATCCGAAGGAAAGCTATCATTCGCCGGATCTTGTGCCGCCGCACGGCTATCTTGCCTTCTACGCTTTCCTTCGCCACGAGTTCGGCGCGCACGCCGTCATCCACATGGGCAAGCACGGCAATCTCGAGTGGCTGCCGGGCAAGGCGCTGGCGCTCTCCGAGGAATGCTATCCGGAAGCCATCCTCGGCCCGATGCCGCATCTCTATCCCTTCATCGTCAATGATCCCGGCGAGGGAACTCAGGCGAAGCGTCGCGCTGGCGCCGTGATCATCGACCATCTGACACCGCCGCTGACACGTGCCGAGAGCTACGGGCCGCTGAAGGATCTGGAGGCGCTGGTCGACGAATACTACGAGGCGTCAGGTGGCGATCCGCGCCGCATTCGGCTTCTCGGCAACCAGATTCTCGACCTCGTGGCGGACATAGGTCTCGACCGCGATGCCGGTATCAACAAAGGCGAGAGCGAAACCGAAGCGCTGAAGAAGCTCGATGCCTATCTCTGCGACCTCAAGGAGATGCAGATTCGCGATGGCCTGCATGTGTTCGGCGTCTCGCCTCAGGGCCGATTGCTGACCGATTTGACGGTGTCATTGGCTCGGGTCCCGCGGGGCCTCGGCCAGGACGGCGACCGCAGCCTCCAGCGGGCGATTGCCGCAGATATCGGCCTGGATTTCGACCCTCTCGACTGCGACATGGCCGAGCCTTGGGCCGGGCCGCTTCCGGATAGTCTTGCTGATACCACAGACGCGATCTGGCGAACGAACGGCGATACTGTCGAGCGGATCGAACTGCTTGCGGCAAGGCTGGTCGCAGGCGAGTTCGCTTGCCCGGAGGATTGGGGGGCCACACGCGCCGTGCTTGCGGAGATCGAAATGCGGCTCAAGCCCGCCATTTTGGCCTGCGGGGCTGCCGAGATCGAAGGTCTGCTCCGGGGGCTCGACGGCCGTTTCGTGGCGCCCGGGCCGTCGGGTGCGCCGACGCGAGGACGCCCGGATGTACTGCCGACTGGGCGAAACTTTTACTCGCTCGACAGCCGCGCGGTTCCGACGCCGGCCGCTTACGAGCTAGGGAGGAAGTCCGCCGAATTGCTGATCCGCCGCTATGTGCAGGATCACGGCGAATGGCCGGTGTCCTTCGGCCTGACCGCCTGGGGCACTTCGAACATGCGCACCGGCGGCGATGATATTGCACAGGCTCTGGCCCTGATCGGCGTGAAGCCGGTCTGGGACATGACCTCGCGGCGCGTCACCGGCTACGAAGTCATTCCGCCGGCGCTGCTGCGCCGCCCGCGTGTCGACGTGACGTTGCGCATTTCCGGCTTTTTCCGAGATGCCTTTCCCGAACAGATCGCGCTGTTCGACAAGGCCATCCGTGCGGTCGGCGCGCTCGACGAGGATGCGGTGGACAATCCGATTGCCGAGCGCATGCGCGGCGAGGCGGCGCGGCTCGAGGCTGCCGGTCTGGACGCGACGCAAGCGGGTCGTCGCGCCGGCTATCGTATCTTCGGCTCAAAGCCGGGGGCCTACGGCGCCGGCTTACAGGCATTGATCGATGAAAAGGGATGGGAGCGTCGCGCCGATCTGGCCGAAGCCTATCTCGTGTGGGGTAGCTATGCTTACGGTGCCGGCGAAGAGGGCCGGGCGGAGCGTGGCGTCTTCGAAGAGCGCCTGCGCTCGATCCAGGCTGTCGTCCAGAACCAGGACAATCGCGAGCACGACCTTCTGGACAGCGACGACTACTACCAGTTCGAGGGCGGGATGGCGGCTGCAGCCGAAATGCTGGCGGGCGATCGGCCATCGATCTACCACAACGATCATTCGAGGCCGGAAAAGCCGGTCATCCGATCGTTGGAAGAGGAGATCGGGCGTGTTGTGCGTGGCCGCGTGGTTAATCCGAAGTGGATCGATGGCGTTATTCGCCATGGCTACAAAGGAGCCTTTGAGATCGCTGCGACTGTCGATTATCTTTTCGCCTTTGCCGCGACGACGGGAGCGGTGGCCAATCATCATTTCGAAGCCGTCTATCAGGCCTTCGTGGTCGATCCGAAGGTGCGCGATTTCATGGTCGAGAAAAACCCTGCCGCCTTCGACGACATGAAGGAGCGACTGCTCGAGGCCATCGATCGGCACCTTTGGACGCCGCGAAGCAATTCGGCGCGGTTCGATCTTTCAGACACATTCAAGCTTGCATCCGGGGAAAATTGAGATGACTGCCGAAACCACTGAGCCGACTGGCCACGACGACGCACGCCACGCCGAGAAGATGGCGAAGAAGAAAGCCGCCCGCGACAAGATCATGGCCTCAAAGACCGATGAGAAGGGTCTCATCATCGTCCATACCGGGAAAGGCAAGGGCAAGTCCTCCTCGGCGTTCGGAATGATCTTCCGCCATATCGCGCATGGAAAGCCCTCCGCTGTCGTGCAGTTCATCAAGGGCGCGATGTGGACCGGCGAGCGCGACCTGATCGAGAAGCACTTCTCCGACATCTGCCAGTTCCATACCATGGGCGAGGGCTTCACCTGGGAGACCCAGGATCGCGCTCGCGACGTGGCTGCCGCCGGTGCCGCCTGGGAGAAGGCGAAGGAGCTGATCCGCGACGAGCGCAACTCGATGGTGCTGCTCGACGAGATCAATATCGCGTTGCGCTACGACTACCTCGATATCAACGAGGTGGTGGAGTTCCTGAAGAACGAGAAGCCGTATATGACTCATGTCGTCCTGACCGGGCGCAACGCCAAGGACGAGCTGATCGAGATCGCCGATCTCGTTACCGAGATGGAGCTGATCAAGCATCCGTTCCGCTCGGGCATCAAGGGGCAGCCGGGCGTGGAGTTCTGATTTTCTGGGCGGTGCTTTCGGCGACCTTTGCAGCGTTGACTGCGATCTTCGCCAAGATCGGCGTCGCTGGCATCAGTTCCGATCTCGCCAGCCTGATCCGCACCGTGGTCATCGTTGTCATCATCAGGGCCATTGTCGCCGCAATCGGACAATGGCAGCCTTTCTCCAGCATTTCAGGCAAGACATGGCTGTTCCTCTGCCTTTCGGGGGCGGTGACCGGAGCCTCGTGGCTTGCCTATTTCCGCGCATTGAAGATTGGTGACGCCGCTCGCGTCGCCCCGATCGACAAGCTTTCGATTGTTCTCGTCGCGGTTTTCGTGTCGTCTTTCTCGGTGAGAAGCTCAACCTCATGAACTGGCTCGGCTGCGGGTCGCGTCCGTCTTGTTCCAGATTGCGATGTAGCGTTCGGCATCGATGGTTGCATTGGTCATCGATCATCTCCTGTTGGCGCCCGGTCTATCCAGGCATCGCGATCATGGAGAGGCGACGCGGCTCCCTCAATTACGTGGGAGGTAATCGAGGAAAATGTCAGATCTCCAGCCAGAGTCGGATCGGATTGGCAGGATCGGAGAGAAGCTTGATCGTGAAGGCGACGCAGACGAGGACGAGCAGCGGCTTGATCAAACGGGCGCCAGTCCGCATCGCAAGCCGCGAGCCGAGCTGCGCCCCCAGGAACTGGCAGACGCCCATCATTAGGCCGATTTTCCAAAGGATTGCACCGAAGGAAACGAAGATGATGAGGGCGCCTACATTCGAGCCGAAATTCAAGAGCTTGGTGTGCGCCGTTGCCTTCAGCATACCGAAACCGGCAAGAGACACGAAGGACAGCATGAAGAAGGAGCCGGTGCCGGGACCAAAGACACCGTCGTAAAATCCTATGGCCGGCACCAGCGTCAGGCCGAAGACGAAAGGCGTCATGCGGCGATGTTTGTCGACGTCGTTCAGATTTGGCTTCAACGCAAAATATAGCGCGATTGCCACCAGAAGGACCGGCATGATCGCCCGCAGTACGTCACCAGGCACGATCGTCGCCAATGCGGCGCCGAGAGCGCCGCCGAGGACCGCCATCAGCGCCATCGGTAGCTGCGTGCGCAGATGAACATGCCCCTTTCGGGCATAGGCGATCGTCGCGGAGGCTGCGCCGAATACCGACTGCACCTTGTTGGTGCCGAGTGTTTGGAGCGGTGGAATACCCGCGATCAGCATTGCCGGGACCGTGATCAGGCCTCCGCCGCCGGCTATGGAATCGACAAATCCAGCGAGGAAGCCGGCTGCGGCCAGCATGAAGAGCAGATTGGGGGCAAGATCGGACAAGGAGGGAAGCTCTGGAATGTGGTACGCGGCGCATGTTGCATTTCCCGCCCCATGCTGCAATGGCTTGAGGGACACAAGGGGCAGGTTTCATTGTCGCACATGACTGGAATTGGATTCGATAAAACGCGCCGGTACGTGATCGGCCTCGGCTGCGAGCGCGGGACGCCGGAGCGTGAGGTTCAGGAGCTTGCCATTGCGGCGTTGGCGGCGGCGGGCATCGACGCTGGCACGCTGGCGGCCGTCGCATCGATCGATACGCGGAGCAATGAATCCGCGATCCTTGGAGTAGCGCGCCACCTTGGCGTACCGCTCTTGTTCTTCGCTGCCGCGCGGCTCGAGGAAGAGACGTCGCGGCTGAAAAATCCTTCGGTGATCGTCTTCGCTCGGGTGGGGTGTCACGGCGTCGCCGAATCGGCCGCGTTGGCCGCGATTGGAACGCATGCGGAGCTCGTTGTCCCGAAGATCAAGTCGCGACGCGCCACTGCAGCGATTGCGTGTGCCCTGTTGCAGAAAGATTAGCGGACGCTATGGTGGCCGCCGACTTCGCGGCGCCGTCCGGCTGCCCTGCGACAATAACGAAAAGAGGCACACTCATGCACAAGGTCATTTATGACACGGATCCGGGCGTCGATGATGCAATGGCGCTGCTTTTCCTGCACCGTCATCCCGAAATCGATCTGATTGGAATCACGACTGTCTTCGGCAACGCATCGGTGGAGACGACGACGCGCAACGCGCTGTTCCTGAAGCGCGAATGGGATATTTCTGCTCCCGTCGCCAAGGGGGCGAGCGTGACGATCGATCCGGAGCGTAGGGAGGGGGCGTGGCCGACCGTCGTGCATGGCGAGAACGGCCTCGGCAACATCGAGGTGCCCGAAACGGTCGGTCTGCCGCTCGATCCGCGTCCTGCGCACCGCTTCATCATCGATACCGTCCGCGCCAATCCGGGCGAGGTTCGGCTGGTTGCCGTCGGTCGCATGACCAACCTGGCGATGGCGCTCAAGGAGGATCCGGAGATTGCCGGTCTCGTCAAGGACGTCGTCATCATGGGTGGCAACTTCTATGTTCCGGGCAACGTGTCGCCGGTCGCGGAAGCCAACATCCATGGCGATCCGGAAGCGGCCGACATCGTCCTCACCGCGCCTTGTAAGGTTTCCATCATTGGCCTCGACGTGACTGCGATCACGACGATGAGCCGCAGCTACCTCGCCGAGGTTGCGGCCAGGGGCGACAGCGCCGTAAAGCTGCTGAATGATCTTTCGCAGGACTATATCGATTTCTACAAGCACGCCGTCGAGGACGGCATGATGGTTCACGACAGCTGCGCTTGCGTCTACGTCGTCGCACCCGAGCTGTTCTCGACCATCCGCGGTCCGGTGCGCGTGGTTTGCGGCGGGATTGCCGATGGACAGACGATCGTGAAACCGGACGGCCGCCGGTTCCCGCCAGGCAATTGGGATGGCCTGCCGAGCCAGATCGTCTGCACCGGCATCGACTCCGAAAAGGTGATCGATCTCATACGCGATACACTTCTGCGCGCGTGAGAACTTGTGCCCGGTCGCGCCACGGCCGAGCGCGGATCTTTGTTGCGTCCGTGGGCCAGCAGAGGGGTTGGAGAGGGTGTGCCTTTCACTTCTTTCTCGTGGCCCGATCAGCGGCGTTGACCTTGCCACCGGCGGAGCATAGATCATGCCAATGATCGAAGCTGCGTTTTCACATCTGCCGGCTCTTGAGCCGGGCAGCGTCTGGCTTGTTGGTGCAGGTCCGGGCGAGCCCGGATTGCTGACGCTCCTTGCAGCCAAGGGTCTGGCAGAGGCGGACGTGGTGGTTCACGATGCGCTGGTGAACGCCGACTGCCTGAAGCTCGCGCGGCCCGATGCCCTGCTGGAATATGCCGGAAAGCGTGGTGGCAAGCCGTCCGCCAAGCAGCGGGACATTTCGTTGCGGCTTGTCGAACTCGCTCGTGCCGGAAAGCGCGTCCTGCGTCTCAAGGGCGGCGATCCTTTTGTCTTCGGACGTGGCGGCGAGGAAGCGTTGACGCTGGTCGAGCACAATGTTCCGTTTCGCATCGTTCCGGGCATCACCGCCGGCATCGGCGGATTGGCCTATGCCGGCATTCCGGTCACGCACCGGGATGTCAACCATGCGGTGACATTCCTCACGGGGCATGACGCTTCGGGCATCGTGCCGAATGCCATCAATTGGGAAGCCATTGGCAAAGCCTCGCCTGTAATCGTCATGTATATGGCGATGAAACATATCGCGCAGATCAGCAGGAATCTCATCGCTGCTGGGCGGTCCCCGGAAGAACCGGTCGCCTTCGTCTGCAACGCATCGACGGGCGATCAGCAGGTACTTGAAACGACACTTGGCGAGGCGCCTGCAGCTGTTGCGGCGTCGGGGCTCGAGCCACCGGCGATCGTCGTGGTCGGGGAGGTGGTGCTGCTCAGGCAGTCGCTCGATTGGCTGGGTGCGCTCGCAGGACGCAGGTTGCGCCCTGACCCGTTCCGGGACTCGAACAGTAGGGAGACGGCATGAGCGGTTTGTTGATTGCAGCCCCTTCCTCCGGATCGGGCAAGACGACGGTTACGCTGGGACTTCTGCGCGCGCTTCGCAAGCGCGGTATAGCGATCGCCCCCGGAAAGGCAGGCCCCGACTATATCGACCCTGCCTTTCATTCGGCGGCAAGCGGCGTTGCCTGTCTCAACTTCGATCCTTGGGCGATGCGCCCGGAATTGATCTCCGCCAATGCGACCCTGCATCGCTCCGGTGACCGCATCCTCGTCATCGAGGCAATGATGGGGCTTTTCGACGGTGCGACAGACGGGAAGGGAACCGCAGCGGACCTTGCCGCCATGCTAGGTCTTTCCGTGGTGCTCGTCGTCGACGCCTCGCATATGTCGCAGTCGGTGGCGGCACTGGTGACAGGATTCGCGGGCTTCCGGGCCGATGTACGCATCGCCGGCGTGATCCTCAACAAGGTTGGCGGCGAACGCCATGAGATGATGCTTCGCAAGGCGCTCGAAGCGATCCGCATGCCGATCGTCGCCGTCGTTCGCCGTGACAATGACATTGCTCTTCCCGAAAGGCATCTCGGTCTTGTCCAAGCCGGAGAGCATCAGACGCTCGAGAGTTTCATTGAACATGCGGCTGATGCCGTATCAAAAGAATGCAATTTCGAATTCCTGTTACGTATTGCTCGCCAGGGGCTCAACCGTCCGTCTCCCGCGAACATTGCCCGGTTGCCGCCGCTCGGCACCAGGATCGCCGTGGCCCGCGACATCGCCTTTGCTTTTTCCTACGAGCACATGCTTCTCGGTTGGCGTCGGCGCGGTGCGGAAATCACCTTTTTCTCACCGCTTGCCGATGAGGCCCCGGATCCGACGGCGGACTCGATCTATCTTCCGGGCGGCTATCCTGAACTGCATCCGGGGCGGATCGCCGCTGCGCGCAATTTCAGGGCAAAGCTTATCGATGCGGCAGGCAAGGGCGTGCGAATCTACGGTGAGTGCGGCGGATACATGGTTCTCGGCGAAGGGCTGGTCGACGGCACCGGCAAGCGTCACGAGATGCTCGGCCTGTTGCCTGTCGTCACGAGTTACGAGGAGCGCAAACGTCACCTTGGCTATCGGCGCGTGAAACCGCTGAGCGCTGCCTACTTCGAACAGTCCATGACGGCACACGAGTTTCATTATTCGGCCGTGGTTTCCGAGGGGGCGGCCGATCGCCTCTTTCAGGTGACGGACGCGTTGGGCAACGACCTCGGGCGAGCGGGCCTCCAGCGTGGGCAGATCGCCGGATCGTACATGCACCTGATCGACCTTGCCGAGGGGACAGGATGAACGCCCCGATCATTCACGGAGGCGGCATCACGGCTGCGGCCGCTATCTACGGCGGCGAGTTGGAGCATTGGCTTGATCTTTCGACGGGGATCAATCCGTGCCCGGTTCCGCTGCCCGATGTCCCGGTACGCGCCTGGCACCGTCTGCCTGACAGAGACCTCATCGATCGAGCGCGCGCCGCGGCGCAGAGCTATTATCGCAGCGGCGACATCCTTCCACTTCCTGTTCCCGGCACGCAATCCGCCATCCAGTTATTGCCGCGGCTCTTTGAGGTTGCCGGGCGGGTCGCAATTCTGGCTCCGACTTACGGTGAGTATGAGCGCGCCTTCAAGATGGCAGGTCATTCTGTTGATCTGATCGCCGGCTTGGATGACGTCAGAGCGGATCACGCAATTGTCGTCATCGTCAATCCGAACAACCCCGATGGTCGTGCCTACGCTCCGGAAAGGCTCGTCGCATTCAGCAAAGAGATGAAGGCCAGGGGAGGTGTTGTCGTTGTGGATGAAGCCTTCGGGGATGCAGGCCCTCAACTGAGCCTGGCACCCTTTGCCTCACGGCTGCCGAATGTTCTCATTTTCCGTTCTTTTGGCAAGTTCTTTGGACTGGCAGGGTTGCGCCTGGGGTTTGCCGTGGCTGTGCAGCCGATCATGAAGCGCATCGAAGAGCTGCTTGGGCCATGGGCGGTGTCAGGTCCGGCGCTTTCGATCGCAACAGACCTTTGCGCATCGGATGTCGCCCCGATACAGCGCCGGCTATCGGAAAGGTCCGGCGCGCTGCACACCGTTCTCAGGCAAGGCAGTCTACGCATCGTCGGAGGGACTGATCTCTTTGCCCTTGTCGACCACGAGCAGGCGGCCAAATTGCACCGGCATTTCTGCCAGCATCATATTCTGGTCCGCAAATTCGATTATGAGCCACGCTGGTTGCGTTTCGGTCTCGCCGCCGATGCGGCTGGCGACCAGCGGCTTTCCGATGCACTGCAGAGTTACACATCATGACGCTTGATCATAACCTTCTCGTGCTGGTTCTGGCCCTTTTGCTGGACAGGGTCGTCGGTGATCCCGATGCTCTCTGGATGCGGCTGCAGCATCCGGTCGTGCTGTTTGGAAACGCGATCTCCCGTGTCGACCAGATGTTCAATCGTGATGAGCTCCACAAGCGTGAACGCCGGCGCAACGGCGTCTGGTCGATCGCCGGTCTCTTGATCCTCAGTGCCGTCGCCGGCATTGTGCTGCATTGGTTCTTCTCGCTGTTCGGTCTGGCCGGGATCCTCTTCGAAGTCATTTGCGTTGCCGTCTTCATGGCGCAGAAGAGCCTTGCCGATCATGTGGAGGCCGTTGCCGCAGGACTGAAAACCGGAGGCATCAGTGGTGGCCGGCTGGCGGTTTCGCGAATCGTAGGGCGTGATCCGGAAACACTCGACGAGCCCGCCGTCTGCCGTGCCGCGATCGAGAGCCTGGCCGAGAATTTCTCAGATGGCGTGGTTGCGCCAGCCCTATGGTACGCCGTTTTCGGCTTGCCCGGCCTCTTCGCCTACAAGATGCTGAACACGGCGGATTCAATGATCGGCCACAAGTCCGACAGATATGCCGATTTCGGCTGGGCTGCGGCGCGACTGGATGACTTCGCCAACTGGCCGGCAGCGCGCTTTTCGATTCTGTTGATCGCTGCCGGAGCCTGGTTGCGTCGGGGGCGCACCGCCTTTCAGGAGGCGATGCGCGTTGCGGCCCGCGACGGCGGCCTGCATCGTTCGCCGAATTCCGGGCGGCCAGAGGCGGCGATGGCCGGGGCTCTGAATGTGCAACTCGCCGGGCCGCGCGTGTATTCCGGGGTTGTCGTCATGGAGCCGATGATCAACGGCGGCGGGCGCGATACGGCAACTGTGGTCGATATCGAAGATGGCGTCTCGGTCTTTTATGCCAGCTGCTCGATCCTCGCTGCCACTGCGCTGGTTCTTTTCCTGGTCCTGCTCTAGGCCCGAACGGGAAGCGTTTGGCTAGCGCGCCGTGGTAAACGCGTCGTCATGCTTTGCTGTTTAGGCAACACTGGTCCTGCAAATTGCGTGCCGAGACGGCGGAAAGCATTGGCTTTTTGAAATGGATTTGCCTATGAGGAGGGTCAAATCGTCATTTCAAGAGGTAAAGGCGTGACCGCTACATTCGATAAAGTTGCCGACATCATTGCAGAAACCAGCGAGATCGATCGTGATACGATCAAGCCGGAGAGCCATACGATTGACGACCTCGGTATCGACAGCCTCGACTTCCTCGATATCGTCTTTGCGATCGACAAGGAATTCGGCATCAAGATCCCGCTCGAGAAGTGGACGCAGGAAGTCAACGAAGGCAAGGTTTCCACGGAAGAATATTTCGTTTTGAAGAACCTCTGTGCCAAGATCGACGAGTTGCGCGCCGCCAAGGCCTGATTGACATCGTCATCTTTTTCTCCGCCCTGCCGCTGTTAACCATGGCGGCCGGGCGGTTTCGTTCCTAAGTAGGTCTAGCCTCAGGGCGAGGTGCCCTTGTGGCCGGAGGATTCGATGCTACTGGAATACTTCCAGATGATTGACCGCATCGAGGCGGTCGACCTTCATAACGGGACGCTCAAGGCACGCTCGATCGTGCCGGCGAAAAGCCCGGTCTTCGAAGGTCATTTTCCCGGTATGCCGCTGGTTCCCGGCGTGCTGCTGATCGAAACGATGGCGCAGGCATCCGGCATGCTCGTGCTGGCGGCAACTGATTTTGCTGCAATGCCGTTCCTGATGTCCGTCGACGGCGCCAAGATGCGTACCTTCGTCGAACCGGAGGCGGTGCTGGATATCGAGGCATTTCTCGAGCACGACGGCTCTGGATTTGCGGTAACCAAGGCGAAGATCACAAGCGGCGGCAAGAAGGTTTGCGACGCGCAGCTGAAGCTGCGGACCCTGCCTTTCAGCGAGGTTCCGCTCGGGGATATCGTCAAGAAGCGGGCCGGCGAAGTTGGCCTGATGGATGCGATCGCTGCGCAGGGAGTGAATGGATGAGCAAGGCTCACAATGATGTCGTGATCACGGGCGTCGGCATTGTAACGTGTCAGGGCGTCGGCAAGGAGCCGCATATCGCGCTGCTCAATGCCGAAGGTGCGCCGCAGACAGTGGTCGAGCTTGAGAAGTTCAAGCCGTATCCGGTTCATCCGCTTCCGGAGATCGACTGGTCGCAGCAGATCGCCAAACGAGGCGATCAACGGCAGATGGAAAACTGGCAGCGCATCGGTGTTTTCGCAGCCGGCCTTGCCCTCGACGACGCCGGCTTCAAGGACGATGCGGAAGCCTGCGGCTCCATGGATATGATCGTCGCGGCTGGCGGCGGCGAGCGCGACATCAACGTCGATACGCTGATCGTCGACGAGGGCCTGAAGCGCAACGACCGTGAGGTTCTCCTGAACGAGAAGCTGACGACGGAGCTCCGTCCGACGCTCTTTCTGGCGCAGCTGTCCAACCTGCTTGCCGGCAACATTTCCATCGTCCACAAGGTAACGGGCTCTTCGCGAACCTTCATGGGTGAGGAATCTGCTGGCATTTCTGCGGTTGAAACGGCCTTCTATCGCATCAAGTCGGGTGAATCGACGCATGCCCTGGTTGGCGGAGCCTTCTCGGCGGAGCGTCTGGACATGGTGCTCTTGTTCGAAGCGATCAACGTCCACAGCCGCAACGAATGGCAGCCGCTCTGGTCGCGCGATCAGGGCGGTGTCATTTCCGGTTCCCTCGGCGCATTCCTCGTTCTGGAGTCGCGCGCCCATGCTGAGGCACGCGGCGCGCATATCTACGCGTCGATGTCCTCCATCGAAGGCGATCGCGGCAATCGCAATCCCGGCAGTCTCGAGAAGCGCCTCGAGCGATTGCTGGAAGCCGCAGTCGACGTTTCGCCGGAAAGCACGGCGATCTTCTCCGGCTCGACAGGCATTCCCGACTTGGCGGGGCGCGAAAAGGCCGTTCTCGAACGTCATCTGCCAGGCGCGGCTATCCGCGGTTTCGGCGGTGTGACCGGCCATGGACTTGAGGCGCATTTCACGCTCGGTCTGGCGCTGGCGGCATTGGCGGTGGACAGTAAGGCAAAGGTCCCGGTCTTCGACCCGATCCACGAAAGGCCGATGGGCGCCGCGACCAAGGCAGCCATCGTTACGACAGTCGGTCACCAGCGCGGCGAAGGCGTCGCGGTTCTTTCCGCGGAAGCGTGAGGAGTGTGCAAATGAAAGATTCGGCTTACAAGGATCACCTCGGCCGCCCGATCGTCGCAGTGACGGGTGTCGGTATCATTACCTCGCTGGGGCAGGGCCTGAAGGACAACTGGTCGGCACTGACGGCCGGTACCTCAGGCATTCATGCGATCAATCGCTTTCCGACCGAGGGGCTTTCGACCCGCATCGCTGGCACCGTCGATTTCATCGACGTTCCGGTCGCAAACGCCGTCGAACGCTCCTATGCGTTCGCCCGGGAAACCACGATCGAAGCGCTCGCCGATGCTGGCATCAGCAGTGATTTTGATGGACCGCTGTTCCTGGCTGCGCCGCCGATCGAACCGGAATGGAGTGCGCGTTTCGAACTCGCAGACCGTTCGCCGCCGGCCGACCACGCCGGAGACGCCTATGACCGGTTCCTCGCTGCCATGCGCCAGCGGCCGGATGCTGCTTTCCACGAGGCATCGCTGTTTGGTGCAATATCCGAACGCCTTGCTGATCGCTTCGGCACGCGCGGCCTGCCGGTGACGCTATCGACCGCCTGCGCATCGGGCGCGACTGCGATCCAGCTCGGCATCGAAGCAATCCGCCAGGGCCGCACGTCGCGGGCGCTTGCTGTGGCGACCGACGGCTCGGTAAGCGCAGAGGCACTCATCCGCTTCTCGCTGCTTTCGGCTCTCTCCACACAGAACGATCCGCCGACCAAGGCCTCCAAGCCGTTCAGCAAGGATCGCGACGGCTTCGTTATCGCCGAAGGTGCCGCTACCCTGGTGCTGGAATCGCTCGAGGCGGCTGTTGCGCGGGGCGCGAAAGTTCTCGGCATCATGAAGGGCGCTGGCGAAAAGGCTGACTCCTTCCATCGTACCCGTTCATCTCCGGATGGCGGACCGGCGATCGCGACGATCCGGGCCGCGTTGGCCGATGCCGGCATGGGAGAGGGCGATATTGGCTACATCAACGCCCACGGCACCTCGACGCCTGAGAACGACAAGATGGAATATGCCTCCATGCTGGCCGTGTTCGGCGAGCGGATGGCATCCATTCCATTGTCGTCGAACAAATCGATGATCGGCCACACGCTGACGGCCGCCGGCGCGGTGGAAGCGGTGTTCTCGCTGCAGACGATGCTGACCGGCACGCTGCCACCGACGATCAACTACACCAACCCCGATCCCTCGATCGTTATCGACGTGGTGCCGAACAAGAAGCGGGAGAGCCAGGTCAGTGCCGTGCTTTCCAATTCCTTCGGCTTCGGCGGGCAGAACGCCAGCCTTGTCATGGCGCTCGAACCGGCTTAAGCGGTTCCGACAAAACATCGAGATAGAACGCCCTCGCGGCGAAGGACTTTGCCATGCGCGCTTTGCAGCTAATTGACGATCGCAAGCTTGAGATCACCGACCTGCCGGAACCCGAGGCCCCGGGCGCAGGCGAGGTTACGCTGCGTGTCAAGGCGGTCGCTCTCAATCACATCGACGTCTGGGGCTGGCGCGGCATGGCTTTTGCAAAGCGCAAGATGCCGCTCGTCATCGGCGCCGAGGCTTCGGGCGTTGTCGAATCGATCGGACCGGGCGTTGCCAACGTGCTGCCTGGTCAGCTGGTCTCGATCTACGGTGCGCGCACCTGCGGCCTCTGCCGTCCATGCCGTGAAGGGCGCGATAATCTCTGCGAACATGTGTCCGGCGTTCACGGTTTCCATCTTGATGGCTTCGCGCAGGAGAAGGTGAACCTGCCGGCGCGCCTGCTCGTTCCGGCCCCTCCCGGCGTCGACGCGATTGGCGCCGCACTTGCTCCCGTAACCTTTGGAACGGTCGAGCACATGCTGTTTGACAATGCGAAGCTTGAGCCCGGCGAGACCATCCTAGTTCATGCGGGCGGTTCCGGCATCGGCACGGCGGCGATCCAGCTGGCCAAAAAGATCGGCTGCACCGTCATCACGACTGTCGGCTCCGACGACAAGATCGAGAAGGCCAAGGCGCTCGGCGCCGATCACGTTATCAACTATCGCATCGACCGCTTCGAGGGTGTTGTCCGCAAGCTCACCAAGAAGAAGGGCGTCGATGTCGTTTTCGAGCACGTCGGCAAGGACACATGGGCAGGTTCGATGCTCTGCATGAAGCGCGGCGGTCGCCTCGTCACCTGTGGTTCGACATCGGGTGTCTCGACAGAGATGAACCTCATGATGCTCTTCCAGCAACAGCTGAAGCTGCTTGGCTCCTTTGGTTGCCGCATGGAGAACATGGCTGATGCCATGCAGAAGATGGGGCGCGGACTGGTCCATCCTGTCATCGACACTGAAGTCGGATTCGACGATATCGATCGCGCATTGGAGCGGATGGAATCGCGCCAGATCTTCGGCAAGATCATCCTCAAGATGGATTGAGCCCTTGAAGCTCTTCATCACTCGGATCGTCCTTGCGATCAACCACTTTCGCCAGTGGTTGATCGCGCAGATGATGTTTGGTTTCCTGAACCTCCTAAAGCTGTTTCCAGCTGACGGTGCGGTCAATTTTGCGGATCGGCTGATGCGAAAGCTCGGCCCGCGCGTAAGGCGCCACCGGCTGATGCTCACCAACCTTCGCAATGCTTTTCCTGAGAAAAGCGAGGCGGAGATCCAGGAGATTGCGTTGGCGAGCTGGGGGAATATGGGACGTCTCGCCGCTGAGTATGTGTTTCTCGACCGCCTATTCGATTTCGATTATGAACGCGAGGAACCGGGCCGGGTCGAGGTTTCCGGCATACCGATTTTTATCGATCTGCTCGAAAATCCGCGCCCATTTATCGTTTTCACAGCGCACACGGGCAATTTCGAGCTGCTGCCAGTGGCTGGCGCGGCGTTTGGTCTCCATGTGTCTGTGCTATTCCGCCCGCCGAACAACCCCTATGTCGCGCAGAGAGTCTTCGATTTTCGCAGCGCGCGCATGGGCAGGCTGGTGCCGTCTCATGCCGGCTCGTCGTTTGCCTTGGCGCGGCAGCTGGAAGCCGGGCAGGGCGTTGGTGTCCTGGTCGACCAGAAGTTCCGCAAGGGCCTGAAGACGAAGTTCTTCGGGCTCGATGTCAAAACCAACCCATTGCTGGGAAAGCTTGTCCGTCAATTCAATTGCGAGGTCTATCCGGCACGCTGCATCCGGCTTCCGGGCAATCGCTATCGCCTGGAAATCGAGCCGAAGCTTGAGATGCCTCGAGATGCCAACGGTAATCTCGATATGGTCGCGACGGCGCAACTCCTGAACGACAAGGTGGAAAGCTGGGTGCGGGAGTATCCCGAACAGTGGCTCTGGTATCACGACCGCTGGAAGATAAAACACGACGTGCTGAAGTAAACGCTACCCCATCCTTACATCTTATCATTGAAAAACAGGGGCGTGCGTTCATTGAATATGAACGTGCGTCATGTTACCGATTGCCATCAAGGCGAGTGGCTAGGCGTCGGCGGTTTCAACTTCCGTAACGCAAAGCTCAGCCGATCTCTCGGTCGCATTCTCTTAGGGAATGCATTGGAGGCGTCTTGCTAGGGCTTTTTCGGGCGTTCTCATTGTGTTGTGCGCAGATCGATGCTGCAATTGCTGCAGGCGATGATGCGCGTGTGAACATGCTCGATTGCTCAATCGAGCCTCTTGTCGACGCAATCCTCGGATACCCAGCCGTGAATATTCTCGAAGTTCATACGCAGCTCGAGTTCGTCGGCTGCCTTATCGACCAGTATGCCGAGGACAGCGAGTCGGTCCGCGGTTATGTCGCACTGCTTTCCGAGCTCATGGAAAAGTATTTCGGCGGCGCAGCGCCCCGCTGGCGGATGCCGCCCGTCGAGCGGCGGCCTGTGGCTGCCCCCCTTGCGTTTACGCCGAATGTTGACAATGGCAACTTCTTGAACGCTGCAATCCTTGATGCCATGCCGGACCGTGTCGCGGTGCTGACAAGGGATTATCGCTATCTCTATTCCAACACCGTCAACTCGACCTATCTCCGCAGGAAGCCGATCGATATGATCGGTCGCCACCTGATCGAGTTTATTGGTGAGAAGCGCTTTCACGAGGGCGCGAAGGCAAGGCTCGACGCTTGTTTTGCCGGGCGCGGGAGCGACTACGCTTACGAGCGCGGCGACGGCGACGCCGTAAAGACGGTTCGCTGCCGCATGTCGCCATTGCGGGATTCTTCAGGAAGTGTGATCGGGGCCCTGATCATCCTGCAGCATACAGGAGCGAAGGCGTCGACCGTTATCGTTTGATCAGTTCTTCGTCCAAACGGCAAGCTCATATCCATCCGGATCACTGAAGTGAAACCGGCGTCCGCCAGGGAACCCGGTGATTGGCTTCACTATGGATCCACCGGCACGTTCCACGCTTGAAAGGGCGGCTTCAAGATCGTCTGCGTAGAGGATGACGAGAGGTCCGCCGGTGCGCGGCGTGCCCAGCGTCGTAAAGCCGCCCTTGAGCCTCCCGTCATCGAATTCGCAGTATTGTGGGCCGTAGTCGGTAAAGGACCAGCCGAAAGCCTTGCCGTAGAATGCCTTAGAGGCTTCTATATTGCCGACGTTGAATTCGACGTAGTCAATGCGTCGGTTGTCCACTGCTGCAGCCACGATCGCCTCCTATGCTTCCATCAATACCTTCAATGCCGCCAGATCTTTCGCGATATGGGCGGCATCTGCTTCGAACTGTTCGTCCGTCATGCCCGGGATGCGCAACAGCGTGAACATGATCTCGCAACCATCGCCGTTCGGTACGATCCGCAGCGCGTTGTAGACCCGCAGCCCGCTCTCGATCGTCACTGTATGGTCGATGACGCCGAACTCGTTGTGCGGGACGAAACTGACCTTCACCGTGCCGAGCGCGCCGGTGGCAATCCAGTCATCGCCGCTCCGCTCCAGCCCTGAGGCAAGTCCGGACGCCCAGAGCGGCATGTTTTCAGGTGCGGCGGCAAAAGCATAGACGTCGCGCCAATTCCGGTCGATGGAGCGGTGGATGATCCTTGCGGGCATCGTAGACATGGCGATTCCTGTGTTGCTCGAAATGGAGATAGCAGAACAGTCGGCTTCGTATTGAAGAAAACGGACGCTCAGCCGGCTATCTGCTGCTGAAGCTGCATGGGCGTCAGCGTGGAAATTTCGCGTGCATCGCGGGTCATATGCGCCTGATCGGAGTAGCCGGCCGCCACTGCCAGCGCTGCGAGCGGGAGGGCCTTCTTGCTGCGGCAAAGGCTGAGCATGCCCTGAAACCGGCGAATTCGGGCGAGCGTCTTCGGTCCGTAGCCGAAATGGGTGTAGCAACGGCGGCGAAGCTGGCGCACGCCGATGGAGAGGTCGTCGAGCATCAGATCGGTGACGTTCCTGCACGGCGAAATGTCACTTGCCCGCGCAAATACCGAGGCCATGTCCCTTGCCGGCGCCGCACGTTTGGCGACCTCCTTCTCAAGTGCTGTTTCTAACTGCGACAGCCGTTCGTCCGAATGGGCGCAGGCACCTAGCAATTCATTCAATCTCAGCGCCGCCGCTCCCCAGAAATCGTCCAGAGGAATAGATTGGCCGACGATGTCGCAGAGCTGCACTTTGAGCCATTCAGCCGCCGCACCCGGGGCAAAGCGCGCGCCCACTATCTTCTCGCCGCTGGCGAGGGACGGGAAGGCACTGCTACGGTCCGGCCCGGCGACCAGAAGCCTGCCACCCATCCAGACGATGTCGCAGTAACCGTCCGGAACGATCGCAATTCTGCGATTGGGGCCATCATGGATATCGTGCGACCACAGGCAGCAAAAATGCGCCTCAAGCACAGGTGAGGGCGCGTGCTCCCTGTAAAGGCCCGCGCGTGCGGCCAGAAAGGCGGCCTCCTGTCGTGCTGTACGGCCCATCAATCTTCTTCCCCCTGCGTCTAAGAGAGAATATGGCTTAGTTTGTAATGCGGGCAATACGAGGCCGATTCGAAGCCGAATCGAACTTGCCGTTTGAGCCAGAGAGTGCCACAACACCGGTCCAAAATGACTCATCGGAGGTGTATCGTGGAAAAGGCAGAAATCGGGCTCATCGGCCTTGCCGTCATGGGTTCCAACCTGGCGCTCAACATTGCGGAAAAAGGCAACAAGATTGCCGTCTTCAACCGCACTCCTGAGAAAACGGATGAATTCTACGAGAGCGCCGGCGATCTGAAAAAGCAGATCATTCCCTGCAAGACGATCGAAGAGTTCGTCGAAGCGATCCGCCCGCCGCGTCCGATCATCATCATGATTAAGGCCGGCGAGGCCGTCGATCAGCAGATGGAACTGTTGCGCCCGTATCTGTCCAAGGGCGACATCATGATCGATGCCGGCAACGCCAACTTCCGCGACACAATCGCCCGCTTCGACCGCCTGAAGAACACCGACCTGACCTTCATCGGCATGGGTGTCTCGGGCGGCGAGGAAGGGGCACGTCATGGTCCTTCGATCATGGTCGGCGGCACCGAGGACTCCTGGAAGCGCGTTGAGAAGGTGCTGACCTCGATTGCCGCCAAGTACAACGACGACCCTTGCGTTGCCTGGCTCGGCAATGACGGTGCCGGCCACTTCGTCAAGACGATCCACAACGGCATCGAATATGCCGACATGCAGATGATTGCCGAAATCTACGGCATCCTGCGCGACGGTCTTAGCAAGAACTCGCAGGAGATCAGCAAGATCTTCGGCGAGTGGAACAAGGGCCGCCTGAACTCCTATCTGATCGAGATCTCCGAAAAGGTCTTGGCGGCGACCGATCCGGTTTCCGGCGGTTCCATGGTTGACATGATCCTCGACAAGGCTGGCCAGAAGGGCACCGGCAAGTGGTCGGCGATCGAAGCCCAGAACATGGGCATCCCGGCAACCGCGATCGAAGCCGCCGTTGCCGCCCGCAGCCTGTCGTCGATGAAGACCGAGCGAGAGGCGGCCGAAAAGATCTTCGGCAAGCCGGAATACAAGTTCCCGATCGCTTACGGTCCGGAACTCAACAAGGATCTGGAACTGGCGCTGTTTGCGGCCAAGATCGGCGCCTATGCACAGGGCTTCGCCGTCATGGCGGAAGCCTCGCGCGAGTTCAACTGGTCGCTGCCGATGCCTGTCATCGCCAAGATCTGGCGTGCCGGCTGCATCATCCGCTCGCAGTTCCTCGACGAAATCACCTCTGCCTTCACCAAGGCTCCGGATGCGGCCAACCTAATCGTAACGCCGGCTTTCTCCGAGATGGTCAAGGAATCTTTGCCGGCGCTGCGCCGCGTGGTTGGTGCAGCCCTGCAGGCCGGTCTGCCGGTTCCGGCGCTCACCTCGGCTCTGACCTACTTCGATGCCTATCGCCAGGGCCGCGGCACCGCCAACCTGATCCAGGCGCAGCGCGATTTCTTCGGCGCGCATGGCTTCGATCGCCTCGACGGCAAGGACTTCCACCACGGCCCGTGGGGCAGTGGTGCTTCAACGTTCTAAAACGGCTTGATGAAGCCAGCCGGGTACGCCCGGCTGGTCTCGGACCTGAAAAGTGTCGCTTCAGAAGCGAATATCCGCCATCGGGCGAACCAGGATGCGGGCACTGCCGGCATCGAAATCGTCGAGCGTTTCATTGTGATGCGCGACGATATCGGCGAAGTTCAGCGTATCAGAATCGGCCGTCGTATGGCCGTCGCCAACCAGCGTGACATCATAACCCAGCGACACTGCACGCCTGACCGTTGTGTCGACACAGAATTGCGTCATACAGCCGCCGACGATCAGATGGGTCACGTTGCGTTCCGCCAATCGGTCGGCAAGATCCGTTTCGAAAAACGAGTCCGAGCTCTTCTTGTGAACAACGGTATCGCCTTCGGCAGGAGACAGTTCCGGCCGGATGGCCCAGCCGTCAGTGCCAACCGCCAGGCGGTGACCGGGATCGCCGTCGTGCTGGACGAGCACGACCGGTGCCCCCTGGCGATGGGCCTCGGCACGAAGCGACTGGAGCCGTGAAACCGTTTCATTCAGTGCCGCATCGATGATGGGTTGACGCTCGGGGCTGCATTTTCCCGCGAGAATGGCGTTTTGAACGTCGATGATCAGCAGTGCCGTAGTCATATCCAGTGCGTCTCCGCTGTGACTGCTTGTACCTCTGCCGCCATCGGATTGAGGTGGCGCGGTGATGGCGATGGTCTACTTGACTTTCCGCGACCAAACGGGCTGGCTGATGCTTTGCAGCAACTCCGGTTCGATGCCGTCGATGCGGGCGATAACCGCCTTCGCCATCTCCCGCCCGGCGTGGCGGACGTCCTCATAGGCGGTGATGATCTCGGGACGGATCCAGTTGAGGATCGGCGCCGATTCCTTGGAGACCATGTCGACATCCCGGCCAAGCCGCTTGCCAGCGGCCTCTATACCGGCGTTGACGGCGATGGCGGCACTTCCGGCGGAGCAAACGATTCCATCCGGCGCATTCGGCGCGCGCATCATCACCTCGACGGCATTGCGGATTTCCTCCAGCGGGTTGTCGATCGTGACGCGCAACGGCACTTCCTCGGCGCCGTAGTCATGCAGTCCCGTCTGAAATCCGATGCGCATGTGCGTGTAGTATGTGAGCTTGCTTGGAGGCTGGAGAAGGGCAATGCGCTTGCGGCCTTTGCCGACCAGCTTCTCGACGGCCTGATGGGCGAACGCCTCGTTGTCGAAGTCGTGAAAGGGGTGGGTAAGGCCGGCATCGGTGCGCCCGTGCGTCGCAAAGGGCATGTTGTGTTCGGCGAGCAGCCGGACCCGCGCATCGTCGGGCTCAATGCGGGAGATGATGACGCCGTCCGCCGATCCCGTTTCCAGGATGTAGCGCACCGGCAGCATCGGATCCTTGCTGTGGGAATGCGGCGTGACGACGATGTGATAGGGCGTGCCCGTCAGCACTTCCGAGATGCCGAACACCATTTGGCTGCTG
Source organism: Rhizobium sp. BK538 (assembly GCF_014197575.1). Classification (NCBI taxonomy): domain Bacteria; kingdom Pseudomonadati; phylum Pseudomonadota; class Alphaproteobacteria; order Hyphomicrobiales; family Rhizobiaceae; genus Rhizobium; species Rhizobium sp. BK538. The sequence goes on from NZ_JACIFT010000013.1 coordinate 147,089, forward strand.
AAGCCCATGATTTCTTCATCGATGCTGAGGACCAGCGCAATGACGTTGGTCTTGCCGGTTCGTAGGCGCACGCCGGCCCTGTTGGGCTGATAGCCGAGCTGGCGGGCGACCATGCGAACCCGTTCCTTGGTTTCCGCGCCGATGTCAGGGGCATCCTTGAGGGCGCGCGACACCGTCGTCACGCCGAGCCCGGTCATGAAGGCAATCGTTTTCAGTGTCGGCCGCTCTCGAGTTGCCTCGGAGGCCACTCCTGCAAAATTCGCTTTGTTTTCCATCCCTCTAGGCCGTCCTGCGCGTTTTGGTCCCGCTTATAGAGTCTTTTCGAAGCGCTGTAAGCATAAAGAACGCAATCGCCGCTCCTCCCGTAAGGAGCAAAATCTGTAACGATACAGTAGAAATGTCGAGGGCTTTCTATCATGGCGTTGCGGCCACTACTCGCGATGATTGCATATGTCGATTTTGCTCGGATTTTTTGCGGTTGCGAACAGAAATCTTGGTTTCGCAGGCCTAATATGGCAATAAAACATATCTATATCAATATGCTAGTATTGGCGTGCAAGTGCTCAATCTGTTGGCTAGAATGGCGCCACGGTGTTGAAAATACAAGCATATCAACAGTCATTGGTAGCAAATGCCCCTCGAAAAGAAAATTTTGGAGGCGAGCTGTTGCACCCAAATATCGATTGAACTAAGTTTTTCCGGCAACGTTTCAGTGAGGGAGGAGAACTCATGAATTTTCGTTTGATGGCGGCTGCACTTGCCGCTTCCGTAGTGCTGCCGCTCGGTGCGGCCAGCGCGACCGATCTTGAAGTCACCCATTGGTGGACATCGGGCGGCGAAGCTGCTGCCGTGGCGGAGCTCGCAAAGGCATTCGATGCGACCGGCAACAAGTGGGTCGACGGTGCAATCGCCGGCTCCGGCGGTACTGCGCGTCCGATCATGATCAGCCGCATCACCGGCGGTGACCCGATGGGTGCGACGCAGTTCAACCATGGCCGCCAGGCGGAGGAACTGGTCCAGGCTGGTCTGATGCGCGACCTGACCGACGTCGCCACCGCCGAGCACTGGAAGGACATTATTCGTCCGTCGAGCCTGCTCGATTCCTGCACGATCGACGGCAAGATCTATTGCGCTCCAGTCAACATTCACTCCTGGCAGTGGCTGTGGCTTTCGAATGCAGCCTTCAAGAAGGCCGGCGTCGAAGTGCCGAAGAACTGGGACGAATTCGTCGCTGCTGCTCCGGCGCTTGAGAAGGCCGGCATCGTTCCGCTCGCCGTTGGCGGTCAGCCGTGGCAGGCTGCCGGCGCGTTCGACGTGCTGATGGTTGCCATCGCCGGCAAGGAGACGTTCTACAAGGTGTTCAAGGAGAAGGACGCGGAAGCTGCCGCTGGTCCGGAGATCGCCAAGGTCTTCAAGGCTGCCGACGACGCTCGCAAGATGTCGAAGGGCAGCAACGTCCAGGACTGGAACCAGGCAACCAACCTCGTCATCACAGGCAAGGCCGGTGGCCAGATCATGGGTGACTGGGCACAGGGCGAGTTCCAGCTGGCCGGCCAGAAAGCCGGTACCGACTACACCTGCCTTCCGGGCCTCGGCGTGAATGAAATCATCTCCACCGGTGGTGATGCCTTCTATTTCCCGCTGCTTAAGGATGAAGCCAAGTCGAAGGCGCAGGATGTCCTCGCCAAGACGCTTCTCGATCCCAAGACGCAGGTTGCCTTCAACCTGAAGAAGGGCTCGCTGCCGGTTCGCGGTGACGTTGACCTTGCAGCCGCCAACGACTGCATGAAGAAAGGTCTCGACATCCTGGCCAAGGGCAATGTGATCGAAGGCACGGACCAGCTTCTGTCGGCGGACAGCCAGAAGCAGAAGGAAGACCTCTTCTCCGAGTTCTTCGCAAATCCGTCGATGACGCCGGAAGCTGCTCAGAAGCGCTTCGCTGAAATCATCGCTTCTGCCGACTGATCGTTGCATTCCGATGCTGTTGCGATCCGGCTCCGTCTGACGGAGCCGGATTTGCCCGGAACTCCCATCGTGATCCGGGTGGCGGCAGCGCTCGCGACTGACACGCGCTGATGCGCGATCGTCCGGTCTCGGTACGGGAGTGAGAAGAGGAGGCGACCGGCAGACGGTTCGCCGCTCTGGATCACAGAGGAATTGCGATTCAGGAGGAATTACAATGACGGGTCAAGCGAAAGCAGGCCGGCCAAGTCAGCTACTGCGCAATCTGAATTCGAAGATTGCATCCATCCCCATGATCCTTACCGCCCTTGTTATCTTTCTCGGCGGCACGGTCTGGACGGTGTTCTATTCATTCACCAACTCGAAGCTCCTTCCGCGGTTGAGCTTCGTCGGTTTCGATCAATACAAGCGCCTTTGGGCTGCTCCGCGCTGGATCGTCTCCATCGAGAACCTCGCTGTCTACGGCGTTCTCTCTCTTATCTTCAGCCTGGTGATCGGTTTCGTGCTGGCGGCGCTGATGGATCAGAAGATCCGGTTCGAGAATACGTTCCGGACGATCTTTCTCTATCCGTTCGCCCTGTCCTTCATCGTGACGGGCCTTGTGTGGCAGTGGGTGCTCAACCCCGAATTCGGCGTCCAGTCGGTGGTGCGCTCGCTCGGCTGGACGAGCTTCACCTTTGACCCGCTCTATACGCCAAGTATCGTCATCTACGGCATCCTGATTGCCGCCCTCTGGCAAGGCACGGGTCTTGTCATGTGCCTGATGCTCGCCGGTCTGCGCGGTATTGATGAAGACATCTGGAAGGCTGCGCGCGTCGACGGCATCCCGATGTGGAAGACCTATCTCTTCATCGTCATTCCGATGATGCGGCCTGTCTTCATCACGACGCTCGTCATCATCGCCAGCGGCATCGTCAAGGTCTATGACCTCGTGGTGGCGCAGACCAGCGGCGGTCCCGGCATCGCGTCGGAGGTGCCCGCGAAATACGTCTACGACTACATGTTCCAGGCTCAGAATCTGGGGCAGGGCTTTGCTGCCTCGACCATGATGCTGATCACCGTTGCGATCATCATCATTCCCTGGGCCTATCTGGAATTCGGAGGGCGTAAACGTGCCTGATGCTATTGCTCTCAAGACTGCCGATGGTCGCATCTCCGACAAGTCCGTCTCCGGCCCTAGCGGCCCGAAGCCGAAGCGGGTGATCTCTCCGCGCAACATCATGCTCTACGGCACGCTTTTCGTCGCCGCGGCCTATTACCTGCTTCCGCTCTACGTGATGATCGTGACGTCGCTGAAGGGCATGCCGGAAATCCGGCTTGGCAACATCTTCGCACCGCCGCTCGAAATCACCTTCGAGCCCTGGGTAAAGGCGTGGGCGACCGCCTGCACGGGTCTCAACTGCGATGGCCTCTCGCGCGGCTTCTGGAATTCGGTGCGCATCACGGTTCCTTCGGTGATCGTCTCGATCGCCATTGCCTCTGTCAACGGCTACGCGCTCGCCAACTGGCGATTCAAGGGATCAGAACTCTTCTTCTCGATCCTCGTCGTCGGTGCATTCATTCCCTATCAGGTCATGATCTATCCGATCGTCATCGTGCTGCGCGAGATCGGCATCTACGGAACGCTGACGGGGCTGATTGTCGTGCACAGCATCTTCGGCATGCCGATCCTGACGCTGCTGTTCCGCAACTACTTCGCGTCGCTGCCGCAGGAACTTTTCAAGGCTGCGCGTATCGACGGGGCAGGCTTCTGGCAGATCTTCTTCAAGATCATGCTGCCCATGTCGCTGCCGATCTTCGTCGTCGCCATGATCCTGCAGGTCACCGGTATCTGGAACGACTTCCTGTTCGGTGTCGTCTTCACAAGGCCTGACACCTATCCAATGACCGTGCAGCTCAACAACATCGTCAATTCTGTCCAAGGCGTGAAGGAATACAACGTCAATATGGCCGCAACTATCCTCACGGGTCTGGTGCCGCTCGTTGTCTATTTCGTGTCGGGACGACTTTTCGTCCGTGGCATCGCCGCCGGCGCAGTGAAAGGCTGATCCATGAATTCGAGCGTTTCCATCAGAGATCTTTCGTTGAATTTCGGCGCGGTCAGCGTGCTCAAAGACCTCAATCTCGAAATCAACAACGGCGAATTCCTCGTACTGCTCGGCTCTTCAGGCTGCGGCAAGTCCACTTTGCTGAACTGCATCGCCGGTCTGCTCGATGCGTCGGACGGTCAGATCTTCATTAAGGGCAAGAATGTCACCTGGGAGGAGCCCAAGGACCGCGGCATCGGTATGGTGTTCCAGTCCTACGCGCTCTATCCGCAGATGAGCGTCGAGAAAAACCTGTCCTTCGGTCTTCAGGTTGCCAAGGTGCCGCAGCAGGAAATCGACAAGCGCGTTGCGCGTGCCGCCGAGATCCTGCAGATCCAGCCGCTCCTGAAGCGCAAGCCGGCCGAGCTTTCGGGCGGCCAACGCCAGCGCGTCGCGATCGGCCGCGCCCTGGTGCGCGATGTGGACGTGTTCCTGTTCGACGAACCGCTGTCGAACCTCGACGCCAAGCTGCGCTCGGAACTGCGTGTCGAAATCAAGCGTCTGCACCAGTCGCTGAACAATACGATGATCTACGTCACGCACGACCAGATCGAAGCGCTGACCTTGGCCGACCGCATCGCGATCATGAAGAGCGGCATCATCCAGCAACTCGCCGATCCGACGACGATCTACAACAAGCCACGCAATCTCTTCGTTGCCGGCTTCATTGGATCGCCGTCGATGAATTTCCTGCACGGCGAGATCGCCAAGCAGGGCGACCAGACGTTCTTCACTGCCAACGGCGTGAATTTCTCTGTCGCAGACTATGAAACGCCCGAAGTGCTGCAGGCCGGGCGCAAGGTCATCCTCGGCGTTCGTCCGGAGCATGTGAAGGTCAACGAGAATCTCGGTGCTGAGGTTCACGATGCAACCGTCGACATTGAGGAACCGATGGGCGCCGATAACCTGCTCTGGCTGAAGCATGCCGGCCACACGATGTCGGTGCGCATCAATGGCGCACGCCGCTTCAGCCCGGGCTCGGCTGTCAAGCTCGGCTTCGACATGTCGCTGGCGTCGATCTTCGATGCCGAGACCGAGCTTCGCCTTTAGAAACCGCAATGCGGGCGGAGCTTCGGTTCCGCCCGTTCGTCTAATCGGCCACCTGGCCACCAAGTTCGGCTGCGGCTCGCGGGTGCGGGCATTCCCAAGCGCGGCCCGATCGGGATAATACTATGACATTCTTGCCGACAAATGGGTTTAACCTCGACCTATCAGGATCGTGGACGCTCACTTCAGCCGATGGCGAAGTCACGACATCGATTAAGCTGCCGGGCGATGTGCACACGGCCCTGCATGCCGCCGAGCTCATTCCCGATCCATTTTTCGGCCGCAACGAGGAAGTCGTTCAGTGGGTGGCGCATCGCGACTGGGTGCTCGAGCGTAGCTTCACGCTGTCGGAGCCGGATGGCGACTGGTATCTCGACATCGACTATCTCGATACGGTGGCTGCCGTCTTCATCAACGGCTCGCCGGTTCTGCTCGCAGATAACAGCTTTCGGCGCTATCGACCTGACGTCGGCGGCCAGTTGAAGGCCGGCGACAATGTTATTCGCGTCGTCCTGCATTCGAGCATTGCGGCCGGCGCCGACCGGCAGGCTAGGCAGCCCTTCTATATTCCCTATTCGACAGGCAATTCGCCTATCCCCAACGGCAACATGCTGCGCAAGCCACAGTGCCATTTCGGCTGGGACTGGAACATCGCGATTGCCCCCCTTGGGCTCTATGGCACGATCGCGTTGCGCAAGCTCGAGACGGCTCGCATCGAGCACGTCACGACGCGGCAGGTGCACAATCTCAACGGTTCCGTGGATCTGCAGGTCAGCGCGACGTTGTTTGCCAAGAACCCCGGCATCGTGCCGGTCCATTTCTCGCTCGATGGTGAGCGCGTTCGTCTCGACGTCGGCGTTGGTGCCGGCGAGACGGTGGTCAATCATGTCTTCGAAATCGACAAGCCGCGGCTCTGGTGGCCGGCGGGCAGCGGCGAGCAGGCGCTATATGCACTGACGGTCGATTTGCCGACGGATGCGGTGACCAAGCACATCGGCCTTCGCACGGTCGAACTCATCACGACACCCGATGCTGCCGGCAGCCGTTTCGCGTTGAAGGTCAACGGCCGCGAAATCTTCTGCCGCGGTGCCAACTGGATCCCGGCCGACGCGCTTTTCTCGCTGTCGAGCCCTGAGAAGAGCAAGGATCTGCTGCAGTCGGCCAAGGCCGCCAACATGAACATGATCCGCGTCTGGGGCGGCGGCTTTTACGAGCACGACCATTTCTACGATCTGTGCGATCGGCTCGGCCTGATGATCTGGCAGGACTTCATGTTCGCCTGCAATCTTTATCCCTCAACCGAGGACTTCCTCGACAACGTCACGCTCGAGGTCGACTATCAGGTCCGCCGCCTGAACTCGCATCCGTCGATCGCGCTGTGGTGCGGTGACAACGAGCTCGTCGGCGCACTGACCTGGTTCGAGGAATCACGGAAGGACCGCGACCGCTACCTCGTTTCCTACGACCGCCTCAACCGGACGATCGAGCAGGCGATGAAGAAGGCGGCGCCGGACGCGATCTGGTGGCCGTCGAGCCCGGCGTCCGGCTATCTCGATTTCGGCGATGCCTGGCATGCCGACGGTTCCGGCGACATGCACTACTGGTCGGTCTGGCACGAGAACAAGTCGTTCGACAACTATCGCACGGTGCGCCCGCGCTTCTGCTCGGAGTTCGGCTTCCAGTCCTATACGTCGCTGCCCGTCATCAAGACCTATGCCGACGCCAAGGATATGAACGTCGCGTCGCCGGTCATGGAGCTGCACCAGAAGAATGCCGGCGGCAATGAGCGCATTGCCGGGACGATGTTCCGCTACTTCCGCTTCCCGAAGGATTTCCCGAACTTCGTCTATCTCAGCCAGATCCAGCAGGGTATCGCAATCAAGACGGCGGTGGAATACTGGCGCTCGCTGAAGCCGCATTGCATGGGCACGATCTACTGGCAGCTCAACGACACATGGCCGGTTGCCTCTTGGTCGAGCCTTGATTACGGCGGTCGCTGGAAGGCGATGCACTATCTCGTCAAGCGCTTCTTCCAGCCGGTCGCTGTGGCGGCGATTCCCGATGAGGACAGCAAGACGATCCGCTTTTCGCTGGTCAACGACACGCTGGCCGAAGTCAGCGTCGATCTGTCGATCTCGGTGCTCGACATGAAGGGCGAGCGCAAGCACCTGAAGGATGTTCAGGCGGTCTGCACGCCTGATGCGGCAGTTACCGCCGCAACCATGGACGTGGCGGATCTACCGACGGGTACATTGCTTGCCTGGCGCTTCACGGCGTCGAACGGCATGGGCGGCGAGGGGCACTATGTCCACGGCACCTACAAGGCCTTGGAGCTGGAGCCGGCAGGCCTGATGGTGACGCACGAATATGTCGAGGAGGATGGCTCCGTCTGCCTCAACGTCACCGCCAAGGGACTGGCGCTCTTCGTGATGATCGAGACCGACACCGACGGCAAGTATTCCGACAATGCCTTCGATCTGGCGGCGGGCGAGACGCGCCGCATTACCTTCACCCCGGCCAAGTCGCTGGAGAGCGACGCACTGCCGGACTTCCGTTTCTACGACCTGCAATCCTGCCAATCCGTGGATTGATCCTGACTGAAATGCAAAGGGCACGAGGCCCGAGGAGGAATGATGACGAAACTGAGTTTTCAGCTTTACAGCGCCCGTAACTTCCAGCCCTATTCTGCGATCTTCGAAAAGCTCGGCAAGGCCGGCTATCAGGAAGTCGAAGGCTTTGGCGGCATCTACGCGGATCTCGACGATGCCGGCCTGAAGAGCCTGCGTGCGGAACTCGACAAGAACGGCCTTGTCATGGCCAGCGGACATTTCAGTCCCGATTTCCTCGACGGCGAAGTCAAGAAGTCGCTGAATATTGCCAAGATCCTCGGCATGGACTCGATCTATGCTCCCCACCTGGCGGCCGATCAGCGCCCGACCGATGCTGCCGGCTGGCTGGCATTCGGCAAGCGCCTGCAGGAAATGAGCAAGCCCTACAAGGATGCGGGCTATGAGTTCGGCTGGCACAACCACGATTTTGAGTTCGCGAAGCTTGCCGATGGTTCTCTGCCGATCGAGCGCATCTTCGAAGGCGCGCCTGATATTTCCTGGGAAGCCGATATCGCCTGGGTCGTTCGTGGCGGTGCCGATCCGTTCGCCTGGATCGAAAAGCTCGGGTCTCGGATCACCTCGGCTCATGTCAAGGACATTGCGCCGGCAGGCGAGAACAAGAACGAGGATGGCTGGGCCGATGTCGGCCACGGGACGCTGCCTTGGGCAAAGCTCGTCGCAGCCCTCACGGGCACCAAGACCAAGCACTACGTCGTCGAGCACGACAACCCGGCTGATGTCGATCGCCTGATCACCCGCTCGATCGCATCCTTCAAGACATACTGAGGCACATCATGACCAAGGAACTTGGCGTCGGCATCATTGGATGCGGCAACATCTCCACCACCTACTTTTCGCTTTCGCCCCTTTTCAAGGGGCTGAAGGTTCTGGCCTGCGCCGATATCAACGTGCAGGCCGCCCAGGCCCGCGCGGAAGAATATGGCGTCAAAGCGCAGACGATCGACGAGCTTCTCGCCAATGACGAGATCGACGTCATCGTCAACCTCACCATCCCCGACGCGCATTTCCCGGTCTCGAAGGCGATCCTCGAAGCCGGCAAGCATGTCTATTCGGAAAAGCCGCTGGTTCTCACCCTCGAGCAGGGTGAAGAGCTGCGCCGCATCGCCAAGGAGAAGAACCTCTCCGTCGGTTGCGCTCCGGATACCTTCCTCGGCGGCGCGCATCAGCTTGCCCGCAAGTACATCGACGAAGGCGGCATCGGCCGCGTCACCTCGGGTGCGTGCTATGTCATGAGCCCGGGCATGGAGATGTGGCATCCAAACCCGGACTTCTTCTTCCTGCCCGGCGGCGGTCCGATCCTCGATCTCGGCCCTTACTACATCGCCAACCTGATCAACCTGATCGGTCCGGTGAAGCGCGTCGGCGCCATGACCTCCATGGCGTCCGACACCCGTACGATCACCAGCCAGCCGCGTCATGGCGAGATCATCCCGGTCAAGACGCCGACGACGATCCAGGCGATCCTCGAATTCGTCAGCGGCGCGACCGTCACGCTGACGGCGAGCTGGGACGTCTGGTCTCACCGCCATGCCAACATGGAGCTCTACGGCACCGACGGTTCGCTCTACGTCCCGGACCCGAACTTTTTCGGCGGTGTCGTCGAGGCCAGCGGCCGCGACAAGGAGATCAAGGCGCTGGACGGCTGGGAGCATCCGTTCGGGATCTTCAACCAGGAAAGCCCGCAGGGACCGCGCGCCAACTACCGCACCGCAGGTCTCGCCGACATGGCGATGGCGATCATCGAGGGCCGCGATGCGCGTTGCTCGCTCGATCGCACGCTGCACGGCGTCGACGTCATGACTTCGATCCTGAAGTCGGGCGAGGAAGGCCGCTTCATCGAGCTGACGACGACCTGCACGCAGCCGGCCGCCCTCGGCATCGAAGAGGCACAGGCGCTCTTGAAGTAAGCGTCCAAAGGACTATGGTCCGGCGCGGGCGACGAGCCCGCGCCTTTTTGCTTAAAGGATCAGAATTATGAGCTGGCAACCGGTTTCCGACCGCTATTCAAAGATGAAGTATAACCGCACGGGCCGTTCAGGCCTGAAGCTGCCGGCCGTCTCCCTCGGCCTCTGGCACAATTTCGGCGGTGACACGCCGCATGACCGCAAGATCGACATGTGCCGCACCGCCTTCGATCTCGGCATCACCCATTTCGACCTCGCCAACAACTACGGCCCGCCTCCTGGCAGAGCCGAGACCGCCTTCGGCGAAATCCTGCGCACCGAATTTTCAGGTCTGCGTGACCAACTGATCATCTCGTCCAAGGCTGGCTACGACATGTGGCCCGGTCCTTACGGTGAGTGGGGCAGCCGCAAGTACCTGATCGCCTCGTGCGACCAGAGCCTGAAGCGCATGGGCCTCGACTATGTCGATATCTTCTATTCGCACCGCTTCGATCCGGATACGCCGCTGGAAGAGACATGCGGCGCACTCGACCATATCGTGCGCTCCGGCCGCGCGCTCTATGTCGGCATCTCGTCCTATAATTCGCAGCGTACCCGTGAGGCGGCAGCGATCCTGAAGGACCTTGGCACGCCTTGCCTGATCCACCAGCCGAGCTATTCGATGCTCAACCGCTGGGTCGAGGACGACAAGCTGCTCGACACGCTCGATGACGTCGGTATGGGCTCGATCGTGTTCTCGCCGCTGGCGCAGGGCATGCTGACGACGAAGTACCTCGGCGGCATCCCTCAGGACAGCCGTGCGGCCCAGAACCACTTCCTGAAGAAGGAGTTCATCCGTCCTCAGATCATCGACAACATCCGCAAGCTCAACGAGATCGCGGAGCGCCGCGGCCAGACGCTGGCACAGATGGCGATCGCCTGGGTGCTGCGTGGCGACCGGGTGACGTCGGCGCTGATCGGCGCCAGCCGCTCGTCGCAAATCGTCGATTGTGTCAAAGCGCTCGACAATCTCGACTTCACGGCCGAGGAACTCAAGGAGATCGATGGCTACGCCCGCGAGGCCGACATCAATCTCTGGGCCAAGTCTGCGGAACGCGAATAAACCGAAGTGCCTGGAACCCACGTTCCGGGCGTTTTTTCTATTGAGTTTTGATGTACGTGCCGCAAGCTGTGTGCGTATTTCAGGGAGGAAATTTCACCAATGATCCGCAACCCGATCCTGCCGGGCTTCAACCCGGATCCATCGATCTGCCGCGTCGGGGACGACTATTACATCGCAACCTCGACCTTCGAATGGTATCCCGGCGTCCAGATCCATCATTCGCGCGATCTCGTGAACTGGACGATGGTGCGGCGGCCGCTCGAGCGTCAGTCGCAGCTCGACATGCGCGGCAATCCCGATAGTTGCGGCGTCTGGGCGCCCTGTCTGTCCTATGCCGATGGGCTGTTCTGGCTGGTTTATACCGACGTCAAGCGCTTCGACGGCAACTTCAAGGATGCGCACAACTACATCGTGACTTCGCCTGATACTGAGGGTGAATGGTCCGAGCCGGTCTACGTGAATTCTTCCGGCTTCGACCCATCACTGTTCCACGATGACGATGGCCGCAAGTGGTTCCTCAACATGCAGTGGAATCAGCGCACCGAGAGCTTCGGCGGTGCGCCGAAGTCGCCGGCGTTCGACGGTATCCTGATGCAGGAATGGGATGCGGTGACACAATCGCTGAAGGGGCCAATCAAGAACATCTTCGCCGGCAGCCCGCTTGGGCTTGTCGAAGGACCGCATCTCTTCAAGCGCAACGGCTATTACTATCTGACGACGGCCGAGGGCGGCACCGGTTACGATCATGCGGTGACAATGGCCCGTTCGCGCGCGATCGACGGTCCCTATGAGATGCACCCGAACAAGCATCTGATTACCTCGAAGGATCATCCCGAAGCCATTCTGCAGCGGGCAGGGCACGGCCAATATGTCGAAACGCCGGATGGTCAGGTCTATCACACGCATCTCTGCGGTCGGCCGATGCCGCCGAAGCGCCGCTGCACGCTCGGTCGCGAAACCAGCCTGCAGAAGTGCGTCTGGAAGGAGGATGGGTGGCTCTATCTTGAAAACGGCACGACCGTTCCAGATGTCACCGTGCCGGGACTGGCTGGCGCCGTGCCCGTCGAGAAGCCGATGCGCAGCGAATACAGCTTCGATGGCGGCAGCCTGCCTGCTGACTTTCAGTGGCTACGCACGCCGAAGCCGGAGCGCATCTTCAACCTGACCGACCGGGCAGGGCACCTCAGACTGATCGCGCGCGAAAGCATCGGCTCGTGGTTCGAGCAATCTCTCGTCGCCCGTCGCCAGGAGCACCACAGCTTTCGGGCGGAGACGGTCGTCGAGTTCGATCCCGTCACCTACCAGCAGGTTGCCGGCCTGACCCACTATTACAACAGGCACAAGTTCCATGCGATCGGCGTGACCCTGCATGAAAAGCTAGGGCGCTGCGTCACGATCTTTTCCTGTGACGGCGATTACCCACACAGCCGCCTCAGCTTCCCGGCAGGCAGCGGCGTCGCCATTCCGGCGGAGGGGCGCGTGCAGCTTTCCATGGAGATCAGGGACAACGACCTGCAGTTCTTCTGGCAGACGGAAGGCAAGGGGGCATGGCAGCCGATCGGTCCCGTGCTCGATGCGGGCGTCGTGTCAGATGAAGGCGGGCGCGGCGAGCACGGCTCGTTTACGGGCGCCTTCGCCGGGGTCTTCGCCTTCGATACGTCGGGCCGCGCAAGAACGGCAGACTTCGACTGGTTCAACTACGAAGAGCTTTGATAGAGGCACCGACATCGCCCGAAAATGCCGGGCGATGTCGCATTTCTTAATTTAGAAGATGCTTTTAAGTATGTGTTATGATTACAGAAGTTTAACTTAAGTTTCAGTTTCGGTTCATCTTTTTTGGCCTAGGTTCGGGGCGTGTTCAACACGAGGAACCTCCCAATGAAAAAGCTCACCACCCTCCTTCTTGCCGCTACCGTGATTGCCGCCCCGCTGCTGGCGACGACCGAAGCGAGCGCCCAGGATCATCGTCGGCCCGTTGTCGTGGAGCGCGACGTTCACGTTAAGAAGTACAAGTGGAGCCGCGGCCATCGCATGACGTCGGCGGAGCGCCGCCATATGCGCGACGTGCGCGATTATCATCGCTACCGCCTGTCGGCTCCGCCGCGCGGCTATCGGTGGGTGCAGGTCGATAACGACTTCCTGCTCATTGGCTCGGTCAACGGCGTGATCGCGAATATTCGCTAAGCGGCAACGCCAATATCCGGAAAGGGCGGCTTCGATGCCGCCCTTCTGATTCAATCGGGTGCTTGTTTGCGTGAGTCAAGGAGCCGCTGCACGACGGCGGCCAGCCGACTGATGGCGCCTGCTTCCGCTTCCACTGCTTGCGGCGCGGCCAATCCCTCGATCGGCGCAAGAGGCTGACATTCCTCACATCGGCAGCGATAGGCTTTGGGAGCTTGTGTCGTCACGCTCCGCGCTCTCCCCAGCTGGCAAAGGGATCCGGCAGCCCGCGCCACTTTTCCGGCGCAAAGGTCTCGTCCGCTACAAGGCAGCCGTCGAGCTGCTGCCGTATCCAGTCCTCGTCCATCGGATCGCTACCGATGAAGACGATCTCTTGCCGGCGGTCACCCCAGACGGGGTCGAGGTAGGGCGATATGGCCTTCAGGAAGCGTTCATCGTCCGGCCATCGCTCACGCGGCACCGACGCCCACCAGAGCCCCATCTTGCCCGTCCGCAGGAGTGCCCCGGCCTGGCTGACTTCACCGACATGGTGCGGGCGCGTCGCCAGCCAGAAGAAGCCTTTCGCTCTGACGACGCCGGGCCAGGCGGTGTCGAAGAAGCGCTGTAGCTTGGCAGGGTCGAAGGGCCGCCTTTCGCGATAGACAAAGGAGCGGATACCGTATTCCTCGGTCTCCGGCATATGTTCGGAGGAGCCGTGCAGCTCCTTGTACCAGAGCGGATGCGTTTCGGCGCGTTCGATGTCGAAGCGTCCCGTTCCGAGCACTTCACCGAGCTCCACTTGGCCGAAGTCGGTCTCGATCAACCTTGCGTCGGGATTGAGCCCGACGATGATCTGGCGCGCGGCCTGACACTCGGCCGGCGTCGCTGTGCCGATCTTGTTGAGGATGATCACATCGGCGAATTCGATCTGCTCTACCAGCAGATCGATGATCGTGCGATTGTCGCCATCGCCTGCGGTTTCGCCGCGATCTGCCAGAAAGTCTGCGGATGCATAGTCCGAGAGCAAGTTCGCGGCATCGACCACCGTCACCATCGTATCGAGCTTGGCGATGTCGGAGAGGCTTGCGCCATTCTCATCGCGGAACTCGAAGGTGGTCGCGACCGGCAGAGGTTCGGCAATACCGGTCGATTCGATCAGGAGATAGTCGAAGCGTCCCTGTTCCGCCAGGTGGCGGACCTCCTTCAGCAGATCGTCACGCAGTGTGCAGCAGATGCAGCCGTTCGTCATCTCCACCAGCTGTTCGTCGGTTCGCGACAGGTTGGCGCCACCGTCTCGCACGAGGGCGGCGTCGATGTTCACCTCGCTCATGTCATTGACGATCACGGCGACCCGCAGCCCCTGCCGGTTTCCAAGGATGTGGTTGAGCAGCGTGGTCTTGCCGGCGCCAAGAAAGCCCGACAACACCGTTACGGGAAGCTTCGTATCCATTCATGCCTCTGAGATGTTATACAATTACAGCTCTTGTGCTGAAAAAGGCGGACTGTGAGGTCCGCCTTCGCCGCCTCTCAGCTTTCTCGCGAGAGGCAGTCCTTCATGCTCTTGGCGATACCGCGCATGAGGTTGAAATAGAGATCTGGTCCAGCGTCGAGCGTGGCTGCCTCCGGATCGAGCACACCGGCCTTCGCCTTGGTTCCCTCGATCACGACATCGACCAATCGCGGCTGGAACTGCGGTTCGGCGAAAACGCAGGTGGCGCCGAGTTCGCCGACCTTCTTGTGGATCTCCGCAATGCGTTCCGCGCCGGGGATCGTTTCGGGGCTGACGGTGATCGAGCCGGCGACCCGCACATGATAGCGGTTCTCGAAATACTGGTAGGCATCGTGGAAGACGATGAACGGCTTGTCCCTGACCGGTGACACGATGCCGGTGATTTCCTTGTCCAGCGCGTCGAGCCTGTCGTCCAGCGTCTTGGCGTTGGCCTGGTAGGTGAGGGCGTTGGCAGGGTCGGCCGCGACGAGAGTGGTGGTGATCTCGGCTGCCATCGCCTTGGCATTTTGTGGATCGAGCCAGAGGTGGGTGTCGAAGGCCCCATGATCGTGGTCATGATCGGCGCCCGCATGGGCGGCTTCGTCATGGTCGCCGTCATCGTGCGGCTCGAAGGCACCGCCTTCCCGGAATTTAAGCTTCGTAAGGCCCGGCGCCTTGTCGAGCTCGGCGACGACGGCATCAGACCCGATCGCCTCCAGAGGCTTCTCCAGAAACGCTTCAAGTCCGGGGCCGACCCAGAACACGACCTTGGCATTCTGAAGCGCGCGCGCGTTCGACGGCTTCATGTTGTAGGTATGCGGGGAGGCGGCGCCGTCGACGATCAGCTCGGGTGTACCGACGCCCTGCATGATAGCCGATACGAGGGAGTGCACCGGTTTGATCGAGGTCACGACGACAGGCGCATCCGCCGTTCTGCCCGCCTCGGCAAACAGCATGGCGGGGACTGCGAGGGTAAGGGCCATCGCGAATTTCATCGGTGTGCTCCGCTTGAATTGCAATTGTAATGTTATTACATCAATTGCGTTATGCTATAACGTGTGCAATAGCAAGTCGCAACAGCACATTCGGAAAAATGATGTTCTCTCCCGCAAATTCCGAAGCGAAGCCATTGGTCTCGCTTTTCAATGTCGGCGTTCGAAGGAACGGCCGCTGGCTCGTGCGCGGTGTGGATTTCTCCGTCTCGCGCGGCGAGATCGTCACGCTAATCGGCCCCAACGGCTCGGGCAAATCGACGACGGTAAAGACGGCGATCGGCGTGCTGAAGCCCGACGAGGGCGAGGTGGAACGCGCCGCCGGCCTCAAGGTCGGCTATGTGCCGCAGAGGCTGGCGATCGATTGGACATTGCCGCTTACCGTTCGCCGGCTGATGACGCTGACCGGTCCGCTCTCCGAGCGTGATATGGCGGCCGCACTCGATGCGGTCGGACTGTCACATATGCTTGGTGCGGAAGTACAGCATCTTTCGGGCGGCGAGTTTCAGCGGGCCTTGATGGCGCGCGCGATCGCCCGCAAGCCCGATCTCCTCGTCCTTGACGAACCCGTCCAGGGCGTCGATTTCTCGGGCGAGATTGCGATCTACGATCTGATCCAATCAATCCGCAACACGACCGGCTGCGGCATCCTGCTGATTTCGCACGACCTGCACGTCGTCATGGCTGCGACGGACACCGTTATCTGCCTCAACGGCCATGTCTGCTGCCGCGGCACGCCGCAGGCAGTAACGCAGAGTGCCGAATATGTCCGGTTGTTCGGTAGCCGCGCGGCGCAGGCACTCGCGGTCTATAGTCATCACCACGATCACACACATCTACCGGATGGCCGGGTGCTGCATTCGGACGGTTCGGTGACCGATCACTGCCACCCCGACGACGGCCACCATCCCGACCACGATGGGCACGACCACACCCATCACGACCACGCCGGCCACGGTCACGACCATCCCCATGCCGCCGGTGATCATCATGCAGGTGATCACGGTCATGATCACAACCACGATCATGATCACAGGCAGCCTGCAGGAGAACGCCATGTTTGACGATTTCTTCGTCCGCGCGATCCTTGCCGGCGTCGGGCTGGCGCTGACGACCGGCCCGCTCGGCTGTTTCATCATCTGGCGGCGCATGGCCTATTTCGGCGATACGATCGCCCACTCGGCCTTGCTCGGCGTTGCGCTCTCGCTGCTTCTGCAGTTCAACCTGACGCTTGCCGTCTTCCTCGTCGCCGCGACGGTGTCGATCCTCTTGTTGTTCCTGCAGAAGCGTCAGGCGCTGTCTGCGGATGCGCTGCTCGGGATCCTGTCGCACGCGACGCTGGCGATCGGTCTCGTTATGGTCGCCTTCATGAGTTGGGTGCGCATCGACCTCATCGCTTTTCTGTTCGGCGACATCCTCGCGGTCTCGAAGGCTGATATCGTCATGATCTGGGGTGGCGGCATCGTCGTGCTGGCGGCGATCGCCTGGCTCTGGCGTCCGTTGCTCGCCTCCACCGTCAATCCTGAGCTTGCCGAGGCCGAGGGGCTGCAGCCGGAGCGGGCCCGGCTTTTCTTCATGCTGCTGATGGCCGTCGTCATCGCCATCGCCATGAAGATCGTCGGCATCATGCTGATCACCTCGCTGCTGATCATCCCGGCGGCCGCAGCGCGCCGTTTCGCCTCGACGCCCGAGGTCATGGCCATCTTCGCCTCGCTGATCGGCGCCGTTGCCGTGGTCGGCGGTCTGTTCGGCTCGCTGACCTACGACACGCCCTCTGGCCCGTCGATCGTCGTCGCAGCCCTGATCCTCTTCGTCCTGAGCCTGCTGCCGAAGCGCGGGCGCGGGCAGGCCTTGGAAGGACCACGTTCATGAATGCACCTGCTTTGACCAAAAACCAGGCTCTCGTCTTCGAGGTGCTCGAAAAGGCCGACGGACCGCTCAGCGCCTACACGATCCTCGACAAGCTGCGCGACCACGGCTTTCGTGCGCCGCTGCAGGTCTATCGGGCGCTGGAGAAGCTGCTTGAATATGGTGTCGTGCACCGGCTCGAGAGCATCAACGCCTTCGTCGCCTGCGCGCATCCGGATCAGAACTGCCACAACCACGGCATCGTCGCCTTCGCTATTTGCGAGAGCTGCGGACATGTCATGGAATTCCATGACCACGAGGTCGATCACCGCCTGATGGATTGGACGCGCCGCAAGAAGTTCAAGGCAGAGAAGACCACGATCGAGATCCGCGGTCTGTGCGAGGCTTGCGCTGCTTAAGCCACGGCGAACTTCCTGCAACCGTGTTCTCGCAATGATTGCTGCCGAAGAGCTGCTGTCCGTCGCTGCCACAACGGCAAAGAAGCAATGGACGGCCATTCGCGACGAGATGACCTACCAGCTGGGTTTCATCGCGCAGAAAACCGCCAAGGTCATGGCGCAGCTTGTGGCAAAGACGATTACCGTCAAGGCCGCAGACCTGACGCTGCATCTTCTCGAACTCGATCTCAACAGCGCGCTGGCCGAATTCGAACTCCTCATTTACGCAGCCGCGTAGAAGATTCCTGGTGCCGTCTTCGATCTCGTGGAGACGGCCGAAAAGAACGTGGCCGGCGTGGGTCTGCTATTCTGAAGGTTATAGAGGGCGCAAGTCGCGCGCGAAACGCTGCCAGTTGCCGACGTACTTCTTGGCGGAGCGGCGAAGCCCCGCTATCGCCGTTTCGTCGAGCGTGCGGACCACCCGTGCCGGAGAGCCGACGATCAAGGAATTGTCGGGAAACTCCTTGCCCTCGGTGATCAGGGCATTGGCGCCAACCAGGCAGTTGCGGCCGATTTTGGCGCCGTTGAGCACTGTGGCGCCCATGCCGATCAAGGAATTGTCACCGATCGTGCAGCCATGGACGATGGCGTGATGACCGATGGTGCAACCCTCGCCGATTGTCACGGGAAAGCCCGGATCCGTGTGCAGCATCGCGCCCTCCTGGATGTTGGTTGCCTTGCCGACGCTGATCGGCTCGTTGTCGCCGCGAAGCACCGCGCCAAACCAGATGCCGACATCCTCAGCGATCGCGACCTGGCCGACGACATGGGCGTCAGGCGCGATCCAGTAGGTGCCTGACGGCGGCAGGTCCGGCGTCAATTCGCCAAGCGCATAGACCGGCATAGCATCTCCCCCTCAGGCCACGTTGATCGACAGCGTGGCGATGCCGTCGATGCCGCAATCGACGCGATCGCCTTTCTTGACGGCGCCGACGCCCGCCGGTGTGCCGGTCATGATGACGTCGCCCGGCGCCAGGATGAAGAGCTTTGACAGTTCGGCGATGATCTCCGGCACTTTCCAGATCATCTGGTTGAGATCGCCATCCTGGACGCGCTTGCCGTTCAAATCCAGCCAGATCCGGCCCGCCGAGGGGTGGCCAAGCTTGCTTGCCGGGACGATCGGCGATACCGGTGCCGAATATTCGAAGGCCTTGGCGACTTCCCACGGACGGCCGAGCTTCTTCGCCTCGGCCTGCAGATCGCGACGCGTGAAATCGATGCCGACGGCGTAGCCGTAGACGCAGTCGAGCGCCTTGTCGGCGGCAATATTCCGGCCGCCAGCCTTTAGCGCCAGCACGCACTCGACCTCGAAATGCACGTCGCTTGACAGAGGCGGATAGGGGAAATCCTTGCCTTCAGGCAGCAGATTGTCGGCATTCTTCTGAAAGAAGAACGGTGGCTCGCGGCTCGGGTCATGCCCCATTTCGATCGCATGGTCAGCATAGTTGCGTCCGACGCAGTAGACGCGGCGCACCGGGAAGAGTTCGGCCGTGCCTTTGACGGGAAGCAAGACAGGTTGCGGAAGCGGGATGACGGTCGCGGGAAGGGACATTGCGAGCTCTTGCTGTTCGTGAGTCCCGGCATCTTAGACGGAAAGCAACCAAAGGGGGAAGCGTGGTTCGTCAAAGCGACAGTCATTGTTGCCTTGCATCCTGACATTGCTGCCCTGCACGGGGAAAACTGGCGTTTCACCCGCCTTTGCGCTATGAGCGCGACATGACGACATCCAATTTCTATGCCGAGGCCTTGAAAACCGACCGGCCGATCTTCGCGGTTGCGCCGATGATCGACTGGACTGATCGCCATTGCCGCTATTTTCACCGGCAGATCAGCCGCAATGCGCTGCTCTACACGGAAATGGTCGTGGCCGATGCGATTATTCATGGGCCCCGCGAGCGGCTGCTGTCCTTCGATGCAGCCGAACATCCGGTGGCGCTGCAACTCGGCGGGTCGAATCCGGCCAAGCTTGCCGAGGCGGTCCGGATCGCCGCGCCCTACGGCTACGACGAGATCAATCTCAATGTCGGCTGCCCCTCCGATCGGGTGCAGTCTGGCACGTTCGGCGCCTGCCTGATGCTGACGCCGGAGATCGTGGCGGCCTGCGTCAGCGCGATGAAGGCGGTGGCTGACGTGCCGGTCACCGTCAAATGCCGGATCGGCGTCGACGAGCAGGATCCGAAAACGGCGCTGCCCGATCTTCTAGACCGGGTGCTCGATGCGGGTGCCGATGCGATCTGGATCCACGCCCGCAAGGCCTGGCTGAAGGGCCTGTCGCCGAAGGAGAACCGCGAGATTCCGCCGCTCGACTACGAGATCGTCTACCACATGAAAGAGGCGCGGCCGGATGTCTTCATCGGCGTCAATGGCGGCATCCAGACGCTGGACGAGGCGGTCGATCATCTGAACCACGTCAACGGCATCATGCTTGGCCGCGCAGCCTACCAGAACGCCGCCATTCTTTCCGATGTCGATGATCGCTTTTATGGCGCTACCACCGACGCAGCCGACTGGGGCGAGATCCGCGACCGGATGATGGCCTATGCCGAGCGCCATATCGCCAACGGCGGGCGGCTGCAGCAGGTGGCGCGGCACATGGTCGGGCTGTTTACCGGGCTGCCCGGCGCGCGGCGCTACCGGCAGATCCTGTCGACCGATGCGGTCAAGGCAGGGGCGGGGCCCGAGGTGATCGCAGCCGCCTTTGCGGCGGTGGATTTCGAAGGCGCACGGGAAGCGGTCGGCGCGTAGCTCGAGCCTGCACGATGCGCCGGTGTCCGGCGAGCGGCAGGCGGCGAAGCTGTGCCTTGGCTGCTGAGCCAGACTCTGTCCGAGATGGCATTCCCACGCCAGTTAAGGAAAAACAGGCGACACGCCCTTGCGCGCAAGAAGCCTCTTCGCCGTTTGTGTGCACACGCTCCCCTCTCATCTCCAGCGGCTTGGTCCGCACCTGATTCCCCGGTGTTCGGGAATGAAGCGCGGATCTTCGGAGCGAGTATCGCACCGTTGTCGGGAGCGGGGATGTTTGCGTCTGCGACAGCATGTCCGTGGAAGGCCAACGGGAGCTGACCGGAGACGGGTGCAACTGCGGCCGTGGCGTCCAGGTGGGCAGGAGGCATCCGCAAGTGGCACGCCACCTTGCGAGCGTCCTTTGGGTCCGGCCGCCATCCCAGCAAACGAAAACGGCGCCCCTTGCGGAGCGCCGTTCCATCCTGCCGAAACAGGAAACTTGGATTAGTTGGCCGAGATGTTGACGGCCTTCGGGCCCTTGCCCATGCGATCCGGCTCGGTGTCGAAGGTGACCTGCTGGCCTTCGCGTAGCGACTGGATGCCAGAAGCCTGCAGCGCGGAGATGTGGACGAAAACGTCCTTTGCGCCGCCTTCCGGCGTGATGAAACCAAAACCCTTGTCCTGGTTGAAGAATTTTACGGTGCCCTTGGTGGCCATTGGGATAGTCCTTTTCCCTTAGTCTGTCTGGTATCCATCCCCCCGAGAGGAAATGGACGGCTTTAGCTTTCGCGCGCTCTCATCGAAAAATCAACGCACGAAGGGTCAGTCGAGTAGTTCACGAACGGGGAAAGAACGTCTACGCACGCAGGTGTCCCCCACGCTGCCTTCCTGCCGGAAGGCGTTACCACATCAGTCCAGTCACCGGCATGCAAATGCCCGAGAGCCGCATTTGGTGACAGCATTCGAAGCAAAAGGCAAGCGGCAATATTGTGGCATGCGATTCTACGTACCGGGAATGGCCAAAGATTCAGACACTTGACGAATGGTAACCATGCACCGCCGCGGCTGTCCCATTTCCGGAAACTGTGCTGGAACGGCACCGCCGCGGCGCCTTCCCTTCCTCGGGCGTACCTGCAAGGAGGTGCAATCCTAACGGGCAGCCGCGCCGCCGAGCTTGTGCTGCACGAAATCGGCGCTGCCGCGGACATGCGACACCACCGGCTTGCCGCCGGCATCGGCGACGGCATAGGCGATGATGGTGACATCTTCCTCGAAGGCGGAGACGTAGAGGACCTGCGCGGGATTGACATAGATCGCGTTGTTGTGGGTGTTCTTGAAGCCTACGAATGCCATGCATGTCTCCTTTCGCATTGCCGGGGCAGATATGCCATGCAGGGGTTGACGCAAGTTTAATGGGATGCGGCGCGGCTGGCATGGCGGCCGGACAGCGGACATCTCTAAAGGCACGACGATTCCGGCCATGACAAAGGGCTCACTCCGATTCTTTTTTGATTATGGCGCCCGCGGCTGCTTGTGGGCGGACCGCTTGATGCCACCGTTTATGACCTTCAAGGGCACATTGCAGTGCCTCCCCGAAATTTCCTTATTTCGCAAGGTTCACTCGTTCATCAGTCGTCTCGACCAAGAACATGCTAGTTACCTCAACCCATTCTACCCGCCTGGCCCGAGTCTTTGGACACAAGCCAAGTGCGAGCGCTTCAATGACAATGTGGACCAGCTTCTGGTATCGCTTCGGGGAGAGTTGGGGGCAGAATTCGTGATGGCAGATGAGCAGAAACGCCATACCGAGGTCCCGACCCTTGGCGAATTCCTCGCCGCGAATCCCAATCAGAAGCCGATGCGCTAGCATTAGATCGAATGTCCGCAATGGGTGCCAATGGCGGCCTCTGAAATATATCTCCAATCAATCCGCGCACTGGAATTCCATCTTAATTTCCGCGCGCATTCTCTTATTGTTATAGAACCGCAATTGTTGTTTTTTGTGATTTTCATCTCCGGATAATATTTCTTGGCGCTTCTATCAGCCAAGGGCAATCGGTGCTATTTAAGCCGCACTAAGCGCTGTGCCGCAGAAAGATCCCCATGACATACCGGCCGCTTCGTGATCGCGTCGTCATCCGACGCGCCGAAGATGATACCCAATACGAGGGCAGGATTTCCGATACCGCATAGGAAGAACCCAGGAAGGCGGGGTGATGTGCATCAATCACGCCCCAGGACGAAAGCGGAAAGCTCAATTTCAAGACGGAAAGGATCGAACCAATGGCCAAGGGACAAATGAGAAGCAACCGCGAGACGCGGAAGCCTAAACAGGAAAAGTCGCCGGTGAAGGTCGAGGCGACCTTCGCCAATCAGGTCAAGGACGCGACGAAAAGCAGCCCAGGCGGCAAGCACAAAAGATGAAGCCAAAGGGAAACGCGCCAGGCGGCCGAGCGCCGTTGTCAAGCGAGCATCCCCACGCCAACATTCCGAACCTCAGGACATCCAGCAACGATGAACTCTTTTTATGCGATCTATCGCTTCGACTACCCGCTTTTCCTCATTAAATCTGGGGTCGCAATCGCCCTTGTCTCCTCGACATTCATTGCCATGCGCGGAACTATTCTTTGATCGATGCTCTTCACCGCGACCTAAGCCCACCCCTTTTCGACGAAAAGGCTTGGCTCAAGATCATCGCCAATTATCGCCAACCGCATCTCAAACGCAGTGTTTTTGAACTTGCAGTAACGGCCATTCCATTTGCGTTTTGCTGGGCTGGTGCCGTGGCAGCGGTTCACTACGGCTTCTGGGCCGGGCTGGTTCTGATCGTTCCCGCAGCCGCCTTTCTGCTTCGCTTGTTTATGATCCAGCACGATTGCGGCCACGGCTCCTTTTTTGCGCGTCGGCGCATCGACGATTGGACGGGCCGCGTGATCGGTGTCCTGACGCTTACGCCCTATGATTACTGGCGCCGAGCGCATGCGGAGCATCATGCCTTGGCGGGAAATCTCGAGGGGCGCGGCATTGGCGACATAACAACGCTGACGGTATCGGAATATGACCGCCGTTCCTGGACCGGTCGGCTTAGCTATCGCCTGTACAGGCATCCGGCAGTCATGTTCGGCATCGGCCCGGCATGGCTGTTCCTGTTCAAGCAGCGGCTACCCTTCGGCATGATGCGATCGGGTTCCTTGCCCTGGATATCCACCATGGCGACAAATCTGGCGATCGCGCTTATCTCCGCAACATTGATGTGGGCAATCGGAATCCTGCCCTTCCTGCTGGTGCATCTGCCTGTCGCCTTACTGGCCGCAACCGCAGGCATCTGGCTCTTCTACGTGCAACATCAGTTTGAAGAAACCCATTGGTCAAGAGAACCGGAATGGCAATTTCCACATGCGGCCCTTCACGGTGCATCGCATTACGACCTGCCGCTGGCCCTTCGCTGGATCACTGGCAACATCGGTATCCATCACGTTCACCACCTGTCGAGCAGGGTGCCCTATTACAGGCTTCCGGAAGTGCTGAGAGACCACCCGGCATTGGCCGGCATTGGCCGCATCACCATGATGGAAAGTCTGCGCTGTGTAAAACTGGTTCTGTGGGATGAGCACAGCCGACGCCTGATCTCATTTCGCGACGCCGCAAAGCTGCGGCGCGCGCAGTAGTCTGGTCGAACGTACCGTTCGGAGCGGATCGGGCTTCAAATGGTTGAAGGTCGCGGCGCCGGCCTCCTTACCAGCGGATTTGCCAGATACACTGAAGCATGCTCCGGCCGCTGTAGATGCGGTGGGTCGGATGGCCTGCATTGGCCGTAAGCGGTCGTTGCGTCTACCGCCCCGGCCGACCCGTCTTCCCCTTCGTGCGCCCCTTGCGGCGTTGTTCTGTCGGATCCTCATAGCTCCCAACCCCCGTCTTGCCGCGCACCAGCGGGCGGACGTCGTCGGTCTGCTGTTCCAGCGGCGGCGAGACGCGCTTCTTCGTGCCGATCGATTCCCCTGGCTTCTCCGGCAGCTGGCCGGCGACCGGTTTTTCTGTGCGGCCGACGGTCATTTCGTCGAGGGAGTTCCGGCGGAAGAGGCTCTTGCCCGCGGGCTCGGCTATGTCGCGGCCCATTTCGTCGAGGTCAGGCTTGCGGAATAGCGGCGTCGCGCTGTCGGTGCCCGGCCCCATGTCCTCGAGGGTGGGTTTGGCCAAGTAGGAGGTTCCTCGCCCGCCCTCGCGGTTCGAGGCTCCGCCCTTCGGGTTCCGCACCTCACCATGAGGGCTACCCGCCGCGGTCGCAGCTCCGTCCGCATCCTGAGGTGGGCGCGTAGCGCCCCTCGAAGGACGAAGGCGGCCGCCTTCCAGCGCCTTCGACTCTTCTCGCGCCATTGGATCGTCCATGACGGCGAGTTCGGCGGCCTTGAGCCGCTTGATCTCGTCGCGCAGGCGCGCGGCCTTTTCGAAGTCGAGGTCGGCGGCGGCGTCGCGCATCTGCTTTTCCAGCGCGTTGAGATGCGCCTGCAGGTTGCCGCCGACGAGGTTGCCGCCGTCTGCAAAGCCCTTGCCCGAGGCGCCCGATATGTCGGCGCGGACGTGGTCGCGCTCGTAGACCGAGTCGAGAATATCGGAGATCTTCGCCTTGACGCTCTCCGGCGTGATGCCGTGTTCGGCATTGTAGGCCATCTGCTTTTCGCGGCGGCGGGTGGTTTCCTCCATCGCCCGCTTCATTGAGCCGGTGACGTTGTCGGCATAGAGGATGACCTTGCCGTCGACGTTACGCGCGGCGCGGCCGATGGTCTGGACCAACGACGTTTCGGAGCGGAGAAAACCTTCCTTGTCGGCGTCGAGGATCGCAACGAAGCCGCATTCGGGAATGTCGAGGCCTTCGCGCAAGAGGTTGATGCCGACGAGCACGTCGAAGGCGCCGAGGCGCAGATCGCGGATGATCTCGATGCGCTCCAGCGTGTCGATGTCGGAGTGCATGTAGCGTACGCGCACGCCCTGCTCGTGCAGGTATTCGGTGAGGTCCTCGGCCATGCGCTTGGTCAGCACGGTGCAGAGGGTGCGGTAGCCCTTGGCCGCCGTCTCGCGGATCTCACCGAGCACGTCGTCGACCTGGCTGCGGGCGGAGCGGACTTCGACGGGCGGATCGATCAGGCCGGTCGGACGGATGACCTGCTCGGCGAAGACGCCGCCGGACTGTTCCATCTCCCAACCGCCCGGCGTTGCCGACACGGCGATTGTGTCGGGGCGCATGGCGTCCCACTCCT
Source organism: Rhizobium sp. BK538 (assembly GCF_014197575.1). Classification (NCBI taxonomy): domain Bacteria; kingdom Pseudomonadati; phylum Pseudomonadota; class Alphaproteobacteria; order Hyphomicrobiales; family Rhizobiaceae; genus Rhizobium; species Rhizobium sp. BK538. Next base: position 172,747 of record NZ_JACIFT010000013.1, read on the forward strand.
CGAAGCGCAGCGGCCGGTTATCCATACAGGAGGGCAGGCGGAAGCCGTATTCGGCGAGCGTCGCCTTGCGGCGGAAGTCGCCGCGGTACATGCCCCCGATCTGCGGCACGGTGACGTGGCTCTCGTCGATGAAGACGATGGCGTTGTCGGGCACGTATTCGAAGAGTGTCGGCGGCGGATCGCCGGGGTCGCGGCCGGTCAGGTAGCGCGAATAGTTCTCGATGCCCTGGCAGGAGCCGGTGGCTTCGAGCATTTCGAGATCGTAGCGGGTGCGCTGCTCCAGGCGCTGGGCTTCCAAGAGGCGGCCGGCCTTTTCCAGTTCGACCAGGCGGTGCTTCAGTTCCTCCTTGATCGACTTGATGGCGGCGTTCAGTGTCGGGCGCGGGGTGACGTAGTGCGAGTTGGCGTAGATCTTCACCGATTTGAGATCGCCGGTCTTCTGGCCGGTTAGCGGGTCGAATTCGGTGATGGCGTCGATCTCGTCGCCGAACATGCTTATGCGCCAGGCCGCATCTTCCAGATGGGCCGGGAAGATTTCGATGGTGTCGCCGCGCACGCGAAAAGAGCCACGCTGGAAATCCATGTCGCGGCGCTTGTATTGCTGGGCGACGAGGTCGGCGAGCAGCTGGCGCTGATCGAGGCGGTCGCCGACATTCATCTGGAAGGTCATGGCGGTATAGGTTTCGACCGAACCGATACCGTAGATGCAGGAGACGGAGGCGACGATGATGCAGTCGTCGCGTTCCAGCAGCGAGCGCGTCGCCGAGTGGCGCATGCGGTCGATCTGCTCGTTGATCGAGGACTCCTTCTCGATATAGGTGTCGGAGCGCGGGACGTAAGCTTCCGGCTGGTAGTAGTCGTAGTAGGAGACGAAGTACTCGACCGCGTTGTCGGGGAAGAAGTTCTTGAACTCGGAATAGAGCTGGGCGGCGAGCGTCTTGTTCGGCGCGAGGATCAGCGCCGGGCGCTGCGTCTGCTCGATTACCTTGGCCATGGTGAAGGTCTTGCCGGAGCCTGTGACGCCGAGCAGCACCTGGGAACGATCGCCGTTCTCCAGGCCCTCGACGAGGTCCTTGATGGCGGTCGGCTGGTCGCCGGCGGGTTGGTATTCCGAGTCCATGCGGATCGAGATGCCGCCCTCGGACTTCTCCGGCCGGGCAGGGCGGTGGGGCGTCCAGATCTTGCCGTTCTTGTGCAGCGGGTTGCCGCTCTCGATCAGCGCCGACAAAGCCTCGACCGTGGCGGTGACGGCGGTGCCAGCCTGCAGCGAGGCGGCTTCCTCCAGCGTCGTGTCCATGCCTGCCACCGGATTGAGGCCGGCGGCGGCGCGGGTCTTCGGATCGGTCGAACCGCCCATAGAGGTGCCGCGCGCGGATTTGGAGGCGGCGATCTCCACCTTCATGCGGTGCTTTCCGGCCTTCGAGGCGATCTGGCGCTGGCTCTCGACGCCGGAGGCCTCCGCATCGGCTTCCAGCTGCTTCACCCACTCGGCGACGGAACCCTCTAGAGGGGCACCTTCAAAAGACGACTGTGGGGCTTCCTCGAAGCCATTCGGGGCGGGAGATTTCTTCGGAGCTTTGGCCATGGCCGGAATATGGCGAGACTCACTGCGAAAGTGAAGAGGCAAAGAGTACAAAAGGGAAACAAAAGAATCGTTCGGATTTGGCAAACAGTGGCGTTTGATTTTTATCTCCACCGGTTGTCGGCACCACCCGCGGCCGACCGTCCTTGGGGCAGTGAACGTTCTCGCCAAGGAGAGAGAGATGCGGAAGATCATTACAGGTGCATTCGTCAGTCTCGACGGCGTCATGCAGGCGCCGGGCGGTCCGGACGAGGATCCGATCGGCGGCTTCAAGTATGGCGGCTGGGCCGCGCCTTATTTCGACGAAGCGATGGGCGAGGCCGTGGGCGAGATGTTCGCCAATCCTTTCGATCTGCTGCTCGGCCGCAAGACCTACGACATCTTCGCCGCGCACTGGCCTTATGTGGCGGCCGACGACCCGATCGGTCCGCTGTTCGACCGGATCACCAAATACGTCGCGACCCGCAATCCGGAGTTCAGGCCCAGCTGGCAGAACAGCCAGGTGCTGGGGGCCGACGTGGTTGGCGCGCTCAGGGCGTTGAAGAGCAGCGACGGCCCGGATCTCCTGACGCAGGGATCGACCGACTTCCTGCAGACGCTGTTCAAGAACGACCTGGTCGACGAACTGCATATTTCATTCTTTCCCGTCGTGCTCGGCAAGGGCAAGAAACTGTTCGGCGACGGCGCCTTTGCTGGCGCCATGAAACTTGTCGGTTCCCGGGTTTCGGGCTCCGGCGTGACCACTAACAAATATGTTCGTAGCGGCGACATCGTGCCCGGCTCGTTCGAGTTCGAACAGCCGACGGCCGCCGAGCTGGAGCGGAGAAAGAGCCTGACGTGAGCGACCATTCAGTGCCGTATGCGGAGAACCGCGCATCGCCGTTGCTCTTCGCGTCGATCGAAAGCGTATGTGGAGGTAAGTCATGGAGGACGTTCCGGTCATCAAAATGCGGCGCAAGGGCAAGAACCTTGAGCAGCGGATGCTAATCCCGAGCGAAAAGATGGTCGTCGACGCCTTGCGGGCGGCTCAAGCGGGTCGTCTGTCGGCTCTGGGGGATCAGGCGCACGCTCGCGGCGGAATACGGCGCGGATGCGTGCTGCCCGGTGACGGTGCAGCAGCATCTGGTACCCATTAGCCAGGATGGCAGCGCTCCGTTCTGGCGCGTCGTTGACCCGGACCGTCCATTTGCCCGACGTATGACGGGCGGGCCGCATCGTATTCGCGAGAAGTTGGCGGCCGAACGCTGAGCGACGGTCAAACTGTCGCAGGCGGGAACCAGGACAGCAAAATGCTGACGTTAGACGAGGCTGCCTGTCACAGCGTCAACCTCGCCCATCCCCGGGCGATCCCTCTCTTCGACGGCATCCGGAAATTGCCCGCCTCGCCGCCGCTTTCGGACTGAGGAACAATGATGTCCGCAATGTAGAGCCTGCGCGCGCTACCCCGCAGCAGCGCAACACTGTCATCGCCAGCTATCTCGGCGGGACGCTCGATGCCTTCGATTTCTTGATACTGGTCTTCGTTCTCAAATATATCGCCGAGGAGTTCCACACCGACGTTCCCGCCGTCTCGGATGCCTTCTCGTATTAGGCGCACAGCCCTTGAGGATCTCCCACAAATCAACGTCAATCATTGATTGTGTTTGGAGGACATCTTAGATGTCGCCCTCGGCTACTGGGCAAGCGTGAAGCTGCAAGTCAGTGCAGCCTCTTGCGGAGCGGAAATTTGGCGATACATGCTGCCGCCAGTTTCAACGTCGGGAATCACCCATGCCCTTTGCCTTCAACCCGGCCGCCGTCTGGCCGATTGTGATGCTTTTCGCTTCCAACATTTTCATGACCTTCGCCTGGTATGGGCATCTCAAGCACAAGGGCGCGGCGCTGTTCATCGCCATCGTCGTCAGCTGGGCGATCGCCTTCTTCGAATACTGCCTTGCCGTACCGGCCAACCGTATCGGTTCGGCCGTCTATTCGACGGCGCAGCTCAAAACAATGCAGGAAGTGATCACGCTGCTCGTCTTCTCGGGTTTCTCGGTCTTCTGGCTCGGCGAGAGCCTGACCTGGAACCACGTGATCGGCTTTGCCCTGATCGCGATCGGCGCATCCTTCATTTTCCGCGGTTAGGGCTGACAGGCTGGCTGGCGCGCTACGCCTACCGCTCCACGAAGGCGCGCAGGCGTTCGAGCGCGTCGTCCCATTGCCGGGAGACGCTGTCGAGATAGGCGCGCATTTCGCCGATCCGATCCGGTTGGAATGCGTAGTGGCTTTCCCGCCCGACCTTCGTCGAGTGGACGAGGCCCGCCTGTTCCAGCACGCGCAGATGCTTCGTCACCGCCTGGCGGGTGAGCACGGTGCCGACCGAAAGACCTGCGATCGAGCGTTCGCGCCCGTCACTGAGGGTCGTCAGCAGCGACAGGCGCGTCGGGTCTCCGAGGGCGGCAAACAGGATCGCCGCGTTCTCGCGATGGAGTTCGACGTTAGCGATCGACGTATTCCTTGATGTTTTTCATCTGCGCGGCCCAGCCGCCGTCGTTCATACGGAAGGCTTCCTCGCGCCGGTGCGGCGGGACCTTATCGAAGCCCGATTCCGTGACCGTCAGTCGTGAACCGGACGGCGTCGGCTCCAGGCGGAACTCGACGAGAGTCGGCGGTTCACCGGAATAATCGATATTGGGATCGACGGCGTAGGGATGCCAGGTGAAGGAAAAGAGCTCGGGCTCCTCCATGCGCTTGACGGTCGCCTGCCAACGAATGTGTTCGTAGCCGGGATAGGTGATGTTACCTGTCGAATTCTCGCCCGGCACGAAGGGGCCGTCCAGTTGGACGCGGAACCATTCGCCGAATTCGCGGTGATCGGTGATGGCTTTCCAGACGCGCTCGACTGGTGCATTCAGTTCGATGATCTTCTCGATGCGGTCAGACATATCAGCAACCTCCTGGTTGCCTTTTAATCTCATATCTGTCGTTGATTGGCAACCAAAAAGTTGCGCATCGCTATCCGAGGACGTCATAAATGCGGAAGATAAAGCTGACCTGATAGACCAGATTGAGCCAGATAAAGGCCGCGTGAAAGCGGCGGTTGGCCGTCCATGCGGCAATGACGCAGAGGATGACATAGACGATATTGCGCGCCGGAAACTCCCAGCCGATGGACTGGATGTGATCAGTGCCCTTGATCGCAGTGTCGACGATATCGATGGCATAGGTGAGGGCGAGCGTGCCGAAGAACCAGCGCCGGCGGGAGTAGAAATACTCCTCGTAGCCACCGTATTCGTCGAGCGAGGCGGGGAAGAGCAGGGCGCAGAGCATGAAGAACAGGCAGCAGAAAGAAACCAGAAACAGGTAGATGCCGAAATGCAGCACCGGCACCGCCTGCAGCCGGTATTCCCACCACCAGATGTGGATGATGAAGAGAAACATGGAGGCCGCCCAGCCGAGATGCACGGCATAGGGCCTGGCCTTTGCCGGATGCTGGATAATGCCAGCGATGCCGGTCAGCAGCCGCGCAAGGCTCAGCGAGATCACCATCCCCATCACCACCTTGATGTGGAGAAAGACTTCGGGCGAGGCGACCGTTTCCATGGCTTACTCTGCGGGGACCGGCTTCGGCTTTCCACTCTCGTCGAGCGCAACCATGATGAAGGTCGCCGCTGTCACCTGTTCCATGTTGTTGTAGCGGGCGCGCGTTGCCCATGCCTCGACCGAGAGCGTGATGGAGGTGCGACCGACGGCCTCGATCGTTGTGTAGACCGAGAGCGTATCGCCGATCTTCACCGGCAGGGCGAAGGCCATCTCCTTGACGGCGGCCGTGACGACACGGCCTTTGGCGCGCTCGGACGCGGTGATGCCCGAGGCAAGGTCCATCTGCGCCATGACCCAGCCACCGAAAATATCGCCCGCCGGATTGGCGTCGGCGGGCATGGCAACGGTGCGAAGGGTCAGCGCGCCGTTCGGCTTGGCGTTGTCGGTCATGCAAGGCTCCTGTTCGGCAAGATAGATAGCGATTCCGAAAGGACCGTAGCGCAGATGCCTCTGAAGCGAAACGTAGCGCTGTCCAGAGGCAGTAGGTTCGTCGCCGCATCTGCTACCATGGTCCTATGAGAAATTACCTAGCGCGATTAGTGGCAACCGCTTATTGCCGATATAGATCAATGATTTGCACGGAAATTTGAGCTGCTGACGAAAACGCTCACCCTACGGCAGCTGAGTCAACTCTAATTAAAATTCACGATCCGGTAAGGCCCGCATAGCAGTATTTGACTATTCTCAAATTCTGAACTGTCGGGGCTCAATGCGTAACGTCAAGATTTCCACCCGCCTCTATTCTCTCGTGGGGCTGACGCTGACTATTCTGGTTCTCGCCATCACCTTCTTCCTCAACTATTCGCACGCGAAGCTGGAGAGCGAGCGCAAGCATGGTCTTGCACAAATGGATGCGACGGCGATCGCCATCTTCCAGAAATACTACAAGCTGGAACAGTCCGGCGCCATGACGCGGGAGCAGGCGCAGACCGCGGCAAAGGACGTGATCTCGGCCATGCGCTACGGCGGTAACGGCTACTTCTGGATCAATGACATGCATCCGACGATGGTCATGCATCCGATCAAGCCAGAGCTGAACGGAACGGACCTGTCCCAGAACAAGGATCCGACCGGCAAGTTCATCTTCGTCGAGTTCGCCAATACCGTGAAGAAGAGTGGCGAAGGCTTCGTCGACTACTACTGGCCGAAGCCGGGCGCGGCCGATCCGGTTCTGAAATATTCGCACGTAGTCGGCTTCGAGCCGTGGGGCTGGGTCGTCGGCACCGGCGTCTACGCTGACGATCTTGCGGCGCTTTATCGCCAGAACGCGATCTTGGCGGCCGGCGCCTGCCTCGTCGGCGCGATCGTCATCCTCGGCGTCGCTTTTGGCATCGTGCGCAGCGTGACGTCTCCGATTGCTCGGCTGAAGGGCGCGATGAACGCCATTGCTGATGAGCGCGACGCCGTCGACATCGTCGACCACGACCGGCGCGACGAGATCGGCGCCATGGCGAAGTCTCTACTTGTGCTGCGTGATTCCGTCCGCGAGCGAGCCCTGATGCGCGATCGCGAGAGCCGGCACCAGCTGCAGATCGAGGAGGAGCGTCGCGGCAACGAGGCCAACTGGCGCTCGGCAGCGGATCGCCAGACCTTTGCCATCCAGTCGCTCGGTGCGGGACTTGAGAAACTGGCTGCCGGCGACCTCACCGTGTCCATCGGCGATCTCGGCGACGACTACGCCAAGCTGCGTTCCGACTTCAACTCGGCCGTCGATGCGCTGAGCGGCGTCATCCAGGCGATCGCGGAATCGACCCGCGTCGTTAACGACAGCGCCAGCGACATCAGTGAAGCCACGAACAATCTGTCGAAGCGCACCGAGCAGCAGGCGGCCGCGCTGGAGGAGACGGCGGCGGCGCTCGACGAGATCACCGCGACCGTGCGGACCGCTTCGGAACGTGCGGCCGAAGCCCGCGAGATGGTGGCGGAAACCAAGACCAGCGCCGGCAAGTCCGGCGAGATCGTCCGCAATGCGGTCACCGCGATGAACCGCATCGAGGACTCATCAAACCGTATCAGCCAGATCATCGGCGTCATCGATGAGATTGCCTTCCAGACGAACCTGCTCGCGCTGAATGCCGGCGTCGAGGCGGCGCGTGCAGGCGAGGCGGGCCGCGGTTTTGCTGTGGTAGCACAGGAAGTGCGCGAACTTGCGCAACGCTCCGCCAATGCCGCCAAGGAGATCAAGGTATTGATCCGCACCTCGGCAAGCGAGGTCGGCAACGGCGTGACGCTGGTGCGTTCCACCGGTGATGCGCTGCTTGAAATCGAGGAACTGGTCAATCGCGTCAACAATCACGTGACCTCGATTGCGACTGCAGCGCGCGAGCAGGCCACGGGACTCAACGAGATCAACACGTCGGTCAACCACATGGATCAGATGACGCAGCAAAATGCCGCGATGGTGGAGGAGACGACGGCCGCAAGCCAGACGCTGGCCGAAGAAAGCCGGCAGCTGGGCACCTTGCTGGCCAATTTCAGGCTGCGCGCCGCCGGTGGCAGCAGCGCGGGACGGATTGCCCGCGCTGCCTGATTAGCTGACTAACAAATAGGCCAAGGGTCTCCCGGGCGACGCCACGGGGGACCTTTTTCGTGATGCCTACCTGCCCGTTGCGTCCCTTGAATTTGCGCTTTCAGATAGTAAGGTGCAGGGCTGGTCGTTATCGGCGCGAGAAGCAAGAGAGGAACGCATGAGACGTTTGCTGCTGCGCCTATTCGCATCGCTTTCGACGCCGGGGTTGGCACTTGGCTTCATCTTCTTTGCCGCGTCGCTGACGCCGAGCCTCATGCCACGATCCTTCTTTGTTCAAGGCGCGCTATCCGGCATCGCCGCCGCCGTAGGGTATCTGTTCGGGGTAACCTTTACATGGCTCTGGAAATACCTAGAGCTGCCGATGCCGGCGGGACGAAGACTGCCCGGCAACTTGATCGTTTGCGGACTTGGTATTGTGCTGTCAGTGCTCGTCCTGTGGCGCGCTGCGGGATGGCAGAACTCGATCCGCGACTTATGGCACATGGAGCGGGTCGATACGGCTGAGCCCTTCAGCGTCGCCTTTGTCGCAATCGTCGCCTTCTTCATTGCGGTTCTGATCGGTCGGCTGTTCCGGCTGACGTGTTTGTTCCTGTCGGAATGGCTATCGCGCTTCGTGCCGCGCCGCGTTTCTCAAGTGATCGGGGGTGTCCTTGCGATCGCACTCTTCTGGTCTGTCGTTGACGGCGTGCTGCTGCGTGCAGCGTTGCATCTAGCCGATAGTTCATTCCAGAGGGTCGATGCGCTTCTGGAAGACGGCGTCCCCATGCCAGGTGATCCGGCAAAGACCGGAAGCGCCGCCTCGCTTGTCACTTGGGAGGGACTTGGGCGCCAGGGCCGTAATTTCATTGTGTCCGGCCCGACAGCTGCGCAGATCGGCGATTTCTGGAAGACGCCGGCGCGCGAGCCGCTGCGTACCTATGTGGGTCTGAACAACGCGGAAACGATTGAAGAGCGCGCAAAGCTCGCGCTCGAAGAGATGAAGCGCCAAGGCGCGTTCGAACGCTCGCTCCTCGTCATCATTGCTCCGACGGGAACTGGCTGGATCGATCCGGAGGCAATGGATACGCTCGAATATCTGCATCACGGCGACGTGGCGAGCGTCGGGCTTCAGTATTCGTATCTCACGAGTTGGTTGTCGCTGCTGGTCGAGCCGGAATACGGTTCGGCGTCCGCCAGGGCGTTGTTTCGGGAAGTCTACGGTTACTGGACGACCTTGCCACGGGACGGGCGACCGAAGCTTTACCTGCACGGCCTCAGCCTCGGAGCGCTGAATTCGCAGGTCTCGGCCGATATCTTCGACATCGTGGCGGATCCATTTCAGGGGGCGTTTTGGAGCGGGCCGCCTTTTGAAAGCAGGATGTGGCGAGACGTGACGGCGGCGCGCAATCCCCAATCGCCTGCGTGGTTGCCGCAGTTCCGCGACGGGTCTCTCATCCGGTTCACCAACCAGACGAACCAGTTGAATATTCCCGGCGCAAACTGGGGACCCATTCGCATCGTCTATCTGCAGTATGCCAGCGATGCCGTGACGTTCTTCGATCCCTATTCTTTCTATCGGGAACCGGCCTGGATGAGGCGTCCGCGCGGGCCGGACGTTTCGCCGAGCCTGCGCTGGTTTCCCGCGCTGACGATGCTGCAATTGCTGGTCGATTTGGCGATCGCAACGAGCTCTCCGATGGGGTACGGCCACGTCTATGCTCCGCAGCACTATATTGACGGTTGGGTTGCCGTGACGGACGCGAAGATTGATGCCGAGAAGATCGATGCGCTGAAACGGCTGTTCGAGGCCCGATCGGTGCAGGCAGGCGTAGGTGACTAGTTATCCACAGTCAGCGTCCTAAACCGGGAAACGCTGTGCATTAACCATGGTTGTTAGCTTTTCATTTAGCGTCTCGTATCAGTTTGCGCCGCAGTGGCTGGGAAACCACAGCATTGAGGCTCGAAACAATGACCTACAGCGGATTGCTTCTTACTGCTATCGTGGCTGGTTTGATCACAATTCTGGCGGTCGGCAGTCGTCCGGCGAGTGAAGCCGCGTCCAACTGGCCGCAGATGCAGGTGATGAAGACAGACCGGATCGTCACGGGCAGCGTTCCTGCGCGATAATTGAGAAAGTGTCAGATTTATACCGTGTCAGCGGCGGCGGGCGCTTCGAATCGGCACGTTGGACCTCCCTTGGAGAGGTGTCGAGGCTGACATTCAGACTTTGTTAGGCATCGCAACCGCGAGGCCTTTGTCAACATCGGCGGATGACCTAAGTCGAGATCATGGGAGAGAAATCATCATCCGAGTCGCGGCCGTGTCTGATCGATCTGGTGATCGTCGGGGTGGTCGCGGGGCTTCTGGCCTGCCTGCTGCGTGGCGGCAACATCGGTGCGATCGCGCCGGTGGGTTTGGGAACAGCCTTGTCCTGGTATTTTTTGGGCTTCCCGATCATCAGGACAAGAAATCGCTCGCGCTAATTGGTCGTCCGAAGCAAGAGCACGTTAAGAGTCAGGGGCTTAATCGGGTAGGGTTCTTGAGGCAATTTACCCATGTGTAGTACCGATCAACGTTACGACGTCATTTGCGACCCACTCGATCTCTGGATGGTGTGGGACAACCAGACAGAAGAGCCTGCATCGTTCGGCGGACAGATATTGCATGGCTTGACGGAACGCCACGCCGTCGAAGTTGCCAAGATCATGAACGAGCTGTACGGCAACGAGAAGCGCGACGCGGCTCGTTTATCCGGCAACGACTTTAGCCCGACTGCGTGTCGCAGTGCCGGGGGTTGATGTTCTCGGGCGTCACCGTTGCGAGTTGTGAGCGCCGGGCTGGCACGGGCATAAGGTTCAGGCTATTCTCCGTCACCGCAGGCTTGGGCAGCGATGTCGCGTGCGTATTTGGGAGGCGCGCGGCATAGGCGGGGAGGCGGATGCCGTGAGCACTAAGGAATTGTTCTCGATCGCCGCCGCTAATGCGGCACGTTTTCGCGACACGACGGACAGCCGTCCGCATCGTCCTTTGCGGGACTATCCCGCCGCCGTGGAGGCCTTTGGCGCCCCGCTGCCTGAACTGTCGTCGCCGATGATCGACGTACTCGACGAGCTGGTGGTGACGGCGGAACCTGGATTGCACTTGATGACCGGAGCGCGCTTCTTCGGCTGGGTCATCGGCGGCTCGCATCCCATGGGAGTTGCCGCTGATTTCCTGACGAGCGCCTGGGGACAGAATGCCGGCAACCATGCGGCGTCGCCTTCGGCGGCGGCCGTTGAAACAGTCGCCGCACGCTGGCTGCTTCAGCTGCTTGGACTTCCGGCGGGCTGTTCTGTCGGCCTTGTCACTGGCGCGACCGTCGCGAACTTCACCTGCCTCGCGGCTGCTCGAGGCGAGGTGCTGTTGCAGGCCGGCTGGGATGTCGATGCCAACGGACTGTTCGGAGCACCGCCGATCACGGTGCTGATTGGCGATGATGCACATACGACCGTGTTCTCCGCGCTGCAGTTTCTCGGCCTCGGCCACGATCGCGTGGTACGGATCCCGACGGACGATCAGGGGCGCATCGTACCAGCGGCGTTCGAGCAGGCCATGGCTGCCGTCTCCGGCCCTTGCACAACGATCCTCCAGGCAGGGCAGATCAATACTGGCGCCTGCGATGATTTCGGCAGACTGATCCCGATCGCCAAATCGAAGGGCGCGTGGGTGCATGTCGACGGGGCGTTCGGCCTCTGGGCGCAGACCTCGGCGCGGCGGCGTCATTTGACCGCCGGCGTGGAGCAGGCGGACAGCTGGGCTACCGATGGGCATAAATGGCTGCAGACGCCCTATGATTGTGGCTATGCGATCGTGCGTGACGAACTGGCACATCGGCGGGCGATGACCATTTCGGCGAGCTATCTGCCACTTGCCAGCGAGGGCGAGCGGGATCCCTCGCACTATGTGCCGGAGCTGTCGCGGCGGGCGCGCGGCTTTGCCACATGGGCGATGATCCGGCATCTCGGGCGTAGCGGCATCGAGACCCTGATCGACGGAGCGTGTGAGGCAGCTGCCGGCATGGCGCTGGCGCTCGCTGAGGAGGCGGGAATTGCAATCGGCAACGATGTTCAGCTCAACCAAGTGATCGTGCGCTTCGGAGCGGACTTGCCGAGCGAACAGGCCGACGACCTGACCAGGCGAACGATCGGCGCCTTGCAACGCGAAGGCGCTCTGTTTGCCGGCGGAGCGACATGGCGCGGCAGACAAGTCATGCGCTTATCGGTTACCAATTACCAGACGAACGCTGCCGAAGTGGCGAAGGCGGTCGACGCAATCTTGAGAGCCTATCGGGCAGAGCGGCGAGACGCCGTGTGACCATATGGTGACCTGCCGTGCGCCACCCTACAACCCGCGGCCCCTCAGCCAACTGTCAATCGAGAGAGAGCCAGCACCGACGGCGGCGAGCACGAACATGCCGCCTGCAATGGCGAGGTCCTTTTCGAAATGAAAGAGTTCGTTCTGGTCGCTGAAGTTGGTGTGATAGAGCGTGGCAGTGGCGACGCAAAACAGGCCCAAGGCGGTCGCGCCGACGCGCGTCAAAAGCCCGGCGGCGATGGATAGGCCGGCGCCGATCTGGAGAGCGATCGTTGCCACAAGCAGTGGAACACTCAAGCCGAATTGTGCAGCCATCTCGACGGCGCCCGAAAAATTCAACGCCAGCGAGACGCCCTCATGCAGAAAGATCCAGGCGAGAAGCAGCCGGCCGATCAATAGCGCAATATCGATCGCTCCTGTGCCGACCGAGGATTTGCCGTCTGCCATAGGAACCTCCATGCCGCGCTACCAACGATCCGAGACAGCGTGCTCGCATTATAGCCCAGAGACGAGGATTCGTCAGCCTTGCCTCCTGAGCCCGCGGCGTGAGCAGGAGGCTAGGCAGCGTCCATTTTTGGACTGTCGATACCCGCGGGAGCCCCGTGGATCCAGAAGCGGTTCTTGCCGTCAGTCTTGGCCTTGTAGAGCGCGGAGTCGGCACAAACGAAGATGTCGGAGTTCATTGATGGATCGAAGAAGGCGACGCCCACGGACGCACCAACATGCATTCTGGACCCGTCCCGTTCGACCGAGCGGTTGAGGCAGTGGACGACGGTCTCAGCAAGCTTGGCGACGCTTTCGGCGCTGTTGTAGCCGCTGACAAGGACAGCAAACTCGTCGCCGCCAATACGGGCTACGAGGTCCGTTCCCTTGCACGCTGCCAGCAGCCGCTTGGCCGTTTCCCTGAGGCACTCGTCGCCAGCCTGGTGGCCGAACGTGTCGTTGATGCCCTTGAAGCCGTCGAGATCAATGAGAAGCAGGGCTGCGGCGGTTTCGCCGACAGCGTGCTGGGGCAGACGCTGCAGGGCAGACTGGAACTGCGCGCGGTTCGGTAGGCCGGTGAGGATGTCGAATTCCGCGAGATAGCGAATCTGGTCGAACATCATCTTTTCGGCCGTGATGTCGAGTTTCATGCCGAAGATGCGGACAGGGACATCGCCCTCACATTCGACGGTGGCCGTGATACGGATCCAACGGGTATTGCCCTTCGGCGTCACGATCTCGGCATCGAGCGTAAAGCCGCTTCGCTCCTCAATCGCGTGACTGCGCAGCCGCACAAGTTCAGCCAGCGAATCCCTGGAATAGCATTTCAAGATCTCCGCGCGATCGAGATCGGCCTCGTATGGCACGTCGAAGAGATCATAGACCATCTTGGTCCAGACAAGGCAGTTGTCCGGCAGGCTGCATTCCCACACGCCGATCCGTGCGGCTTCGGATGAGCGATCGAATATCTTGCGGCTGTGGGCGAGGGCAATCGCCTGCTGTTCGAGCTGCTGTTCTTTTTCCGCGACGGCACTTTGGAGCGCTTCTACCACAGCCTGGCTGCCGCGCGTGGATGGTGCCAGGCGAGCGGCGATTTTGGCGAAAGTAGCGAGGAGCTTCATTCCCGACCCAACGGTTGACGATCCAAATCCTACAATCGTTGGAATGACTTAAGATTTCGTTTTGTGCATTGTGCAGCAAGTTGCGTTGTCGAACGAAACGATGCCCAAACCGGAACATCTGCGCGTCCAAGCAAGCGTTTCTCCTTCGGGCCTGCGTGCGCTGTTCCGGCTCTATATCGGGCTCAAGACGCGGGCTTAAGCAATCCAGGTAAGCTTTCGTTCACCGTTCTTCATTAAATTTCGGCGTAAGTTTTAGATCCTTGCCGTTCCTCGGAAGCGATGAGAGCATGGCGTTTGTTTCCATACTTCGGCAATACGTGCTGCCAGTGCTGCTCTCGACGGTTCTGGTGACGTGTTCGACCGATGGCCTAATTCCGCCTGGTGACGTGGACAACGGCACACGGGTAGGGTCGATTTCTACGCCTGAGCGTCGCGTGGCTGCGGCGCGGATGCAAACGGCACCGATTGAGCAGGCCTATCCGGTAGCAAATGCCCCGGTCAGTGATGCTGCGGGATCCGTCGACTACCTCAACACACCCAATCTTGCCGGAATGGGACAACGCCGCGCCCAGAGCCAACCGCAAACGCGTCAAGCACCTGCACAGCCCGGGCGGCTGCCGATGATCGACAGCGACGAAGCAATGGCGGGCGCGCAGGGCGCCGCCGGCTCTCTTCGCAATCAGCCTTCGACCTGGGGCGGCACCCAGCAGCTCATCGTGCCCGAGGACGGTGTCAATATGGACGCCGAGCTTGGAGCCGAGCCTGTGGTCGGCCTCGCCGAGGAGCAACAGCAGCAAATCGCCGAGGGCCAATCCGATCAGCCCGTCGTCGATGGCATCGGTACCGATAATCCGACGCAGCTCAATCGTGCGCGGATTCCGGCGCCCACAGCGCAGGCGCAGATGGGCAACGCGCCTGTGTGGAACGATGGAAGGCCGGTGGTTGCGCCAGCGCGCGTGCCTGAGGAGAACGAGGAGCGGGAGGTCGCCATGCTGCGACCGAACAACCCGACCGCACCAATGATGAGCGAACCGGCCGCCCCCGTAGATCCGAGCGTGATGCCGGCCTCGGAGCTTGCCTGCCGCCGTGAATTGAAGCGGATGGGCGTCGTCTATTCCGAGAAGCCGCCGATCTCGAACGGGCCGGCCTGCCAGGTGCCGTACCCGATCTCCCTGCAGGGGTTGTCCGGCAATATTGGCGTCCGCCCGGCGGTGACGCTGAATTGCCAGGTGACGCTTGCCTTCGCCAAATGGGTCAAGAACGAGCTCGCGCCATCTGCTCGGTTTCGCTACTGGTCCGGCATCAAGACCATTCAGCCGCTCGGCGGTTATAGCTGTCGGCGCATGAACAACAGCCGGCAGCGCTACAATCCGATGTCTGAGCATGCCCGCGGCAACGCAATCGATGTCGGCAAGTTCGTCCTGAAGAGCGGCCATGCGATCGACGTGCGTAAGAAGGGGCTGTTCTCGTTCCGCGAAGGCAGGCTGCTGCAGGCCGTGCGCAGCGACAGCTGTAAATATTTCAACACAGTGCTCGGACCCGGTAGCAATCCGGAGCATTGGAACCATTTCCACTTCGATCTCAGGGCACGCCAGAGCGGCAGGGTCTACTGCGATTGAAAGGAAAGGCCGGCTCGAAGGCCGGCCCAAGGAGAACGCGGCGCGGGCGGCGCCGCCCAGCCGGGTCAGGTCTTGTGATGACTGGATACACTCACTGCATGTCGAGGAAGCAAAGGGAGCGTAACGAGGTCGCTCAGGCGGCTCTCCGCAAGGGGTGCGGCGGGACGGAGAGCGCTTGCTTGCCTCGCCGTCTTTATGGCTGAAAAATATCACCGGCTGATGACATCTTGTCGCTTTGAAGTTTTCCACAGGCGCGAATGTTTTTTTCTTTCAGACGCGTTTTCACGCAAGTGAATACTCTGTTCATCTGTGCCGGGATGTCAAAACTACTCAAAGCGGATATATAGCGCCCCAGCAACTCCCGCCGCAGACGTCAGAAGAGCCCTTTATGGCCCCGATCATTTCCATCCGAAACCTCACCAAGACCTATGCCAATGGATTTCGAGCGCTCAAGGGCATCGACCTCGATGTCGAGAGGGGCGAGATCCTGGCGTTGCTCGGGCCGAACGGGGCGGGCAAGACGACGATGATCTCGATTGTCTGCGGCATTACCAATCCGAGCGGCGGCATGGTGACCGTTGACGGTCATGACGTCGTCAAGGATTTCCGGGCGACGCGCTCGATGATCGGCCTCGTTCCCCAGGAGCTGACCACGGATCAGTTCGAGACGGTGTGGAACACCGTCAGCTTCTCGCGCGGGCTGCATGGCAAGCGACCCGATCCGGCCCATATCGAGAAGGTGCTCCGCGATCTTTCGCTATGGGACAAGAAAGACAACATGCTGCGGCAACTGTCCGGCGGTATGAAACGGCGGGTGCTGATTGCCAAGGCGCTGTCGCATGAGCCGGAAATCCTTTTCCTCGACGAGCCCACCGCGGGCGTCGATGTGACGCTGCGCAAGGACATGTGGCACGTCGTCGAAAAGCTGCGGCGCTCCGGAGTCACGATCATCTTGACCACGCACTACATCGAAGAAGCAGAAGAGATTGCCGATCGCGTCGGCGTCATCAACGGCGGTGAGCTGCTGCTGGTGGAAGACAAGACGGCGCTGATGGCGAAGCTTGGCCGCAAGCAGCTCATTCTCGAATTGAACGAGCCGCTGCAAGAGCTGCCGGAGCGCTTCGCCGGCAACGGTCTTTCGCTCGCTGCAGACGGCAGCCGCCTGATTTACGATTTCGATGCTCAGAACGAGCAGGAGAGCGTCGCCACGCTGCTGACGCGGCTCGGCGAGCACAATATTCACTTCAAGGATCTTTCGACGCAGCAGAGCTCGCTGGAAGACATCTTCGTGGCGCTCGTGGGAGGAGCGAAATGAACGTCGAAGCAATCAAATCCATCTATTTCTTCGAAATGGCGCGCACACGCCGGACGCTGTTGCAAAGCGTCGTTTCGCCCGTCATTTCGACCTCGCTCTATTTCATCGTTTTCGGCGCGGCGATCGGCTCGCGGATCCAGGAAGTCGAGGGCGTGTCCTACGGCGCGTTCATCACTCCCGGACTGATCATGTTGACGCTGCTTGGCCAATGCATCAGCAATGGCTCCTTCGGCATCTATTTTCCGAAGTTCACCGGAACGATCTACGAAGTGTTGTCGGCGCCGGTGGCTATGAGCGAGATCCTGCTCGGCTATGTCGGGGCTGCGGCGACAAAGGGGTTGATGATCGGGATTATCATCCTGCTAACCGCGAATATATTCGTGGATGTGAGGATCGAGCATCCGGTGATGATGGTCCTGTTCTTCCTGCTGACGGCGATCACGTTCAGCCTGTTCGGATTCATGATCGGCATCTGGGCGACCAACTTCGAGCAGCTGAACCTGATCCCCATGCTCGTCGTGCCACCGCTGACCTTCCTTGGCGGCAGCTTCTATTCGATCAGCATGCTGCCACCGTTCTGGCAGGCTGTGAGCCACTTCAATCCGGTGCTCTATCTCGTCAGTGGCTTCCGCTGGAGCTTCTTTGGCATCGCCGACGTCAATCCGCTGGTGAGCCTCGGGATGATCTCGATCTTCCTGGCGATCTGCCTCGGGACGCTCGGCTGGATCTTCAAGACGGGATACAGGCTGCGGAGCTAGCAGGGACCGGCGCGAGGTGCAGGGCCGTCCCTAGTCTCGCATCCGCAGCTCGTCCGTCTGGATCTGCAGAGACCCGAGGGTGGACAAAAAGCTCATGCCGAGGAGGCTCTGGTCGAGCTTGCCATCCTGCGCGACGCTGGCGGGAACGTTGTGGCGTACGATCGGGCCAATTGCCACCTCGGCGAGCGTGACACGGGCTGCGCGGGCGCGACCATTGGCCGTCATGACGCTCATTGAATACTCGAGATTGTCGGGGATGATGCCCACCCGCTCCGCGTCCTCGCGGGAAAGCGCGATCATGCTGGCGCCGGTGTCGACCAGCATCGAAATGCTCTGGCCGTTGATCGTAACATACGCTTCGTAGTGTCCGTTCAGCAGCTTGTGAAGGATCACCTCTTGGCCGCCCTCGCTGGTCGTCACGATCACTGCGCGGCCCGGCACGAGCCCGGCGAGCAGACGGTTGCCGACGCCAAGCGCCTCCTGCCGATAGAGATAGACGGTCGCAAGACCAAGGATCAGCACGAGCCAGATCATCAGGTTGCGCAAAGTCTCGCTCGCGCTGGTGCGCCGCGCCCAAATGCCGGCGGCCAGCATCAGCACGATCGGAAGCAGATAGACAAAGCGGCCGAAATCGTCGGTCCGCATGCCGAAGATCCGGCTCGTGTCGTCGCTGAATATAAGTACGGCGAGGCCCAGGCCAATGACCGCAAGGACGATCGTCAGACGGTTCATGCACGCGGCTCCGCTGTCGCCTGCATCGTCGGCTGTGGCGGGATTGCCAGTCGGCTTGCGGCAAGCCGCGCGGGCAATACGGCCATCAGCTGCCGGCGTTCCTCGTCGGAGAAGGACATCCAACCGCCGATCTCGGGAAGCGTACGGCCGCAACCCATGCACAGGCCGGTTGCCGGATCGATGGAGCAGACATGGATGCAGGGTGTTTGCATGCGATCTATATCGAGGTTTCACAAAGCCATGGCAAGGGCGCAAACGGCGGCGATTTCCGAAATCTGCTGGGCGGCGCCAAGTGTATCGCCCGTATGGCCGGCGAGCTTGTGACGGACGTACCGGGTGAAGGCCATGACCGACAAGCCACAGGCAAGAAGCGCGCAGACGACGGGGAGGAGATCGAGGCTCGGCCAGAGCAGCAGGGCGGCGAGAAGGCCGCCGGTAACCAGCGCCATGTGCATCGCGCCCTCGCCCGGTTGTCCTGCGGCGGCGGCCACGCCATCGGGTTTTGCCGATGGCAGCCGATGCCAGTGCCAAACGAGAGCGCCACGGCTGATGCAGGCGATCGCCGGAATAGCGAGTGCTGCGGCCAGCGGCGGTGCTGCTCGTGCGACTGCGGCAAGTGCCGCTGCTCGAAGCGCAAACGACAGGATCAAGGCGATCGCGCCAAAGGTGCCGATGCGGCTGTCCTTCATGATCGTGAGTGCATGCTCGCGGTCACGCCCGCCACCGAGGCCGTCGGCGCAGTCGGCCAGGCCATCCTCGTGAAGCGCGCCGGTCAATGCCGTCTGGACGGCGAGCGCGGCGAAAGCCGACATCAGCCGGTCTGCGCGCAGGCAAAGCATCACGAGGAAGACAAGCGCAGGCAGGAGTGCGATGACAATGCCCGCGACTGGAAAGGCGCGGGAGGCTCTATCAAGCTTGCCGTTGAAATCGGCGAAGGCTGAAGGCGGCATCGGAATGCGGCTGAGGAAGGCAACGGCGCGGGCGACGTCGGTTGCGTATTTTCCAATGTTCATTGTGCAGCCCGACCCCGCGACCATTTGCAGCGCTTTTGGAGTTGTCCGCCTCCGCGCCTGCCTTTAAGAGAGTGGCGACGAAAGAAGCTGATTTGCAGCGAAAAGACAAGTTACCGACCAAGACAAGGAAACCGCATTCATGAGCGTTTCAGGCCTGCCATTCGACGATTTCCGGGCACTTCTGCGCGATCTGCCGGGGCCGGATGCCAGAGCACTCGCGGCCGCGCGCGAACGCGATGCGCAGCTGACGAAGCCGCCGGGCGCACTTGGGCGGCTCGAGGAAATCGCATTCTGGCTTGCCGCTTGGACGGGCAAGGCACCGGCGGTGAACCGGCCGTTGGTGGCGATCTTTGCGGGCAATCACGGCGTCACCAGGCAGGGCATCACGCCGTTTCCTCCGACCGTGACGCAGCAGATGGTGGAGAATTTCGCGGCTGGCGGCGCGGCTATCAACCAGATCTGCGTGGCCTATGATCTCGGCCTGAAGGTCTTCGATCTCGCGCTCGACTATCCGACCGGCGACATTACCGAGGAACCCGCCTTGTCCGAACGTGACTGTGCGGCGACCATGGCCTTCGGCATGGAGGCGATCGCAGGCGGCACGGATCTTCTCTGCATCGGCGAGATGGGGATCGGCAACACCACGATCGCAGCGGCGATCAACTATGCGCTTTACGGCGGCACCGCGCGCGACTGGGTCGGTCCGGGAACCGGCTCGGAAGGCGATATGCTGGAGCGCAAGATTGCAGCCGTCGAAAAAGCGGTCGCGTTGCACAGCGATCATCTCGACGATCCGCTGGAGATCATGCGCCGCCTTGGCGGCCGGGAGATCGCGGCGATGGCCGGGGCGATCCTTGCCGCGCGTGTCGAACGGATTCCGGTGCTGATCGACGGCTATGTCGCGACCGCCGCAGCAGCCATCCTGAAGGCCGCCAATCCTTCGGCGCTTGATCACTGCCTGATCGGCCATGTCTCCGGCGAGCCGGGACATCTGCGGGCCATAGAGATGCTCGGTAAGACGCCGCTTCTGGCGCTCGGCATGCGGCTCGGCGAGGGGACGGGGGCGGCCCTGGCAGCCGGCATCGTCAAGGCCGCGGCGGCCTGCCATTCCGGCATGGCAACGTTCTCGCAGGCCGGCGTCAGCAACAAGCACTGAGCTTTCAGGTTTGTGACAGGTTGATGACAGAGTTCTTGCCGCGGGGACCGTGAACCGGTATTCGCAATTTCTGACTGGTGGCGGCAACAGCCGCCATCGACGGACGACGAGGGCACTTGATGAAACCTGCCGTGACAAAACTCACCGGCATCAGCCACTTTCTGGCAGCCGCCGGCTATTCGATCGGCGGCTTCCGGCGGCTGATCAAAGAGGCTGCGTTCCGGCAGGAACTGCTGTTCTTCGCGGTTTCGTTGATCCTCTTGATTGCTGTCGGCGCGACGCTTTCGGAGCTGATGATCGCCATCGTGCTGTTTCTCGCCCTCTTCGCCGTCGAGGCGCTGAACACGGCGATCGAGGAGGTCATCGACAGGATTTCCCCGGAGATCTCGATGGTTGGAAAGCACGCCAAGGATCTCGGATCGTTTGCCGTCGTCTGCATGATCGCCGCCTGCGGCGTGTTCCTGTTGTTCACGATCGGGAAGCATCTGTTGTTTGGGTGATGACGTCTGCAACCGGCAGTGGGCTTTAGGTTGTATCTGTTATCTAATGCATCTTTAGAATGTGTTTAGAATGTCACTCTATCCTCGGGCGCAACGCCAGGGGATGCGATGTCAACGAGCGGTCAGGACTTCACAGACGATCCTGATTTCAAGCGGATCGTCGATTAAATCGTTACGCAAAGCTCCTGCGCTTGCGTGAGACCGCCGGCGCATCCTCGACGGCCGGGACGGTCTGCAGCACGCGCTTGGCCGGCAGGATGGCGATGACTTCGGTGCCTTCGCGCAGCTTCGACTTAAGGATGAACTGGCCGTCGTGCTTGGCAAGGATCGCCTGAACGATCGGCAGGCCGAGGCCGGTGCCCTGTTCGGCGCTCTTGATCGCGATCGAGCCCTGGCCGAAGGCGGAGAGGACTACCGGGATCTCTTCTTCGGGAATCCCGGGACCGTTGTCCTTGATGGAGATGTATTGGCCGCCGCCCGCCGTCCAGCCGACCTTGACGTGGATTTCGCCCGCCTGCGGGGTGAACTTTACGGCATTTGAAAGGAGGTTGAGAATGACCTGGCGCAGCGACTTCTCGTCAGCCCAAACGGCTGGCAATTCAAGCTCGAACTGCTGCGAGATGGTGATGTTCTTGCCGCGGGCCCGCAGCTGTACCATGCCGATGCAGTCTTCCGAAATATTCAGCAGCGAAACCGCTTCCTCGCTTAGCTCGTATTTGCCGGCCTCGATGCGTGAGAGATCGAGGATCTCGTTGATGAGATTCAGCAGATGTTCACCGGAGCGGTGGATGTCGCTGGTGTATTCCTTGTAAGTGGGGTTGTTGAGCGGCCCCATCACCTCCGCGGACATGACCTCCGAGAAGCCGAGGATGGCATTGAGCGGCGTTCTCAGTTCATGTGACATGGAGGCGAGGAAGCGGGACTTTGCCAGGTTGGCCTCCTCCGCCCGGCGGCGGGCCTCATCCGACATCGACTTGGCGACTTCGAGCTCGGCGATCAGATCGTCTTTCTCGGCCTGATAGGCGAGGATCTTCAGGTTGGACTGGAAGAGCCGGTCACTGATGTAGTTGAAGAGGATGACCGTCGTTGTGAAGATGGCCGTCAGGCTGATCTCGAGGATTTCGCGGGAGAGGCCGGCCTTGGCAACCAATCCGAGAACGACAGGCGCGAACGTAATGAGCGCTGACGGCGTCAGCATGAAATTCGACATTGCTGTAATAGAGAGCGCAATGAGCAGCGTGGCGCCCTTGTAGAGCAGGAAGCTCGACGGTTCGCACGTGGTGCAATCCTGCAGGGCGAACACAGCCCAGCAGCAGCCAACCATGAATTGCCCAAGCAAGAGAACACGGCGCCATTTGCGCGCCGTCGTCGTATTGATTTCCTGCCCGCGGGCGCGGCGCGCGAGAAACACGTTTGTGGCATGGGCCGTCAGCGTCAGCAGCGCCCACAGAAAGATTTGAGTGTTTTCCGTGAAATAGACGCCGAGAGCGGCGATGATCGTAACAAAGAGCGGTACGATCGATGCGCCCTGGAGGACGGCATTTATGTGCATCACGAGCACGTCGCGATCGAATGCGCCGCTTGCCGCGTGGCTCGACTGGAGGCGCTCCCGCGTCAGCCGAACAGCCTTCGACACTGGCTTGTTTCGGTGACTGCGTGACTTGTCGACGATATTCTTATCGGTCGATGTGCTAACGCCAGTACTCATTGTGCACGTTGAAACTTGATCCGCGGGTGGCTACACCCTAGACCGCAATTCTTAAGATGATGTTAGCCATCTTTGCCAAGAATTTGTTTTTTAAGGAGGCGAAAGCGTGACACGCGGTTTGCGAGTGATGCGCGACGGCGTGACGGCGCTGGCTCTGCTGGCATTCCTGTGGCTGATTGCGGCCAAGCTGAGCGATCACGCCGAAACTGTCCATTCCGGCCAGTTTCGTGCGGCTGACGGCGATAGCCTGAACCTCGGCAAGGAGCGGATGCGGCTTTACGGCATCGATGCGCCCGAACTCAGCCAGACATGCGAATGGGCAGGCATTGCATGGACCTGCGGGCAGCAGGCGAAGCGGACACTGCAGGCTCTTGTCGCGCCGACCGACACGCAATGTAGCGGAACCGGGCGGGACCGTTTCGATCGCTTGCTGGTGGTCTGTCATGCCGGTGGCGTAGATCTAAACGCCGAAATGGTGCGCCGGGGCATGGCGGTATCCTATGGAGCCTATGGTGACGAGGAGGCGTGGGCGAAGGCAGAGAAGGCCGGGCTCTGGGCGGGCACGTTCGAGATGCCTCGAAGCGTACGGGACCATACGCCGCGACCAGATGCCCGCGGCATCATGGGATTGCTCGGATGGTGATCGAGAAAAACGCCTCTGACGAGCGGGCGCTCGATATTCTTCGGCGGGAGATCGCCGCCTGTCGTATCTGTCGAGACGCGCCGCTTGGCGGGGCGGACACTCGTTTGCCGCACGAGCCGCGGCCGGTCGCGGTGTTGTCGTCGAAGGCGAGGATACTGATCGCGGGGCAGGCGCCGGGCCTCAAGGTTCACGAGAGCGGCATTCCGTTCAACGATGCGTCCGGCGATCGCCTGCGCGACTGGTTGCAGGTCGATCGGGAGACGTTCTACGATTGCGACTGTTTCGCCATCGTGCCGATGGGCTTCTGTTTTCCCGGCTATGACGCCAAGGGCAGCGACCTGCCGCCGCGGCGCGAATGTGCGCCTCATTGGCGGAGCCGGGTGATCTCGACAATGCCGCAGATCGAACTTGTGCTGGCAATCGGCCAATATGCGCAGGCTTGGCATATGGGCGCGGAGCGTCGCGAAAACATGACCGAGACGGTGCGGGCGTGGCAAACGACGCTGTCGCGTCCGCGCTTGCCCGGGATCTTGCCGCTGCCCCATCCGAGCTGGCGCAACACTGGCTGGATCAAGCGCAATCCGTGGTTCGAGGCGGAGCTCCTGCCAGTTCTGCGGGAGCGCGTAAAACTCTTGATCGACTGAAACAAAATTCTTTTAAACTGCCGGAATCGCGTTATACAGAGAAAATAATTCGAAGGGGCTTTGTTGTATGGACCGTCTTGACCGCAAGATCCTGCGCCTTTTGCAGGAAGATTCGACCTTGGCCGTTGCCGATCTCGCCAAGAAGGTCGGGCTTTCAACGACACCGTGCTGGCGGCGCATCCAGAAGATGGAAGAGGACGGCGTGATCAAGCGTCGCGTCGCCATCCTTGATCCGGAAAAGGTCAACACGAAGGTCACGGTCTTTGTCTCGATCCGCACGGCAACGCACTCGATCGAGTGGCTGCGGCGCTTTTCGGAAGTCGTTGCCGATTTCCCCGAAGTGGTCGAGTTCTATCGCATGAGTGGCGACGTGGATTATCTGCTGCGCGTGGTCGTGCCTGACATTGCCGCCTATGACGCCTTCTACAAGCGGATGATCGCAAAGATCGAGATCCGCGATGTTTCGTCCGCCTTCGCCATGGAGCAGATCAAGTATTCGACGCAGCTGCCGCTTGACTACATGATCCTCGACAACGCCAAGTCGAACGAGGACTGACAGACGGCTGCGGCCATCTGTTATTCGCTCTGGCGAAGGTTCCTCAGCCGGTCGAACAGAACCGCAAGCACGATCGCGCCGCCGATGAAGGTGCCTTGCCAGAAGGCGTTGATCCCCAAGAGACCAAGGCTGTTGCGGATAACCTCGATCAATGCTGCGCCAACGATGGCGCCGAAGGCGGTGCCGACGCCGCCGGCGAGGTTTGCGCCGCCGATCACGGCTGCGGCAATCACCTGCAATTCCATGCCCGCGCCGATGTTTGTGGTTACCGCACCAAGCCAGCCGGTCTGGATGATGCCGGCAACACCGGCTGATAAGGCCGAGATCATATAGACCGCGACTTTGATCTTCCTGACTGGCACACCGGTCAGCGTCGCAGCGTGTTCGTTTCCACCGATGGCGAAGACGTAGCGGCCAAAGCGCGTCCAGCGCAGCACGAAGCCGGTCAGAAGCGCCAGCACGGCCATGTAAAGCACAGGATTGGCGATGCCGAGCCATGCACCGCCGCCGAGCGCCAGCAGCTTGTCGTGATCCGGGCCGAACTGGAAGACGACGGTGTTGTTCGAGGCCACCATTGCGAGGCTGCGGGCAATGGACAGCATGCCGAGCGTGACGACGAACGGCGGGAATCCGAGATAAGCGATCAGGATGCCGTTGAATGCGCCGATTACTAGCGCCGTGCCGATCGAGGCGGCAATGCCCGTTCCGATGCCGTAGCCGGCATGCATGGTAACCGCCAGCACCATACTGCAGAGGCAAAGCACCGACCCAACCGATAGGTCGATGCCTCCGGTGACGATGACCAGCGTCATGCCGAGAGCAATAATCGCGACAAACGTGACGTTGCGCGTGATGTTGTAAAGGTTGGTGGGCGTGGCGAAGGAGCTCGTGGCGAAGGAGAGGAAAATGCAGGCGAGGATAACGGCCATGAGGACCCAGAAGGTCTGGCTCGCGAAAATGGACGAGAGCCAGTTGCGCTGCTTCTGCGCGATCGTCTGATCTAGAGTTATTGCCATGGTCGACCTTCGCTTACATTAGGTAGGTACAGTGCGCTAATCACACCTGTTCGATTGCGCCTGTTATGAGCCCAGTGACTTCCTCCGGCGAACTCGCCGCTATCGGTTTGTCGGCAACTTTGCGCCCGCGCCGCATGACAATCACGCGATCAGCAACCGAGAAGACATCAGGCATGCGGTGGCTGATCAGAATGACCGCGATGCCGCGATCGCGCAGTTGACGGATGTGAGCAAGAACCTCGGCAACCTGGCGCACGGAGATGGCGGCCGTCGGCTCGTCCATGAGCACGAGCTTTGCTTCCGCCAGCATAGTGCGGGCGATCGCGACGGCCTGGCGCTGACCACCCGACATCTGTTTGACCAGATCTCGCGGCCGCGTCTCCGATTTCAGGTCCTTGAAGATTTCGCCGGCGCGCTTGTACATTGTCTTGTAGTCGAGAATGCGTAAGGGCCCGAAACCGCGGCGCATCTCGCGGCCTAGAAATACGTTGGCGGCCGCCGTCAGATTGTTGCAGAGCGCGAGGTCCTGGTGGACGATCTCGATGCCCCGCTGCCGGGCTTCTACCGGCCGATGCAGGACTAGGTCTTCGTCGTCGAGCCGCATCGTTCCGTGGCTTGGACGGAAATTGCCGGCAATCATTTTCACGAGCGTCGATTTGCCGGCGCCATTGTCGCCCATCAACCCAACGACCTCTCCCGCCTCCAGCGAAAAAGAGACGTCGTTGACCGCCTGTATGGCCCCGAAATGTTTCGAGATGTTCGCGAGCTCGAGAACTGCCACCAGCTGTCTAGCCTCCCAAAGCCGCGACCGTGTTTCAGCCGCGATTTCACCCGCCAGTTTCCTCCCTGCGAGCGCTTTCAACATTACCCAGAACCGCGTGAGACCGTCAATCGGATGCTGCTAATTTACGGTCTCCGCTACAATTATTCGTTTTATAGTACAATTTCGTTGACGCGCGGAAGTGTCTGTATATTAGCTGTTGATGGAGGAGAGCATGCTGATCCTTGTCACCGGTGCAACGGGCAAGGTCGGGCAGCACTTCATCGCTGGGCTGCTCGACGATCCGCGATTTTCGAAGGCGCGCATTCGCGCGCTTTGTCATAACCGCTTGTGCCCAGAAACCGAACGTGTCGAGGCGGTGCGCGGCTCGATCAGCGATCGCGGAGTGGTGACGCGTGCGCTTGCTGATGTCACGCATGTCGTGCATCTCGCGACATGCAAGGAGACGCCTGATGACATCATGGACGTCACCGTCAAAGGACTTTTCTGGCTTCTCGAGGGCTTCAGGACAAGCGCCACTGCGCGCCAATTCATTCTCATCGGCGGCGATGCGGGGATAGGTCACTTTTTCTATCGCCATGAGGCGCCAATCACCGAAGCTACGCCACACCAGGCTTATCCCGGTTGCTATGCGCTATCGAAGGTACTGGAAGAGGTGATGCTGGAGCAGTTCAAGATCCAGTATGGCATCAATGGCTGCTGCCTGCGGGCGCCATGGATCATGGAGAAGGATGATTTCAAGTTCACATTGTCGTTCGGGGATGATGTTTTCGGCGGACCGGACTGGAAGACGCTCGTTCCGGCGGGCGACGCCGCGCGCCATGTCCGGGAGCAGACGGTTCCGCTGTTGCGTGATGCCGATGGCCGCCCCTTGAAGCGCAATTTCGTTCACGTCGACGACCTTGTTGCGGCGATCCTTGCCGCGCTCGACAATCCACGCGCGAGAGCTCAACTGTTCAACATTTGCATGGATCGACCCGTCGACTACGGCGAGGTTGCCGCCCACCTTGCGCGCACACGCGGCCTTGGCTCCGTCGACATACCGAGCCAGTTCCATTCGAACTGGATGGACAATAGCAAGGCCAAATATTTGCTCGGATGGCGGCCCGTCTACGATCTGGAAATGCTTATCGACTCGGCCTGGGGGTATGTGCGTTCGGAGGAGGATCCTCGCATCGTCTGGTATCCGGGTTGATCATGTGGCGGGCGATGGCGTCCGCCATTTTTCAATGGGAGGAAGAAGCTATGAGGAAGGCATTATTGCTTACGGCCGCGGTGCTGGCGCTGACGGCCGGACAGGCCCTGGCGGCCAAGAAACAGTTGGTCATCGTGGTGAAGGGCCTCGACAACCCGTTCTTCGAGGCGATCAACCAGGGCTGCCAGAAGTGGAACAAGGAAAATCCGGACTCCGAATATGAATGCTTCTACACCGGTCCCGCATCGACCTCCGATGAAGCCGGCGAGGCGCAAATCGTTCAGGACGTACTGGGCAAGGCGGAAACGGCGGCAATCGCCATTTCTCCGTCGAACGCCAAGCTGATCGCGCAGACGCTGAAAACGGCAAACCCAAAGGTGCCTGTCATGACGCTCGACGCCGATCTTGCGGCAGAGGATTCAGCACTGCGCAAGACCTATCTCGGCACCGATAACTATCTGATGGGTGCGCGCATCGGCGAGTACATCAAGAAGGCAAAGCCGAAGGGCGGCAAGATCTGCACGATCGAAGGCAACCCGGGTGCCGACAATATTCTGCGTCGTGCCCAGGGGATGCGTGACACCCTGACGGGCCAGAAAGGCCTGGCCGCGCTGAAAGGCGAGGGCGGGTGGACGGAAGTTGCCGGTTGCCCGGTCTTCACGAACGACGACGGCGCCAAGGGCGTTCAGGCCATGACTGACATTCTCGCGGCCAACACGGATCTCGATGCCTTCGGTATCATGGGCGGCTGGCCGCTATTCGGCGCGCCGCAGCCCTACCGCGATCTGTTCAAGCCAATGGCCGACAAGATCGCCAAGAACGAGTTCGTGATCGGTGCCGCCGACACGATCGGCGATGAAGTCGCCATTGCCAAGGACGGCCTCGTGACGGCACTTGTCGGGCAGCGGCCATTTGAAATGGGCTACAAGGCACCATCGGTGATGATGGATCTGATCGCCGGCAAGCCGGTCGACGACCCTGTCTTCACCGGCCTCGACGAGTGCACGAAGGATACCGTCGACACGTGCATCCAGAAATAGTTGGGCAGGAGGGACAGTGGGTGGGCGGCGGTCGTCTGCCCGCTGCTCTTTGACGGACGAATGTGGCGGTCACCACGCTGCCGATGTCCGCTCCAGCCTAGCCACGACCTTCTCGCTGGTCAGTTCCCGGACGGCGTCCTTGCCGATCCAGCGTGCGGTCCGGTCGTCCGACGCGGCAAGGCTCTCCGCAAGCCTGAGCGCAGGACCATGGCAGCGGAGGTTGCGTTTGCCGATGTTTCTCAGCGCCCAATTCACTGCCTTGCGCACGAAATTGCGCGGGTCGCCAGCATGTGCCTCTATGAGCGGAAGCCATGCCAACAGCGTCTCGTCCGGCTCTGTCTTCAGATGAACGGCGGCGCCGGCGATCATAGCGAAGGCGGTCCGTCGGACGAACTCCCGGTCATCGGCTGCGAATTCGGGGACAAGCGCCTCGAGACGAGCTCCCACGTAGAGGTCCGCAGCGCAGTCAACGATTTCCCACGAGTTGAAATCATTGGCCCAGGTTCGCGCAATGTCCGATGTCAGCTTCTTGGGTTCCGCTGTGTAGAGAGCGAGCAGGTGGGCTTCGCGGATGTTGCTCTGCCAAAGCTCGAGGGCGCGACCGTGGTTTCGCTTGACCGCTCTGGCGACTTTTTGGAGATCCGGATTGGATATTCCGAGCGCAGTTTCGGTGACGATACCGAAACTGGCCATCCCGGCGATGTTTTCCTCCGAGCGCAACGTTTGCAGGTGCGCAATCAGCTCTGCGGCGCTGGAGGAAGGACCGATCATTTCTCCAATCGAGCCAACAGCGAGGACGTATCCCATCTGTTGCCGCCCATAGCCTGCACGTCGCCGTAGAACTGGTCGACAAGGGCGGTGACCGGCAGCTTCGCGCCGTTGCGGCGCGCTTCGCTCAGGACGATCCCGAGATCCTTGCGCATCCAGTCGATCGCAAAGCCGAAGTCGTACTTGCCCGCGTTCATCGTCTTGTGCCGGTTCTCCATCTGCCAGGAGCCGGCGGCACCCTTGGAGATAACCTCGACAACCTTCTCGATGTCGAGGCCGGCGCGCTTGCCGAAATGAATCCCTTCCGCGAGCCCCTGGACGAGGCCGGCGATGCAGATCTGGTTGATCATCTTGGTCAGCTGACCGGCGCCAGCCGGTCCCATGAGGCCGACCATGCGGGCGTAGGCATCGATCACCGGCTTCGCCTTCTCGAACGTGGCTTCGTCACCGCCGCACATGACCGTCAGAACGCCATTCTCGGCGCCCGCCTGCCCGCCGGAAACTGGGGCGTCGATAAAGCCACAGCTCTTGTCTTTCGCCGCGGCACAAAGCTCGCGGGCGACTTCCGCGCTCGCGGTGGTGTTGTCGATCAGGATCGCACCCGGCTTCATCGACTCCAGAGCGCCGTTCTCACCCATTGTCACTGAGCGGAGATCATCGTCATTGCCGACGCACGTAAAGACGAAATCCGCGGCTTTGGCGGCTTCCGCGGGAGTGGGCGCCGATTTGCCACCGAATTTCTCTGCCCAGGCGGCCGCCTTTTCTGCGGTCCGGTTATAGACCGTGACGTCATGGCCGCCTTTCACCTTGAGATGGCCCGCCATGGGAAACCCCATCACGCCGAGACCGATGAATGCGACTTTTGCCATGTGCCTATCCTTTCGTGAATGCAGGGCACGAGGATTAGCCGAAAGCACGGCGCGCGGAAAGTCGGGTGGGACGCAAGTGACCTTGAGGTGGAAAAATTTTCCCCGAAAGCGGCGATTACTGGTCCGGATAATCCCGTGAGGACCGAAAGATCATAAATATAAATGTCGATTGATTTTATAGAGTTTATCAGAATTGGGATATCGAAACTTGAAGCGGTGAAACCTGCCGGCTTCCAAAGAGGGAACAACCATGATTTCACGACGTCAGACATTGGGGCTTTTCGGCGCCGCGGTGGCCACGGCATTGTTGCCCGGCATCAAGGGCGCGCGTGCGGCAGCAACCGAATTTCGCATCGGCTGGCAGAAGAACGGGGTACTCGCTTTGGCCAAGCGGCGCGGCGCGCTGGAAAAGCGGCTTGCCGACCGCGGCATTACCGTCAGCTGGTCGGAATTCACCTCCGGTCCGCCGCTGCTCGAGGCACTCGGCGCGGGCGCGCTCGATTTCGGTGCGACCGGTGACGTGCCTCCGCTTTTCGCCCAGGCGGCTGGCGGTCATCTCTATTATGTGGGCCTCTATCGAGGCAGTCCCGCAGGCTCGGCAATCCTTGTCAGAAAGGACTCGCCGATCCAGACGCTAGAAGATCTCAAGGGCAAGAAGGTTGCTTTCAAGCGCGGTTCGAGCGCCCATAACGTTACGGTCAAGGCCCTGCGTAAGGCAGGCCTGGCGCCTGAGGACATCGAGGGCGTGGATCTCAGCCCGGCGGATGCGGCGGCTGCCTTCAAGAATGGCAGCATCGACGCCTGGTCGATTTGGGACCCATATCTCGCGATCGCAGAAGCCGATCCGGAAACGCGGGTTCTGACAACGGCCGAGGGCATTGTCGACTCCTATAGTTTCTTCCTTGCGAATGCCGAGTTCACCGACGCAAACGCGCAGGTCATCACCGATGTGCTTGATGAACTTAAGCAAGTCGGTCGGTCTGCACAGAGCAATCTCGATCAGACAATCAAGGAGCTCTCCGAAATTACCGGCGTGCCGCAGGAGGTAACGCGCGTGACGCTGACGCGTGCTGGCGCCGATCTTGGCAGCGTATCCGGCATCACGGATGCGGCTGCGGCCTACCAGCAGGGGCTGGCCGATGAGTTCTACAAGCTCGGCATCGTCCCGAAGCAACTGAACACCGGCGATATTATCTGGCGCGCCAAGGCAAGCTGATTTCCATTCCGACTAGAAGGCATCACATCCATGACCGGCAAACACGACCCCATCAATTTCCTCTGGTTCATCCCGACCTCGGGGGACGGCGCCTATCTCGGTTCGAACGAACAGACGCGCGCTCCGGAGATCGGCTATCTCACGCAAATCGCCCAGGCAGCCGATCGCTTGGGCTACTCTGGTGTCCTTCTGCCGACGGGCGTTGCCTGCGAGGAGTCCTTCGTGACAGCCGCCGCACTCGCCGCCAAGACCGAGAAGCTACAGTTTCTGGTGGCAATTCGTCCTGGCACGGCATCGCCGGCATATTACGCGCGCCTGACGACGACGCTGGACCGCATTTCGAACGGACGTCTGCTGCTCAATATCGTCGTTGGCGGCAGTCCAGCGGAGCTTGCCGGCGACGGCATTCATCTCGCACATGATGAGCGTTATGCCCATGCCGATGAATTCTTCACGGTTTTCGAAGAGCTGTTGGAGAGGGGTGTCGCGAGCTATGACGGCAAGTACATCAAGGCGACAAATGCGCGCCTCGGCTTCCCGTCGGTGCAGAATCCGCGGCCGCCGCTCTACTTCGGTGGTTCGTCGGATGCCGGCATCGATTTCTCGGTCGGCCGCGTCGACAAGTACCTGACATGGGGCGAACCACCGGCGCAGGTTGCCGAAAAGGTTCAGAAGGTGCGCGCCGCTGCCGCGCAAAAGGGCCGCGAAGTCAGCTTCGGCATTCGCCTGCATTTCATCGTCCGCGAAACGGACGAGGAGGCATGGGCAGCGGCCGATCGCCTGATCTCGAAACTTGACGATGAGACGATTCGCGAGGCGCAGGAGCGCTTCGTCAACGAATCCGATTCCGTCGGCCAGAAGCGCATGGCGGCATTGCACGGCGGCCGGCGAGACAAGTTGGAAGTGTCGCCGAACCTGTGGGCCGGTGTCGGACTGGTGCGCGCCGGGGCAGGAACAGCGCTGGTCGGCTCGCCGAAAACCGTTGCCGCGCGTCTGCGCGAATACCAGGACGTTGGCATCGACACCGTTATTGGGTCGGGCTACCCGCACCTAGAGGAGGCATACCGCGTTGCCGAGCTGCTGTTCCCCGAACTCGGGATCACGCGCCAAGAGCAGCGACACGGCTTCCAGACCGATTTCGGTAAGCATCAGGTCTTCGGCGGCGGCAGCCATGGCGGAAACCTGAAAGTGGTCTCCGGCTCCTGATCCGCCAATTGGCGCCGTCCGCTATCGGGCGGCGCTTCTTCATTGACGATGCACAGGCTTACCATGCCTCACCAGAAGCTCGGGTGAAGCAAGCAGAAGCGAGGAAAAACCTTCATGTCGACTTTCGATACGCCGATCGGGCGGGCGCTGACCGAACGCGTTGAGCGCAAGGGAAGGGTCCGCGTCTCGCCTCCGGGGCGGCATAAGCTGTTGCCCTTTCTCGTGCCGGTGGCAATTATTGCCGTCTGGCAGTTGGCCTCGTCGGCCGGCTGGATCTCCTCCCGCATCATGCCGTCACCCGTGGATGTGGCGATTGCCTTCTGGTCGACGACGATCACAGGACAATTGCCACACGATATCCTCGTCAGCGCCGGTCGCGCCTTTGCCGGTCTGCTGGTCGGCGGCTCGATCGGTTTCCTCCTTGGGATCGCCAACGGCGTCTCGAAAATCGCGGAGCAACTG
The DNA here is from genome assembly GCF_014197575.1 of Rhizobium sp. BK538. Taxonomy (NCBI): domain Bacteria; kingdom Pseudomonadati; phylum Pseudomonadota; class Alphaproteobacteria; order Hyphomicrobiales; family Rhizobiaceae; genus Rhizobium; species Rhizobium sp. BK538. The sequence continues at coordinate 205,574 of NZ_JACIFT010000013.1, forward strand.
ACGGATACGACGCTGCAGATGCTGCGCACGATCCCGCATCTCGCCATGATCCCGCTGGTCATCCTGTGGTTCGGGATTGGTGAGGAATCCAAGTTGTTCCTGACTTCGCTCGGCGTGCTGTTTCCCATTTATCTCAACACCTATCACGGCGTTCGCAACGTCGATCGTGACCTGATCGAAATGGGCCGTGTCTATGGCATGGGAAGCTGGACCCTATTCAGGAAGGTGATCTTCCCTGGCGCGCTGCCGTCGATCTTCGTCGGGCTGCGTTACGCGCTCGGCATCATGTGGCTGACCTTGATTGTGTCGGAATCAATCGCGGCCTCATCAGGTATTGGTCACATGGCGAACAACGCCCGCGAGTTCATGATGACTGACATCGTCGTGCTGGCGCTGGTGATCTACGCCATTCTTGGCAAGCTTGCCGATGTCGTTGCCCGTGCGCTGGAGCGCCGGGCGCTCAAATGGAACCCGGTTTACCAGAAGTAGGAGAGGCGCCATGACCATCATCGCGCATGAGCGTTTTCAAGGGGCTGTGGACGAGCTCGAATACGAGACCGACCGTGCGACGCCGGCTGGCAGTGGGGCTGCTGCGATCACGCTGAAGGGACTTGAGAAGAGTTTCGGCAGCAATCGCGTGCTGCGCGGCATCAACCTCCACATTCCTGCCGGGCAGTTCGTCGCGGTCATCGGCAAGAGCGGTTGCGGCAAGAGTACGCTGTTGCGCATTCTGATGGGGCTCGACGAGCCGACGAGCGGCGAACTGCATTTCGAGAACGCCGATGGCTCTGATGCTGAAGCGAACGCGAGGATCGTGTTTCAGGAGCCTCGTCTGCTCCCTTGGCTGAGCGTCGCCGAAAACGTAGTAGTCGGCCTTGGCGATGGGATCGATAAGCGCGTTGCCCTCAGGGAGGCCCAGGCTGTGCTCGGCGAGGTGCAGCTTGCCGAAAAGGCGAACGAATGGCCAGCGCGTCTTTCAGGCGGGCAGCGGCAGCGCGTGGCGCTGGCGCGGGCACTCATCAGCAAGCCCGGCGTGCTGGCACTGGACGAGCCGCTCGGCGCGCTCGACGCGTTGACACGGATCAGCATGCAGGAACTGCTCAATCGCGTCTGGCGGGAGCTAGGCTTTACGGCAGTTCTGGTCACGCACGACGTCAGCGAGGCGGTGCATCTCGCCGATCGTGTGATCGTGCTGGAAGAGGGGCGCGTTGAGCTTGATCTGGCGATTCCCTATCCGCACCCGCGCCGACATGGCAACCCCGCGCTGGCAGAGCTCGAAGGGCGGCTGCTGGCGGCGATCCTGGGGACGGGCACCGCCCACTGAACGGCGCAGGTCGTGATGTGCGACGGGCGATCTCAGATTGCGCCGTCGACGATCACCATCGGCGTGCCCTGCGAGCAGCGCTCGATGCGAGCGTCGATCTTGTAGATGTCGCGAAGCATGGCGTCGGTGATGACGTCTGATGTTGGTCCGCTCGCCACCATTGCTCCATTGGCGATGACAATCGTGTTCTCGCAATAGCGCAGCGCATGATTGAGGTCGTGGAGCGTGATGAGCACGATCATCCCGTCGCGGCGGGCAAGGTCGGCGATAAAGCTCAGCACTTCGATCTGCCTGTGGAGGTCGAGTGCGGAGGTCGGCTCGTCCATCAGCAGGACCTCGGGCCTGCGTACCAGTGCCTGTGCGAGAGACACGAGTTGGCGCTGGCCTCCTGAAAGTTCGCCGAGACCACGGAAGGCCAGATTTTCGATACGGAGGGCCTTCAGGATTTCATCGATGCCGTCAAGCTCGTCGTCGGCAACCCGCCAACCGCTGCCTTGCTTGGCAGACAGAAGGATCGACTCGTAGACGGTCAGGACGGCATTGGCGCCTGTATCTTGCGGCATGTAGCAGATCGTCCGTGATCCACGCTCGGTATCGGAAAGCTCGACCAGTCCCGGACCTTTCACCAGCGCCGCGATCCGCTTGAACAGCGTCGATTTGCCTGCCGCGTTGGGGCCGATGATGGCCGTGACGCTGCCGCCTTTCAGGTCGTCGATGCTCACGTTCGATAGAACGGTCGTGCGCCCGTAGGAGGCGCCGACATCTGCGAGAGCCAAGGCTACCATGCGCGCCTCCTATTGCTGAAGATGAGAACGAAGAAGAACGGTACGCCGACGAGCGCCGTAATCACACCGATCGGCAGGATCGCACCTGGGATCAGGATCTTGCTGACGACCGATGTCACCGACAGGAGAAGGGCGCCGCAGATGACCGAACCCGGCAGGAAGAAGCGCTGATCCTCGCCTACGACCATGCGGGCGATATGCGGGCCGACGAGCCCGACGAAGCCAATGGTGCCGACGAACGACACTGGGATGGCGGCCAGAAGACTGACGATCATCATCGTTTGTAGACGCAGCCTGCGGACGTTGATGCCGAGGCTGGCCGCCTTGTCGTCGCCGAGCCGCAGGGCCGTCAATGCCCAGGCCTGCCGCATGAAGAGCGGCACGGTGACGACGAGCACGGCAGCGGTGAAATAGACCTTTGCCCAAGTCGCCTTGGTCAGGCTGCCCATGGTCCAGAAGACGACGGCGGCCAACGCCTGTTCAGAGGCGAGATACTCCAAAAGCGACAGCGCGGCATTGAAGGTGAAGACGAGGGCGATGCCGAGCAGTACGATCGTTTCGACGCTCACGCCGCGCATCGTCGAGGCGAAGTGAATGAAGAGCGCAGCGGCCATCGCCATCAGGAATGCATTCAACGGAATCATGTATTCGATTGCGCCCGGAAAGATCGCAACGCCGCCGACAAGCGCCAGGGCGGCGCCGAAGCTCGCGGCGGCGGAAATGCCGAGCGTGAAGGGGCTAGCCAGCGGGTTCGAAAGGATCGTCTGCATCTGCGCACCCGCCACGGAAAGCGAAGCACCGACGGTCACCGCCATCAAGGCGATCGGCATGCGGATATCCCAGATTATAACGCGAAGCTGGTTGGCAGCCGCTGCCGGGTCAAAGAGCGCCGACAGTACGTCCGAAAGCGCATAGTTGGCAGGCCCGAGCGCCATATCGGCCGAGATGCTGAAACAGAGCGCTACGGTTAGCCCGACGAGGATGAGGATACGGCGAAACGCAAGGGCGCGATATTGCTCGCGCCCTGTCGCTTCAACCTGGACCTGACTGAATGAGGCCATCAGTTGGAGCCCTTTTCGAGAGAAACGAAGTATCCCGGCTGGTAAGTCACCGGCAGGAACCTCTTGTGGAATTCTGCGAAGTTGGCTTCGGGATCGAGATCAGCGAAGAGATCCGGGTGAAACCATTTGGCAAATTGCTGAATCGGGAAGAACTCGTAAGGCGCGCCATAGAACTGGTGCCAGACGCCATGCACGTTGCCGTCCTTAACAGCTTTCAGTTCCGGAAAGGGCGTGCGGGTCATGAGATTTGCCAGCCGCTCGCGGGCCAGCGCCATATCCGCGCCGCGCCCGACGGGCACGAACTGGTTGATGTCGGACTCGGCTGCCCAGTTCGATCCGGTGACGATGACATGCTGCGGATCCGAAACGACAAGTTGTTCGGGATTGAGATCGCCGAACGTTGTCTTGATGACGTCGGCGGCAACGTTGTGGCCGCCCGCCTGTTCGACCATGGCGCCGAAATTGACCGGGCCGAAGGTGCGGCAGCACGTGTTCTCGCCGGAAATGCCAGGCGCGCGTTCGATGAAGACGTGCGGTCGCTTGAGATCCTTGACGGTCGCAAGCCTGTCGGTCACGCGCGCAATCTCTGCGCGGCGATAGGCGATGAACTCCTTTGCACGCTCCTCCGCGCCGAAGAGCTGGCCTAAAATCTCGATCGAAGTCTCGCTGTTCCTGTCGGGATCGATGCGAAAATCGAGGTAGATCACCTTGATGTCGGCGGCTGCCGCTTTCTCTTCGAATCCGCTCTCCTTCGCGGACTTTTCCGCCTCGAGATTGAGCGTAATCACATCCGGTGAGAGCCAGATCGCGGTTTCGAGGCTGAAATCGCCCTGCGGCACATAGCCGAAACGCGGCAGCTTCTCGATCTGCGGGAAACGTTCGGCATAAGCCTTGTAGCTATCAGGGTCTTTCCTGACGAGGTCGTCGCGCCAGCCGACGATGGTACCGAAGGTCTGCTCACCCTTGAGCGCTGCAATCACATGGATCTGACGCGCCTCGCCAACGATGACGCGCTTGGCTGGCAGGTCAATCTCGACCGTGCGACCGGTGACATCGGTGATTTCCGCAGACAGGGCGGGCCTGGTTACGAGCGCAAGCGCAAGGACGGCAATGTGCCGGAGTGTCGTGAGCCGCATGGACACCTCTCAATCTGAAAAAGGAAATAACGGAGCCGCATACGCGCGGCCCGTCTTGCTATGCCGGCGGACCTTCGGTGGTCCCGCCGGTCGCGTCCTACTGGTCGTCCTTCAACGAAACGAAGTAACCCGGCTTGTATTCCAGCGGCAGGAAGCGCGCGTGTAGTTCCTTGAACGTCGCTTCGGGGTCAAGATCGGCGAAGAGATCCGGATGCAGCCACTTTGCGATCTCCTGGATTGCCACGAACTGGTAGGGGTTGTTGTAAAACTGGTGCCAGATGGCGTGAACGTTCTTGTCTTCGACGGCCTTGACGTCGGTGAAGGCAGGGCGCTTCGTCAGGGCCTCGAGCTTGCGGTGCGCTTCCTTGAGGTCAGCGCCATAGCCAACGCCGACCCAGGCGCCGCCCGGAACATACTTGTCCCAATTGCCACCGGTAATGATGATCTGGTCAGGATTGGAGGCAATGATCTGCTCGGGATTGACGGTGCCGAACGTGCCCGGAATGATGTCCTTGGCCATGTTCTTTCCGCCCGCGATTTCGACCATCTTGCCGAAGTTCTCGTCGCCGAAGGACATGCAGCAATCGTCGGAGTAGCCACCGGCGCGCTCGACGAACACGACGGGCTTGGCCGGATTGTTCTTTTCGAGGATGTCGGTGACGCGCTTGATGCTGTCGGCACGGAACTTGATGAAGTCCTCGGCAACGGCCTCCTTGCCCATCAGCTGGCCCATGATGCGCATGCTGGGCTCGGTGTTTTCCATCGGCTTTTCGCGGAAATCTATGTAGACCAGCGGGATGCCGACCTTGGCGAGCTTCTCGATATAGCCGGCTTCTTCGGTTGCTGTCTTGGCATCGACGTTCATCAGAATGACGTCGGGCTTGAGCGCCACGGCCTGCTCGACATCGAAGGTGCCGTCCTTCATGCCGCCGAAGGTCGGAAGCTTGGCGATGTCAGGATACTTCGCGAGATAGGCCTGGTAGGATTCGGGATCCGCCTTGGGCAGGTCGTCGCGCCAGCCGACGACGTGCTCGAAAGGCGCCTCCTTGTCGAGAGCAGCCAGGAAGTAGATCTGCCGTCCCTCGCCAAGAATCATGTGGTTGACGGGCGCGCTCACTTCGACGCTTCGGCCGGTCACGTCCTTGATCGTGATCTTGTCGGCCAGGGCGGGCAGGACCGCGGAGACGAGAAAGCCCATTGCAAGCGCTGCTGTTTTGCCTGTAAGTCGCATCGAAAAGTATACCCCCATGGAAAACTTTTCGTCGTCTATTATTTTATGACTTAAGCAGTCAAGTTATATCTATTAGAACGATTTCAAACTGAAATGGCGATTGGCATGAGTATGAGTGAAACGGGAATTGCAGGCGGGCACAATTATGGACTTCGCGAGGAGATCAAGGCCTACTGGTCAGCACGCGCGGCGACCTTCGATCTGTCTCCTGGGCACGAGATTTTTTCCGAGCCAGAGCGCCTTGCCTGGCATCGCCTGATTCTGAAGCATCTGGGGCCGGGCAACGGCAGGCTGGCGCTCGACCTCGCCAGCGGTACCGGCGTGATTTCCCATCTGATGGACGATCTGGGGTTCAAGGTGACCGGGCTCGATTGGGCCGAGCCGATGCTGGAGCGAGCGCGCGCCAAGGCAAAGGCGAGGGGGCGCTCGATTTCGTTTAGAATGGCCGATGTCGAGAACACGATGGAGCCCGACGAAACCTACGACGTCATCATAACGCGCCATCTGGTCTGGACGCTAGTGGATCCGAAGGCGGCTTTCGCCGAATGGATGCGTGTTTTGAAGCCGGGCGGGACGATCCTCATCGTCGATGGGGATTTCGTGAATGTCAGCCGGGTAGAACGCGTTCTGAAGGCGCTCGCGAAGACCATGGAGAGGGCAGGCTTGCTCAAGGCCGATCCGCCGCATGCACCGCCCGAGCTCATGAAAAATCACAGTGACATCGTTTCGCGCGTCCACTTTTCGGAAGGGGCACGGGCGGATCTGGTCGCAGGCATGCTCGGCGACGCCGGCTTCGAAGGGATCACGATCGACACGAACCTGCGCGAAATCCACAGGAGCCAGGCGAAGCACTGGAACTATCTGAAGGCGCTGTCGCGCGGAATCCAGCATCGCTTTGCCATCAGCGCGCGTAAACCGGCCGGCTGAAGACAGCCAAGCAACCGCAATAGCGGGCGCAGTTTCGCGAGGCGGCTAGAACAGCAATGCGTTGAGGGTGACGAGCACGACAAAAGCAACGACGACCAAGGAAGCTCCCCAAGCAACCGTGCGGTTGGCATTGGCCAGGACTTGTGGTCTGGGGCCGCGCTTGGGATTGAATTTGTGCCGACGCTTTAGTGCGGTTCCACCTTGTGAAGATCGCTTCTCTGCAGCCATACCGCCTCACTTGCAGCCGTGGGATTGTTAAGACGCCAATCTATAGCATGAAAGCGGTCCAATATTTAGTGTGCGGTGCTGCCGTCTCGCTCGACATAGGCCTGGATGCGATCGATCAGAATCTCGGTTCCTTGCCGCCGTGAGCCGCCGTCGGCGTAGCCATCGAGGAAAACGACCTGCTCGGTGAAGAGCATGGTTGTTCCCGATGGAGTCGCCTCGAAGGTGATTGTCGCAAGCGATGCCGAAATGCGCGTTTCGCCGAGCTTCATGTCATAGGCATAGATGATGCGTGCCTGCGGCACGATATCGAGATAGCGCGCCTCATAGGCGTGCGGAACGCCGTCGCTGTCGGCGACGCGGTTTCGCTCCCGGCCGCCGACACGGAAGTCGAGGCTGTATTCGAGGGGCACCCATTCGTCGTGGCAGGCAAACCACTGGCGCTTGGCTTCCGGATCGGCCCAAGCGGCAAAGACGCGTGAGACCCGCGCCCGCATCTTTCGCTCGATCGAGAAGGTTTCGTGCATGGCGGAATATTTCATCATCACGGTCGTCACTCCGGTTGGTCGTCTGCCAGGAACTGGTCCAGGCGGTCAAAGGCTTTGTTCCAGCTCGCCTTGTGCGCGGCAAGCCAGTGCTCCATCTGCGCCAGTGCATCTTTCTGCAGGCGGTAGGTGCGCACACGGCCGCTCTTTTCCGAGTGGACGAGGCCGCTTTTTTCCAGAACCGCGAGGTGCTTCATAACGGTCGGAAGCGCCATCGACAGAGGTTCCGCGAGCTCCGATACCGAGGCGGGCCCATGGCCGAGGCGATCGACCATGCCGCGCCGACTGCGGTCCGACAGCGCGCGGAACATCTGATCGAGCGCGGCGGGTTCGTGCATCATTCGGCGGCTTCGTCCGGCCGGAAGCGCGCAGGCAGGCGTTCGCGGTAGGGATAGAACTTGAAGTAGGGGCGCGCCTCTTCCAGGACGCGCGCAAAGGAAGGGCGCGTCAGAAGCCTGTTATAGTAACCTTGCAGCTTCGCTTGGTCCACGAAGGGAACCAGTGTCTCGGAGTAGAAAAGGGCAGGCGCTGCGGCACAATCGGCCATGGTGAAGCTGTCCCCGGCAATCCATGGGTATTCGCCGAGCTGCCGCTCGATAATGCAGTAGGCTTTGCGCAGCGCCGCCTCAGCCTCGGCTACACGGGCTGGATCGCCGCCGCCACGCAGGCGTTCGCCAACGATTCGCTGCATCGGATCCTGCACATGCAGGTCGAAGAAACGATCCCACAGCCTGACTTCGAGCGCTTTGTCGAAATCGTCTGGGATGAGGGTCGTCCTGCCCGGATAGTACTGATCGAGATACTCGATGATGATTGTCGTTTCTGGGATCGTGCGGTCGCGCGCCTCGTCGCGCAGCACTGGCATCTTCCCGAGTGGCGAGATGCTGAGGAACGCCGCTCTCGATGCCTCGTTTCCGAGATCGACATGAACGGCCTCGAAGGGGGTGGCGTTCTCGTAAAGCGCGATCAAGACTTTGTGGCAGAAGGATGCAAGCGGGTGACTGTGGAGGGAAAGCGACATGCGGCCAGCCTTTCACGCTGTTAAAAACTTGCGCGATTGGCTAAGTATCAGGTCGTCGATGTGGGTTCAATGGAAAAGTTGCGTCATTGGCTAACTATCGGCGGACGGAGGCGGTGTTGGCCCGTTGTCCAGCCGCTTCGAATGCTCGACAGTTGCGCCTGCCCGACCCAATCAATCGTCTGATAGATCCCACGTCATTCGTCTAGCAACGCAATACAATCACTGATTGCATTCAGTGTCGCAACTGCTGCGTCGCGGAAATCTTTCGCTGCAGACATCAGCCGAGGCGCGCGATCACCAGATGGCCCGGGCTCGGTTGACCATCCTGCATGCGGACGTTGATCTCCCTCATCTCGACGAGTTCGAATCCGGTCGCCGTGAGCCTTTCGCGAATGTAAGCCGCCGAATGCAGGAAGCGCTGGTGGGGGCCGACCAGGTAAGGTTGGCCTTTCGCAGATGCCTCGGGCAGTTCCTCCGAGGAGAAGATGAAGAGGCCGCCAGGATTGAGGTTTTCCGCCGCGCCGAAGAACAGCGGCTCCAGTGCGCCGAGGTAGGGCAGGACGTCCGTTGCGGTGATGAGGTCGAATGGATCCTCGTCATTGTCATCGAGGAAGTCTTCGACTTCTGCGACGAAGAGCGTTTCGTAGAGATCCTTCTCGTGGGCAATCTCGACCATGTTTTCGGAGATATCGATGCCGGTCATGTCCTCGCAGAGATCGCCGAGCGCGCTGCCGGTAAGGCCGGTGCCGCAGCCGAGGTCGAGCATACGCTTGAAGGGACCAAGGTTCAGGTCCTGCAGGCGTTGGCGGACCATCATCGGCACGTGGTAGCCGAGCTGTTCCACCAGAACGTCCTCGAAGACCTCGGCATGCTGATCGAACAAGGTCTCGACATAGGCGTCCGGCGCCTTTGTCGGGGTCTCGCCGCGTCCCATGGAGGCGATCCTCACGGCCGCACCGCCATGATCGTCGGGATCGATGGCAAGAACCTCTTCATAGGCCTTCACGGCTGCATCAACATCACCCGCCTTCTCAAGGGCAAGAGCCCGCTCGTAGGCTTCCGCGAGTGCGTCTTCGTCGATCTTCTTGGCCATAGCAATTCACCATCGTTTTTATTCCAGAGCTGCGTCTAAGGCGACTGAATGTCTTTTGCAATGGCGACGTCCGAGGCGCAGAATAAGCATCCCCTAATGGATAAGAACAAAATGGAGGAAATGCCATGGTCGCCGAAATCAGCAAGGCAAGTTTCGAGAAGGAGATGGATAGTCCGCGACCGACGCTCCCGGCCACTCCAGGCGAGATCACGAATACGCTCAGCCATTATTATCGCGGCGAGCTCGGCCGCATGATAAGCTGGCGGGATCGCATCGACCGAACATCGAATTGGGCAATCACAGTCGCGGCGGCACTCCTTTCAGTCTCTCTGTCAACGCCCACGTCACACCATGGCGTGCTGCTTTTCGGGATGATGCTGATAACCCTATTGTTGCTCATCGAAGCGCGCCGCTACCGCTTCTTCGACATTTATCGCTCCCGTGTACGCAAGCTGGAGCGGGGCTATTTCGCGCAGGTTCTTGCGCCGAATGGTGACGCCAGGCCCGATTGGGCCGGGGCCATCGCCAAGAGTTTGCGCAAGCCGCAGTTTCTCTTGAGCTATCCCGGGGCGGTGAAGCGCCGACTGCGGAGAAACTATTGCTGGATGTACCTCATCCTGCTTCTCGCATGGTGCCTGAAGATTACGACACCCAAACTCCAAACCGAAGGAAATCCGCTGACGCAGGCGCATTCATGGAGCTATGTCATCGACAACGCGGCGCTTGGCCCGATTCCGGGTTGGGGCGTACTCTGCATTGTGAGCTTGGCCTATGTCGGCATCCTGTACGGCACACTGCATCGCGAGATGGACGAAGACGAATTCGTCCAGGGGGAGGCTCATGTCTGACCGGCGCTTGCTGCACAGTCAGTTGAGGATGAACTCGCCTCTCAGGGCGCGCCATTCGGTGGCCGAGATGAGTTTTCGGTGTATGTAGCGCACCGAATGCAACGGCCCGTCCAGCTTTTCCTGCCAAAATTTCAGGAAGCTACGCATCTCGGGAAAGTCTGGAGCAAGATCGTAGTCCTGCCAGATGTAGGTCTGAAGGATCGCTTGGTGATCCGGCATCCTGTAGATGATTTGAGCCGTCGTGAGGCCGTAGCCCTGAAGCTGCCTTTCCATGTCCTTGTGCATCGTCGTCTCGCTTCTGGTTCCAAACGATCGCTTGTTAGTGATCTTGGAAATGGAACCATCACATGCTTAACCGAAGCTTGACGAATTGCCAGCGGTTTGTGGATTTGTTTTATAATTTCAAATCGTTAGCAGCTATCGTCGGTGAGTGCTGCCAGGTTCTTAGCGTTTCAGGTGGCGGGTGATGCGACGCTCGATCCAGCCCCAGAGGTGGCGCAATGCTTCGACCATGCTGAGGTAGAAGATCGCCGCCCAAAGGTAGGTTTGATAGTCAAAGGTGCGCGAGAAGGCGTAACGCGTTTCACCCATCAGGTCGAGGACGGTGATGATGGCGACGACCGCCGAGCCCTTGATCAGCAAGATGATCTCATTGCCGTAGGGTCGCAAGGCGACGATCAGCGCTTGCGGCAAGATAATCTTGCGGAAGGCGATGACCTTGTGGATGCCGAGCGAGGCTGCGGCTTCGTGCTGGCCGCGCGGAACGCTCTGGATGGCGCCACGTAGGATTTCAGCCTGATAGGCGGCCGTATTGATGGTCATCGCAAACAGGCCGCAAAACCAGGCATCGCGGAAGAACCACCATAATCCGACGGTTTCCAGCTGCGGACGGAAACTGCCGAGACCATAGTAGATGAGGAAGAGCTGCGCCAACAGCGGCGTGCCGCGGAACACATAGACGTAGCAGTAGGCGATGCCGTTGATGAACCTGTTCTTCGACATGCGGGCAAAGGCTACCGGCAACGACAGGATGGCACCGAAGAACACCGAGATCACCACCAGCGCGATCGTCGTGTACAGACCATGCAGATAGCGAGGGCCATAGCGGGTGAACTTCTCCGGATCCCAGCCGCTCACGACCATGGCGACCAGCGCAGCCGCAAGGGCGGTCCAGAGTGCGACGACGATGTAGCCGGTGATGCGCGTAGCGGTGATCGGCTTGTGCGCTTGCTTCGGCGCCGGCTGTGCCGGAATGAGCGTCTGGGCGTGGCTCATCGGCTAATCTCCGACCGCTTGGCCCACCGCTCGATGTAGCTGAGGCCGAAGGAGGAAATGACAGCAAGGCCGAGATAGAGAGCGCAGGCGACCGCGTAGAACAAAAACGCCTGTTTGGTGACCTTAACAGCCACACCGGTCTGGCGCAGGATATCGGCAAGGCCGATGATCGAGACATAGGATGTGTCCTTGAGCAGGATCATCCAAAGGTTCACGAGGCCGGGAAGGGCGATGCGCACCAGTTGCGGTAGCACGATCAGGAGCAGGGTGCGGCCACGATGAAAGCCCAGCGCGTCGCCGGCTTCGTACTGGCCTTTCGGAATGGCGCGGAACGCCGACATCAACACTTCCGAGCAATAGGCGGAGAATACGACCGAAAGGGCGATCATCCCGGCGAAGAAGGCGTTGATTTCGATGCGGCCGTCGTAGCCCATGGAGGCGAGGATGGACTGGATCAGAATCTGCATGCCGTAATAGATGATGAACAGCGTCAGCAGTTCAGGCAGGCCGCGGAAGATCGTGGTGTAGATGCCGGCAGCAAGACGGACCGATTTCTCTTCCGATTGCTGGCCCAGCGCCACGAGAAAGCCGATGATCAGTCCAATTGGCAGGGTAACCAGAGCGACCGCAACGGTGACTTTCAGACCGGCGGCGATCTCATCGCCCCAACCAGTGTCGCCACAGGCCAGGATCGTTGAAGAACCGAACCAGGTGAAGAGTCCTGCGGGTCCGCAAAGCGGATCGAAGATGTAACCAATCCAGGCCCAAAATGAGCCTAGTGCGGAAAATAATCCGCCCATGCCAGTTTCCCCTCGCGGTTTGTACCGCTTTGATCTTTCTATTCTTGTCAAACAAAAATGGCGGAAGAGCAAGCCTTCCGCCATCAGCTTTATGGGCGAGCTACAGCTTTTCTTATTCGCCGTAAACGTCGAAGTCGAAGTACTTGTCCTGGATCTTCTTGTATTCACCGCTGGTGCGGATCGCGGCGATCGCCGTGTTCAGTTTTTCACGCAGTGCGTCGTCGCCCTTGCGGACGGCAATGCCTGCACCCACGCCGTTGATTTCCTTGTCGACCGGGAGCGGCGTCAGGATCTTGCAGCATGCGCCGGCATCCGATTTGACCCACTGCGACAGAACGACGATGTCGTCGATGACGGCGTCAACGCGGCCGTTCGCGATGTCGAGCTTGTACTCGTCTGCTGTCGGGTAGAGCTTCAGCTCGGTATCGGGCAGGTGCTTTTCAGCGTAGTTCGAGTGGGTGGTGGAGGTCTGCGCGCCGATCATCTTGCCCTTCAGGCCGGCAACGTCGGTGACGGTCGAATCCTTCGGTACGGCGATTGCCGGCGGGGTGTTGTAATACTTGTTGGTGAAGTCGACGAGCTTCGAGCGCTCCGGCGTGATCGACATGGACGAGATGATCATGTCGAATTTCTTGGCCTGCAGCGCGGGAATGATGCCATCCCAGTCACTGCTGACGATGGTGCATTCGGCCTTCATCTCGGCGCAGAGCGCGCGGGCGATGTCCATGTCGAAGCCCAGGAACTGGCCGCTGGCGTCAACATATTCGAAGGGTGGATAGGTCGAGTCTGTGCCGATTACATACTTCTCGCCATCAGCCATGGCGGCGCCTGCGAAAAGAGACATCGCAGCGACGGAAACGGCGGCAAGAATACGGGTGGAGATACGCATGTTAGTCCTCTCTGTTGGTGCTGCCGCTCGTGTTCTTCTTTTGGACGGCGGCTGAGCAGGGCGATGCTGGGCACTGCCTTGACGCGATACTCAACCCTTTTTCTATGGAATTGCAACTGGAATCGGAGGGGCGCGGCGAAGGGTCAGCTATGGCGAAGATGAACAATGCCGCACTGCCACATTCATACCGGGTTAATAGTCCAGTTCCTAAAACTCGTGGAACAAATGCAGTCCTCGCGCGGTTTTCGCCGCGGGTGATTGCCCCAAAATCGGACGTGGCCACGACTGCGTCTCAAAAACATAAAGTCAACGAGGAGCCCCTATGGGAATGAAATCCAGATTGTTTGCCAGTGCCGCCTTTCCGCTGTTGTCGCTGTCGCTTGTAATGCCCCCAGTGCATTCTTTTGCCGCGGTTGCCAGCGTTGAGCAGGTTCGCACGGCGCCGGAGGCGGTCGCGGGCAGCTTCGAGGTTGCGCAGGATGCAGCACCTTCAGACGAAGAGATTCTGAAGAAGCGGCGGAAACAACAGGATGGTGGCGGCGAGCAACAGGCGCCAGCGGCCCAGGAGCAGCCACAACAACAGGAAGCCCCTGCCGAGCAGCCGCAGCAACAGCAGGAAGCGCCTGCCGAAAAGCCCCGCAAGCAGCCTGAGCCGGCAGCCGAAGCGCAGCCCGAGCAACAGGCAGCACCGGCCGAGAAGCCGCGCCGCCAGCAAGAACCTGCCGCCGAACAACAGTCTCAGCAGCAGGAAGAAGCTCCCGTCGAAAAGCCGCGCAAGAAGCGCCAGCCCGCTGCCGAGCAGGCAGAGCCCGCCGCTCCGCAGGAGCAGGTAGCTCCGGCTCAGGAACAGCAACCCGCGGACAACCAGGAAAAGCCGCGTCGAAATAAGCGCGACAAACAGCCATCGCAACAGGAGGCCGCGCCGCAGCCCCAGACAGAACAGGTCGCCCCGCAGCAGGAGCAGGCTCAGCCGCAGGGTGAAGAGTCGCAGCCCAAGGGTAAGGGAGGCAAACAGCAGGCGACTGAAGGTTCCGAACAGCCGGTAAAGCCGCGCAAGAAGCCGGCCGCCGCTGAAACGCAGCAGCAGGAAACGCAAAAGCCGACAGCGGAACAGACACCCGTTCCACAGGAATCGCCGGCGCCCGAAAAGGCTCCGAAGCCACTGGAAGCTCCGACAGCCGAAAAGCCGCCAGTTCCCGCACAGGAGCCTGCGACAGAGGCCGAGCCTGGCGGCACACAGCCGACCCAGCAGCAAGGCGAGCAGGTGCCCGCACCTCAGCAGGGCGAACAAATCCCGGCTCAGCCAAACGGCGCACCAACCGATCAGCCGGTAACGGGCCAGGCCGAGCAGGCTATCCCGGCACCGGAGAAGATCACGCCCAAGGAACTCGAGCGTCGCAAGGAAATTGCCGCGGATCCGAGCAAGAGCACGGAGACCGTCGTTTTGCCGGTTGAGAACGGTGCCGCCGTTCTCGATAGCGACAAGGACGCCGACCGCTCCGGTGGCATCCAGTCCCGTCGCGATCGTGACAGGCAGCGTGGCCAGGAGCAGAATTTCCGCGTTCCGAAATCCGACGCTGACGCCCAGATCATAACAGAAGGCGCCAAGGCCGCCCCGATCAGGATCGAAGCCGTCACCAGCGAACAGGGCCAGCGTCTCGACAGGCGTCCGCAGTTCGAACAGCCGGAAGGCGCACGCTTCGGCGAGCGCGGCGACGACAATCGCGTGATCATCCAGATCAACAACCAGACGATCATTCGCGGTGATGACGACCGGCGCTTCCTGCGGGATGGCGAACGTCCGATCTACGAGCAGCTGCCGCGGGACCGTTACCGCGAGACGATCGACCGTGACGGCTATCAGATCGTGACGATCCGTAACCGTTATGGCGACATCATTCAGCGGTCGCGCGTCGACAATCGCGGGCGTGAGTCCGTGCTCTACTATTCGCCCGACCTCTATGAAGATCCGGACCGCGGCTACTTCGAGGATCCGGGCCGTGATCTGCCGCCGATGCGCCTGCGCATTCCGCTTGATGACTACATCATGGACACGAGCAGCGACGACGACCGCGACTATTACGACTTCCTGCGCGAACCACCTGTGGAGCCGGTGGAGCGTGTCTATTCGTTGGATGAGGTGAAGTATTCGGCCCGTATCCGCGACAAGGTACGTCGTATCGACCTCGATACGATCACCTTTGCGACGGGTAGTGCCGAGATCCCGATGAGCCAGGCGCGCAGCCTGCGCAAGGTTGCCGATGCGATTAACGAGGTGCTGCGCAAGGACCCGTCGGAAACCTTCCTGATCGAAGGTCACACGGACGCTGTCGGCTCCGACCAGAGCAACCTCGTCCTGTCGGACCAGCGCGCAGAGGCGGTGGCGAACGTCATGACTGACGTCTACGGCATCCCGCCTGAAAACCTGGCAACACAGGGCTACGGCGAGCGTTACCTCAAGGTCAATACGCAGGGGCCGAACCAGGAAAACCGCCGCGTTACCATCCGTCGCGTGACGGCCCTCGTACGCCCAGTCGCCTCGCGCAACTGAGCCGAGAGGCAGAACTGATCGAAAGCCGCCGGAAGACCGGCGGCTTTTTCGTTGTGCGCGAGGCATGGCGCGTCGTGGGAGGGCACCGTTTGACCTGGATGGTATCCGGACTGCGACTGATCCGTCGCTACCTGCAGGC